>JAZNTL010000031.1:0-28274 GCA_045591745.1 Lawsonibacter sp.
ATGAGACAGCATGGCAACAGCCTGAGACTCATCCTGAAAACGGCGGCGGAAGTCGGAGTCCTGAGACAGGTCGTCCCGAAGGATCTTCACCGCCACAAGGCGGTTCAGACGGTGGCAGCGAGCCTTATAGACCTTGGCCATGCCGCCCACACCGATGAGCTCCAGAAGCTCATAACGGTTGTCAAGCAATTTTCCGATATTCTGATCCATGGCAGCTCACCTCCTTAACATTGAATCAAGACGACCGTTACGTTGTCGGGCGCCCCGCGCTTGATAGCAATATCCAAAAGCCGCTGACAGCAGTCCTCTACAGCGCCTCCGTGCAACACTTCATAAAGGATCTCCTGATCATCAACTACATTACTCAGTCCGTCGCTGCACAGCACGAAGAAATGGCCCTCATGCACGTCCAGCTCAAACAGGTCCGCATGCAGGTCGGGCTCCGCCCCCAGCGCGCGGGTAATGAGATTCTTATGGGGATGGCTTTTGGCCTGATCAGGGGTCAGATCCCCACGCAGTACCAGATCCTCCACCAGAGAATGGTCGCGGGTCACCCGGGTGATTGCCTCGGGGGTAATGTGATAGGCACGGCTGTCTCCTTCATTGAGGATGGTCGCATGGGCTGCGTCCAACAGAACAACCACCATGGTTGTTCCCATGCCGCAGCAATCGCTGTCCGTCATGGATCGATGATGCACACCCTCGTTTGCGTGGGCAGCGGCAGACTCCAGCACCTTATCCGCACTCAGCGCACCTGCGTGCCAAAGCTCCAGAAACAGTGCGTTAAAGGCCTCCACCGCCATGGTGCTGGCCACATTGCCCGCCCGGGCGCCGCCCATACCGTCACACACAACACCCAGCACCTGCGTCTGGGACAGGGTATGCACCGCAAAGGCATCCTGATTTTCTTCCCGCACCACACCGCGGTGGGTGATTCCCCATATATTCATGAGATATCAGCCTCTTTTCCTGTAACACTTGACTTTTCCTGCTGCATGGCCTTGCGGCGCAGCTGGCCGCAGGATGCATCGATGTCGCTGCCCAGCCTGCGGCGGACCGTGACGGTAACTCCCTGCTCCTCCAGCCGCTTCTGGAATTGCTTGACCCGTCGGCTGGGCTTGAGGGGACTTTCCTCCACATGGTTGAGGGGGATCAAATTAACATGGGCAGACATGCCCCGAATCCGCTTGGCCAGCAGGTCGGCCTGCTCGTCCGAGTCGTTCACTCCGTCGATCATAGCATACTCAAAGGAAATGCGCCGCCCCGTCACCTTGAAGTAGTCGTGACAGGCCTGCATCAGCCTGTCCACCCCCACGCTGCGGTTGACCGGCATGATCTTGGAACGGGTCTCATCATCCGGTGCGTGTAGGGATACAGACAGGGTCAGCTGCAGCTTGTGCTGAGCCAGCACGTCGATCTTATCCGCCAGACCGCAGGTAGAAAGCGAAATATGCCGCATACCGATATTCAGTCCGTCCGGCGAGTTGACCAGTTCCAGAAAACGCAGTACCGTCTCCATGTTGTCAAGGGGCTCACCAATGCCCATAAGCACGATGTTGGAGATAGGCTCGCCACTGTCCAGCTGGGTGAACAGCACCTGATCCAGCATCTCGGACGGACGCAGGTCGCGCACCTTGCCGCCCAACGTGGACGCGCAGAAGGCACAGCCCATGCGGCAGCCCACCTGACAGGAAATGCACACGGTGTTGCCGTGCTTGTAGCGCATGAGCACCGTTTCAATGCAGTTGCCATCCGGCAGCCGCCACAGATACTTGATGGTACCGTCAATGGCAGACACTTGCTTGCGTTCCACCTTGGGCACATGGATGTAACAACATTGGGCCAGCTTCTCCCGCAGTGACTTAGACAGGTTACTCATCTCGTCAAAGGAAGCCGCTCCCTTGTGCAGCCAGCAGAACACCTGCTTGGCCCGGAATGCGGGCTCTCCCATTTCTTTGAAAAAGGCGGCCATCTCCGCTTGTGTCATGGATTTGATATCGGTCATGCCTTCCTCCTCAGCTTGGCAAAGAAGAATCCATCGGTATCGTGCCGGTGGGGCCACATGGTAAGCATCCCCTGTTCCACTTGTCCCGCAGGCTCCGGTAAAATAAACGCTTCCAGCGCAAACCCGCTGTGCTCACCTAAAAACGTCTCTACAATGTGCTGGTTTTCCCGTTCCAACAGAGTGCAGGTGGAATAAATCAGCACACCACCGGGCTTCACGTAACGGCATACGTTGTCCAAAATACGCTTTTGCACCTGGGGCAGGTCGGCCAGCGGCTCCGGATCCTTATAGCGAATGTCTGGTTTCTTGCGAACAACTCCCAAACCAGAGCATGGCACATCGGCCACCACAAGGTCAAAGCCGTTCTCCCACTCTGCCCGGAACACGGTGGCATCGGCAGTCTGAGGCTTCATACAGTCCAATCCCAACCGTTGCGCCCCAGCCAGCATGAGTTTTTTCTTGTGGGGATGCAGGTCACAGGAAATCACCTCTCCCCTGTTTTCCATAGCAATGGAAAGGGCAAAGGACTTGCCGCCCGGGGCCGCGCACGCGTCCAGAACACGCATACCGGGCCGAGCATCGGCCGCCATGACCGCAAGCCGAGAAGCCGGGTCCTGAATGTAGAACAGGCCGTCCCGGAAGCTGTCCAGACGCTCCAAATCTCCCGTATCACGAATGATAAGGCAGTCCTTGAGCCATGGGTGCATCTGCACATCCACACCCGCCTCGGACAGCCGTCCCAGCAGCGCCACACTGCTGATGCGGCAGGTATTCACCTGTGCGGTGATGGGTGGCGCTGCGTTATTGGCGGCCAAAAGCCGGGTTGTCTCTTCCTCCCCCAGCTCGCTCAGCCACTGCTCCACCAGCCAGCTTGGATGGCTGTACAGAGTAGACAGATACTGCACCTTGTCGCTGTTGGGAATGGTGGGCAGACGGTCCAGACTGCGCTCCAACGCGCGCAGGATACCGTTGACCATACCGGAGGCTCTGGGATTTTTGCAGTGCTGCCGGGTCAGTTCCACTGCACTGTTCACCGCCGCGCTGTGAGGAATGCGGGTAAGGAACAGCATCTGGTAAAGGCCGATGCGCAGCAGCTGTACTACCTTAGCCTCCATCCGCTTGAGGGGGATATTGGAAAACTGCGACAGGTAAAAATCCAGAAGGAGCTTATTTTGCAGTACGCCAAAGCACAGCTGAGTAGCCAATCCGGCATCCCGGCTGTCCAGTCCCGCCTGAGAAAGCTGCTTTTTCAACACACCATCCGACCATCCCCCCTGCCGCTCACAGGCATTGAGGGTAAGCAGAGCAACCTCCCTTGCGTCCATACAACGCTCCTCCTTTCCTTGTTTAGTCGATGTTGATGGGATGACCGCGCAGATAGTCGGCGGCAGCCATACGCTTGCCGCCCTGTGCCTGCAGCTGCTTGATACGCAGCAGCACACCGTCGCCGCAGGCAATGTCAATCCCCTGCTTTCCGGCAGCCACAATGGTACCGGGGGCAGCATTGGTAGCCACTCCGGTCTCCTCTACCTCAAAGATCTTCACTGGCTGACCGCCGATAATATCCGTCGTTGTGGCAGGCCACGGGATCAGGCCGCGCACCTGATCGTGGAGCTGCCGCGCGGTACGTGTCCAGTCAAGGGGTGACAGCTCACGGGAGAGCATGGGCGCGTAAGTGACCATACTCTCGTCCTGGGGGGTACGGGTGGCGGTGCCGTTTTTCAGCTGCCCCACCACCTCCACCAGCAGCTTGGCGCCCATCTGAGCCAAGCGGTCGTGCAAAGTTTCCACCGTCTCGTTAGGGTCGATGGGCGTGGCCGCCTGGGCAATGATGTCTCCGGCATCCATGGCCTTAGCCATGTGCATAATGGTCACACCGCTCTCCTCGTCCCCGTTGAGGATGGCCCAGTGGATGGGAGCGGAGCCCCGGTACTTGGGCAGCAGCGACGAGTGCACATTGATACAGCCGTAAACGGGATATTCCAGAATATCCACCGGCAGGATGCGGCCATAAGCGGCCACGGCGATGAGTTCCGGCTCCAGAGTACGAATCTGCTCCATAGCAGTGCCGTCCTTGACGCTTTCGGGCTGAAATACAGGAATATCATGCGCAAGGGCAAACTCCTTTACAGGCGGTGCCTGAAGCTTCATTCCCCGGTTTTTAGGCTTGTCGGGCTGGGTAAAAACACCGCAGATCTCATGCCCCGCGTTCAGCAGCGCTTCCAGCGAGGGGACGGCAAAATCGGGTGTACCCATAAAGAGGATCTTCATGCTTCATCCTCCATCATTGCGTCCAGCTCCTCAGAGGTAAACAGCCGGTCGGTATGCTCCACGAACAGGTGGCCGTCCAGATGGTCCAGCTCGTGGCAGAAGCAGCGGGCAGTCAGCTCCTCGTCCTCCACCTCAAACCAGTTGCCGTTCCGGTCCTGAGCACGCACGCGCACCACCATGGGGCGCTTTACGTTGCCCCACTTGCCGGGCACACTCAGGCAGCCTTCCAGACCCTCCTGCTCGCCCTCGGCCTTGATGATGGACGGGTTGATGAGCTCCAGCACCTCGTCCTGACCGTTGATGACCAGCACCACCCGGCGCAGGATGCCCACCTGAGGGGCGGCAAGGCCCACACCGTTGGATTCGGCAAGGGTCTCGCGCATGTCGTCCAGCAGGGTCCACAGCTTCTCGTCAAATTTGGTCACCGGGTGACAGACCTTGTTCAGCACAGGGTCACCCTCGGTAATGATGGTACGCAGCATGGTATACACTCCTTTTAATCGAACGGGTTTATATCTGCAAAGGCAGATACACCCCGGTTTTCCTTATCCTGATGCACTGCCCGCAGCAAGTGGGACACCAGATGCCGCTGTCCCGGTGTGCTGGGGCCGGACAGGACCAGCCGGTAGCGGTAGCGGTTATTGACTTTGGTAATGACGGCGGGGGCAGGGCCAAGCACCCGGGTCTGCTCACCCAACTGCTCCAAACCATGTTCCAGACCGGTCCGCAGTTTCATGCACACCCGTAGCACGCCCCCTTCATCCGGGCCGGACACGGTAAGCACGGTGATGTCACCGTAGGGCGGGAAGCCGCGCAGCTGTCGCAGCAATATCTCCTGCTCATAAAAGCTGCTATAGTCCTGTTGGGCTGCAAACCGGATGACCTCATGCTCCGGGGTGAAGGTCTGGATGACGGCTCTGCCGGTTTTTTCTCCCCGACCGGCTCGGCCCACCACCTGCGTCAGCAGGGAGAAGGTGCGCTCACCGGCCCGGAAGTCCTCAACAAACAGAGACAGGTCGGCACAGATGACACCCACCAGCGTCACGTTTTCAAAGTCCAACCCCTTTGCCACCATCTGAGTGCCCAGCAGGATGGGAATCTTCTCCTTGCGGAAGCGGTCCAGATAGTATTCGTGAGGCCGCGCGGCAGACACGGTGTCCGTGTCCATTCGCAGGATGGCCGTACCCGGAAACAGCTGTTCCAGCTCATCCTGCACCTTTTGTGTGCCTGTACCAATAAAGTTGAGCATACCACCGCACTCCGGGCAGGCATCGGGCAGGGGCTGAGAATGACCGCAGTAATGGCACATCAGCCGCCGATTGACCGAATGATAGGTCAGGTTGGCAGAACAACGGGGACATTCCGGCACGTGGCCGCACTCCCCACAGGACACCATGCGGCTGGCCCCTCTGCGGTTGAGAAAGAGAATGGACTGCTCCCCTTTTTCCAGATTGTACTCCAGTTCCTGCCGCAGTAGCGAGCTGATGGAAGTGCCGTTACCCTGCCGCAGTTCCTGCTTCATATCAGCTATGAGCACCTGCGGCAACGACTTGCGGTTGTAACGCTTGGTCAGCCGTACCATGTGATATTGGCCTCGGCTTGCATGGTACATGGTCTCCACACTCGGGGTTGCAGAGCCCAGAACCAGCAGGGCATTTTCTTGGGCACAGCGATATTTTGCCACGTCCCGGGCATGGTATCGGGGGGTGTTCTCTGACTTGTAGGACCCCTCCTGCTCCTCGTCCAGAATGATCAGACCGATGTGTTCAAGTGGGGCGAAAACCGCCGAGCGCGTGCCGATGACCACCTTGGCATCTCCGCTGCGCACCCGCTTCCACTCGTCATAGCGTTCTCCGGCCCGCAGGGAGCTATGGAGCACGGCGATCTGCTGACCGAAGTGGGATACGAAAATGCGTAGCAGCTGCGGAGTCAACGCGATCTCCGGCACCAACACCATGGCAGTACAGCCCCGCTGCAGGGCACTTTGAATAAGCTTGATATACACCTGTGTTTTGCCGCTTCCGGTGACACCGTACAGCAACGCAGCACCGGGCTTTTGCGCACAAGCCAACTTGTCCAGCTGTTCAAATGCCGCAGTCTGTTCCTCGTTGAGCACCACGGGGTCTGCCGCTTCTACCGGCTCGTGGCTGACCCGGCGCAGGACCTCCTGTTTTTCCAGGGTAATAATTCCTTTTTGGGCAAGACCACGCAGGGTTGCGGACGACGCTCCGGTAAAGTAGCACAGTTCCTTGGCTCCCGCGCTGCCCATGGCGCACAGCAACTCCACCACCGCATAGCGCAGGGGTGCCGTCTTGCGGCGCGGTGTAACCAGTGCAAGGGCTTCCTCCGCGGGCATGGCCAGTACCGCCAGCTGCTGGGTCTTGTCACCCACGGCCCGCATGGCACTGGTTTCTACGGTAATGATACCCTTTTCTGTCAGCAGCTTGATGGCGGCAGCAGGCGATTTTGTGCCAAATGCGCCGCGCACCTGTTCCATATCTGCCCGACCGTCGCAGGCCAGCAGCAGTTCCAGCAGCTTTTTTGCACCAAGAGAATGACCGCAGGCATCGTAAGCCTCCTCCCTGCTCACCTCCTGCCGCAGACAGCAGCAGTCGCGCAGAGAGAAATACAGGCCGGCGGGCAGCATAGCCTTCACCGCGTCATAGACGGTGCAAAAGCAGCGCTCCCGCATCCAAAGAGCCAGCTTGAGCAGCTTTTCACTGAGCACAGGCTCCTCGTCCAGCAAGCTTAATACGCTTTTCAGGCTGCCCGTCTCCTGCTGATACTGTATCGCAAGCACCACACCGTCGCAGGGACGGTTGCCGCTTCCAAAGGGGACAAGCACCCGCATACCGAGCCTGATTCGTTCCTCCAGTTCGGCAGGGACAAGGTAATCATAGGGCTTGTCAATGGCATAGATTGCCTTGGACAGCGCAATTTTTGCTATGCACTTTTGGCCCATGGTACCGCCCCCTTTGCACCGCAAAAGGCAAGTGAAATGCATTCACTTGCCTTTTTTCTGTTTAAGCTTCGGTCTGCTCCTGGCCGCTAGCAATCTCGCGGATGGCAATGCTTACCGGCTTATCCTCCAGAGGGATGCCGGAATCCTCGGCCTGAGTGGCGATCTCGCGAGCGCGGCAGGCCACCACGTTGACCAGTTCATAACGGCTGGGCACTTTCTCCAGCAGGTTCTTCATAGGGGGTTCGAGCATCATAACGCATAATCTCCTTCAATCATGTATTTTCGGTTTGCAAAGCGGCATTCTGCCGCGGTGAGGATGGATTCGATCTCTCCCACTGCGTTGGCTACCTTGTCGTTGATGACCAGATAGTCATAGTTGGGGATCTCCTTGTATTCCAGCCGCGCCTTTTCAAGACGGCCCATGATCACGTCCTCGTTGTCGGTGTTGCGCGCATGCAGGCGGCGGGACAACTCCTCGAACGAAGGCGGGATCATAAAGATAAACAGGGCATCGGGACAGCTTTTTCGCACCTTGGCAGCACCCTTTACCTCGATATCAAGCAGCACGTCCACTCCGGCATCCAGCTTATCCTGAATGACCTTCAGTGATGTACCGTAGTAGTTGTCCACATATTCGGCATACTCCAGCAGTTCCCCTCTGGCGATCATGCCTTCAAATTCCTGCCGGGAAACGAAGTTGTAGTTCACACCGTCCTGCTCCCCCACCCGGGGCTTCCGGGTGGTGTAGGACACGGAAAAGTACATCGTCCGCTCAGCTAAAAGCTCTGCGATCACCGTACTCTTGCCTACACCAGAAGGGCCGGACAACACAACAAGCTGGCCCTTCGCCTTCTTTTTCTGTGTCATTCCTCTTCTTCCTCCTCTGTCACGGCCATGTCCTTTTCGCCCAGTCTGTTGGCAACGGTCTCCGGCTGAAGGGCGGACAGCACCAGATGGTCGTTGTCCATGATGAGCACCGCGCGGGTGCGTCGTCCATAGGTAGCATCAATGAGCACACCACGGTCACGGGCCTCCTGCACCATACGCTTGATGGGCGCGGACTCCGGACTGACGATGGCGATAAGCCGTCCGGCAGAGATCATGTTTCCAAAACCAATGTTGATCAGTTTCACGCTGTCAGACTCCTTTACTCCACGTTCTGGACCTGCTCACGGATCTTCTCGATTTCTCCCTTGATGTCCACCACGTGACGGGAAATCTCAAGATCGGTACACTTGGAGCCGATGGTGTTGGCCTCGCGGTTAAATTCCTGGATCAGGAAGTCCAGCTTGCGGCCAATAGGCACGCCGCTGTCCAGCATCTCCGCCAGCTGCCCCAGGTGGCTGTGCAGGCGGACGGTCTCTTCGTCCACCGCCACCTTGTCGGCAAAGATAGCCGCCTCGGTCAGGATACGGCTTTCATCCAGCTGGGTGTTGGAGAGCACCTCACGCATCCGGTTTTCCAGCTTTGCGCGGTATTCCGACACGGTCTGAGGGGAGCGCTCCTCCACCTTGGCCAGAAGCTGTGCAATGGTATCAGCTCGGCCGCGGATGTCCTGAGCCAGCTTCTCGCCCTCACGCTGACGCATGGCATTGAAATCGGACAGGGCAACGTCCAGCACGCTGCAAATGTCCTTTGCCACCGCTTCCACGTCCTCCTGGCTCTTTTCCACCAGCAGCACGTCCTGGAATCGTGACAGCAGGGATACCGAGATATCGTCCCGCAGCTGATAACGGTCACGCAGACCGGTCAGCGCATTGTAATAGCTGTCGGCCACCGACTGATTGACGCTGATGACTACCTGCTCACCCCCGACGCTCTCAAGTGTGACGAACACGTCCACCTTGCCCCGGGAAATACTGTTCTGGACACGACTCTTGATGGCATCCTCGGCAAAGATGTAAAGTCTGGGCACCTTGACCGAACAGTCAAGATATCGGTTGTTAACGGAGCGGACCTCCACCGTGATGGTGCGTCCGTTGAGCACGGCCTCTCCCCTGCCGTAGCCAGTCATACTTTTAAGCATGTATTACACTTCCTCTTTTTTGTTCCTACCTGCTCAGCAGCAGAGTCCTCCGTCCAGAGGGCACAGACATCTCAGGCACAGATAGGTGGTGCAGCAGTCAGACAAGTCGGTATTGGAATGGCCGTAAGGGGTATATCCACCGCCTGCGCGCTGCATCATGGCCAGCGCCTGACGGTACTCCATGTTGTTGGGGTCCATCCGGCAGGCGATCTGATAGTTCTGCATGGCTTCATCCAGCCACCCCTTGCGATAGGCCACCGCACCACGCAGGAAGTACCATTCCGCGCTGTGGTTGCCAATCTCATCCAGCACCGCTTCCGCCTGGGAAATATTGCCGCTGTTGATAAGCATGCGCACCCGTGCAAAGGCGGGGTCTTGACTTTGTGTGGAGTAGGTCTGGTAGTTTTGGGCGCCGCCGGAGGGACTGTGCCCACCCTCACGCATTTTCTGGATAGCCTCGTAGGCTTCGTTGATGGCCTTCATTTTTTCCTCGGCCAGATCAGCCAGCGGATTGTTCTGATAGTTGTCCGGGTGGTACTTTCGTGCAAGCTCTCGGTATGCCTTCTTGATCTCATCGTCACTGGCATTGGCACTGACACCAAGCACGCTATAGGGATCGTTCATAGCTTTTTTCTCCAAATCTTCTGTTTTTTCATCTGCTTCCAGCTACCGTCAAAAATCGACCGTTGTACCAGCGGAAGCCCCAGATAAAGTACGTTGTTCACCAGTTCTTCCTGCCGCCCCAGCTCCAGCAGGGCACAGGCACTGCGCATGAGATTCAGCGAATGCTCCATGGTCAAAGCCAACGGCTCGTCACACGGCTGCTGCCCGTAGCGCAGACTGATGGGGTTATAGTTGCCTTTGATCCGGTCATCTTCCAGATCATCCCGGGCATCGGCCAGATAAATCCAACGGCCCAGATGGTAAAGCAGCTGCTCCATGGCCCGGTCCCGGCTTTGCTCCCCGGTCTTGGGAGCAGCACCCTGCAGCAACACCGCAAAGGCATCTGCCGCCCGGTCAATAGAAGTGCAGTTCTCCGCCTCCAGCCGATGAAGGAGGTCAAGCTGTTGCACCACCGTCCGATCAAATTCCGGCTGCCGCCGGGCACAGCGTTTGTAGCAGGGCCGAAGCAGCAAACTGAACACTCTGGCAGGCAGACCACGCAGCAGCGACTCATCCCTCACCTTGTCCCGCATCTGCCAGTAGGCAAGGATCACACTTTCATCCGCAGTCAGCTCAAGGCCCGCCGAACTTTCGCACATACAACGCCGCAAAAAGGGCGGCATCTGACAGCGGTAACAGGTGGTCAGCGTTTCACCTTGGGCAGGAGCCAGCAGCACGGCAAGGAAGGTAAAATCAAAATTCAGCACCATGGGTGCCAGCCAGCCGCACCGCTTGCGCATGGTGCGGCACAACCCGCAGTAGGTGGCCCGGTAGAGGTCAAAGTCCTTGCACTTGAGTTCCTCGCGCACGGGCCGAACATATCCAAACATAATCCGTTAGCCTCTTATCCGCAGGATGGTAAATTCCGGCTTGTCCCGCTTGATAATAGCCCGATTGAGCAACAGCGCGGGAACAAAACCACCAAGCAACCCCCCAAATGCCATGAGCACGCAAAGCCCTTCACCCAGTCCAAGCCATGCGCCAAGCAAATAGCCCAGAACAAGGCCGATGCACGGCACCAGATAGACCAGCGCGGCAATACCAATGGCACTTCCGGAATTGGACTCTACCTCCACCGCATCCCCCACTCTGGCATCCACAGGATTGTCCGCCAGCGCAAGGATCTCATCCTTTGGCTTTTGAGGGCAGCCTTCACAGCTTTTGCAGCTCAGCCCGCACTCCAGCTGGCGCATAAGAGAGACCTCCGCCACACCGGCGGACACGATTCGTTTTACAATGGCTGTTTGGACCATAACCGCGCGCTCCTCACAAATGGGTTATTTTTTGGTCAGGCTGATCACCACGTTGTTTTGGCCAATCACACCTACATCCCCGTCGGTAAACAGATAGACCCTCACCGGCACGTTATAGGAGCCGGTGGCTGTGGACAGGTCGGACAGATCGGCCACGATCTGGATCTGAGATGCGTTGACCTTGTCCAGTTCCTTCTTTGTGCCCCGCAGAACGATGGTGCGTACTTGAGTGGTCAGGGATGCGTCATAGCCTTTGGGCACATTGGTCAGCTCAATGTTCTTCACTTCAAATGCCCGGGTGGTAAGTCCCGCAACGGACACGGTGACTTTGGCATCGGTAATGCCGCTTACGTTTTCAAGCTCCGCTGGCAGGTAGATTGGGAATTCCTTAGTGACGGTATCCATGACCTGAGACAGGTCCACCGTGCCAAGTGTCAGTTCCTCTAGATGAAGCACGTCCTCCTCTGGACCGGAGACGGTGATCGTCTTGGGTCGGATCTCGTACTTGACGTTTGCCTGGGTGGCACCGCCCCCGTCTTTGATCTCTACCCGCAGAGGGATTTCCTTTACCACCACTACGGGCAGGATCACATAGGCCTTGTCCACTGTCATACGCAGATCGCCGTGGTCCACTTCCTTACCCTGTGCGTCAAGCAGCCGCAGGGGAAGTTCCCCAGCAAAAGAGTCCTTCAGTTCCTTTTGTTCCAGCACGACCTGAACCCGGTCGATCAGATCCACTTTTTCCTGTGTGCCGCTGATCAGCACACTCTCCGGCTCCACAAGGAACTCTCCCGCCTGATAGCCGGAGGCCACGCTGCCTTTGAGAACCGGCTGGATATCAAACGTGTCAGAGTAGATCTTGGATACTGTGACGGTAACCTGTTCCGGAGCGCTGCCCTGCAACGAGATGGCAGAGGTCGCCACCGTGGCAGGATAATTCACGGAATAGTCCAGTTCATAGACGCCCGGTTCGGAGATGCGGGACACGTCCACGCTGACCGACACACTGTTTTTGTTCAGTTGACCAATGTCGCTCCAGCTGCCCTTCCAGGTCAGAACCGCTGTATCGTGGGAAATGTCATCGATCATCAGTCCCTGATTTTCCAGCACCCGGCTTCCGGCGACCGTCACCGGGATGCCGCGCACGCGATGTTCCATTTCGGGGTCTTCCCCGGCCCGTACACTCATCCAGAATGCCGTGGCAATGAGGATGGACAGCAGAACATACAGCCACTTACTCTCTCTGATCCGTTCCATCCGTTGCCGCCTCCTTTCCGGATTTTTTCACCGCAGAGGAAATAGCCGCCCACAGGCTTTGCCCATCTGCCTTTTCCTCTTCGATCAGCAGTTCATTGCGCAGCAGCCGCTCCAATGTTTCTGGAGCCAGATGCCGCTTGAGCATACCCCCTACCGCCACAGAGATGGAGCCAGTCTCCTCCGAGACAATGGCGACCACTGCGTCGGTGTGTTCGCTGATACCGATACCCGCCCGGTGGCGCATGCCCAGTTCGCGACTGAGATTAACGTTGCCGGACAAAGGCAGCATACAACCCGCGCCGATGATGCGTCCGTTGCGCACAATGACCGCACCATCGTGCAAGGGGGCCTTATTCCAAAAGATGTTTTTCAGCAATTCGGCAGATACAGCCGCATCCAGAGCAGTTCCTGTCTTGATCACATCATCCAGATGGTTCTGCCGCTCAAAGACCATGAGTGCGCCCACCTTATCCCCGGACATGGCGGTATAGGCAGCTACCGTCTCGTTGATGGACCGCTCCACACCACTCAGGTCTTTGGACTGGAAGGAGAAAAACAGACTGAACAGGCGGCCGTCACCCATGCGCTCCAGAATCCTGCGAATCTCTGGCTGAAAGAGAATGACCAGCGCCAGCACGCCCCATTCAAACACAAAGTTGAACAGATAACTCACGGCATACAGCTTCATGCTGGAGGCCAGCAGCATGAGCACCAGCACCACGCCAACACCCTTGATAACGCGTCCAAAGCTGTTTTTCCGGGTCATCCAGATAAGCTTATAGATCAGGAAAGACAGAATGGCAATGTCGATCACGTCACTGACGCGAATCATCTTTACAAAGTTGACCACCGCCTGGATAATACCTTCCATTGCAATTCCCCCGCTTCTCTTCCGGATGATGATAAAAGGCTGAACTCAACCCACAGTTTCCTATTTTTGTATTATACGATATAAAAAAGAAAATGGCAACAAAAAGCCGTGAGAAAAGCATTGAATTTTTTATATTTTTCAGGGAAATTTCTCATGCAGCAAAACAGCCGTTTCCGCCCGATCCGGCGCAAACGGCTGAGAAAATTTCATATTGCGATCCGTGCTACTGCCCGCACGAAGCAGTCCACCTCTCCCGGTGTATTAAATGCTGACAGGCTGGCCCGCACCGTTCCGCTGTCCAGCGTACCTGCCGTTGAGTGAGCCAGCGGTGCGCAATGCAGACCGCACCGCACCGCAAACCCTCGCATAGCAAGCTGTTCACCCACCTGCTCACAGTCCATACCGTCCACCAGAAATGACAAAACCCCGTTTTGGCAGTCGCTCTCCTGCTCCGCCGCAAACACCCGAACTCCCGGGAGCCGTTCCAGTCCCCGGACCATGCGGTGGACCATCTCACGCTCCTGTGCCCCGATGTGCTCTACACCTTGCCGGCGCACAAAACGCAGCCCCTCCAGCAAACCGGCAATGCCGGGCATGTTATGCGTTCCTGCCTCCAACCGATCGGGCAGAAAATCAGGCATGGTTTGAAGCAGGGAGTTACTTCCCGTCCCCCCTTCCATCAGCACCTGCGTCGTTGCCCGGCACAGCAAAAGCCCCGTCCCTTGAGGACCGTACAGCCCCTTGTGCCCCGGCATAGCTACAAAGGCCGCATCCCACTTGCACGGTGTGACCGGAAGGCAGCCGGCAGACTGGGATGCGTCCACGATCAGCGGCACTCGCTTTTCTTTGCACAGAGCCGCGATCTCATCGATGGGCAAAATATACCCGAACACGTTGGAAACATGGGTGCACACTACCGCCGACACCTCGGGTGTCATCATCTGTCGGAATTGCCGCACCATTTCCTCTGCTTCAAACAGGGGCGCGCATGCCGTTTTTACCTTCACACCTTCCATGGCATACAGCGGACGGGTGACCGCATTGTGCTCATAACCGGAGACCAGCACGGTATCTCCCGGTTTGATCACCGATTTGATGGCAATATTCAGCCCATGGGTGGCGCTGGAGGTGAATACCACCTGCTCCGGATCGTTTAGTTCAAACAGCTTTGCCGCTTCCTCCCGGCATTTGTAGGCCGTTTCAGCGGCCCGTTGCGCCGCCGTGTGCCCACCTCTTCCGGGACTTGCCAGTGTATTTACAGCCCGGGCCATTGCAGTAGCCACGCGGCCCGGCTTTTGCAGCGTGGTCGCTGCACTGTCCAGATAGATCATAGCAGTATCTCCGTATAGCTGCCGTCATTTTCGGCGGCAAAAATCCGTTTCGGCTCCAGCCCGACCTGCCGCAGCACCATCATCGCCGTGTCCAGATCGCGCCGCGCAATGCGCACACAGTGGCTACAGCCTTCGGTAGAAACACTCTTTGGGGAGCGAAGGGTCCGGGCCGAAATGCCCGTGCGCTCCAGGGCAGCGGCCGTCCGCTGGGCATAGGTCAGTGAACGGCACACGATGAGATAATAGAGCATGATTGATTTCCTTCCTTTCCTGGAAATAGCTCCCTCACAGCCCAGTGTATGCTCCGCCGCCCCTTTTGTTTCCCAATGAAAAAGGACGGGAGATATACTCCCGCCCAAAATTCAGATAGCTTCCAGCAGTGCCACCGCATGTACTGCAATACCCTCACCTGCACCGGTAAAGCCCAGTTTTTCCTCTGTGGTGGCCTTCACGTTGACCTGCTCCACACTGACCCCCATATGATCGGCCAGATGATCACGCATAGCAGGAATGAAGGCGGCCAGCTTGGGCCGCTGGGCAATCACCGTCGCGTCCACATTACCGACCCGCCAGCCCTTTTGCACCAGCAGCTCCATCACATGGTCCAGCAGCTTCAGGCTGTCTGCACCCTTATAGGCCGGGTCCGTGTCAGGGAAATGCTGCCCAATGTCACCAAGGGCTGCGGCACCCAGCAACGCATCCATCACCGCATGGGTCAGTACGTCCGCGTCCGAATGCCCCAGCAGCCCACGCTCATAAGGGATGTCCACACCGCCCAGAATGAGCTTGCGCTCCTCCACCAGCCGGTGCACATCGTATCCATGTCCGATTCGCATCATACCGTTCACTCCCCACGTTGTGTCAGAATGGTCTCGCCCAGCATCAGATCAAAGGGTGTGGTCACTTTGATGTTCTGACGGTCTCCTGCAGTCAGCACCACCTTCATGCCCAGCCGTTCTACCGCAGAGCAATCGTCGGTAACCTGCGCCCCATCGGTACACGCTTTTTCCACCGCTGCGCGGATCAGGTCAGCCTGAAACACCTGAGGTGTTTGTATCGCCCACAGGGTGCTGCGGTCCACCGTTTCCTGCACGATGGCGTTTTCCGCCCGCTTGATGGTGTCATTTACCGGCACAGCAGGAGCCGCCGCACCGGAGGCAGCCGCCTGATCCAGCACCTCTTTTAGCACCTGTTGGGTCAGGAAAGGTCGAGCCGCATCGTGGATGGCGATCAGCTGCGCCTCCCGGTCCACCTCCCGCAGTCCGGCGCGCACGGAAAGCACACGTTCCGCCCCGCCAACTACGATCTTAGATACTTTGTCAAGCAGATACGCTTTACATATCTTCCCAATCTCTACCAATAAATCTTCCCGAGTGACCACCACGATTTCCGCCACATCCGGACAGTCTTGAAACACCTGAAGAGTGCGCACCAAAATAGGTACATCCCCCAAGGGCGCAAGGACTTTGTCGATCCCCTGCATCCGGCTCGCAGTCCCGGCGGCGACCACCACCACCGAACAGTTCAGCCCGGACGATTTGCGTTTAAACATGGATAAGAGTTTGTTCATCTTGCGGCCTCCTGCAAAAAAGGAGCCGGGCTGCGGCTCCTTTTTGAGTAAAATCAGCTGGTCCTCTATCCTATTACACCAGCGCAGCGTTTATGCGCTGCTCCACATCCTCGTAGCTGACACTTTGGGCGAGAACGATTTCAGAAATAAGGATCTCTTTTGCGGAGTGGAGCATCTTACGCTCGCCGGTGGAAAGGCCACGCTCACCGTCCCGCTGCATCAGCCCCTTGATGACACGGGCCACCTGCAGCAGATCACCGCTTTTCAGCCGCTCCATGTTCTCACGGTAACGACGGTTCCAGTTGGGATCAAATTCCACTTCAATGCCGGACAACTGTTCCAGAACGCGGTCAGCCTGCTGGCTGTCAATGACAGGACGCACACCGATCTCGCCGCAATTATCCACAGGGATCATGACCACCATGGAACGCACAGGCAGCTTCAGGACATAGTATTCCCGTGTGACACCGTTGACCTTTTGTTCCACGATATTTTCCACGATACCGGCTCCGTGCATGGGATGAACGATTTTGTCACCCTGGCGGAACATGACCTCCACCTCCTGCTGCGCTGTGTTACATTTTTCTGTTTCTATTGGAAATTATATCATATTTTTTCCCGGACGGCAAGAATCGATTTTTATTTGCAGCGCAAAAAAAGGAACGGGCGCTGACACATTTGTCAGCGCCCGTATAGGGTTATTGGACTTAGCCCTCCACAGTCTCCTCGGCGGCAGCCTCTTCCTCGGCAGCCTCCTCAGCGGGAGCAGTCTCCAGCAGAGCACGGATGGACAGAGAGACCTTCTTGTTCTCCATGTCGATGTCGGTGATCTTGGCCTCGACGGTCTGGCCCTCAGCCAGCACGTCGCCGGGCTTCTCGATGCGGCGGTCGGCGATCTGAGAAATGTGGATCAGGCCGTCCACACCGGGAACGATCTCGGCAAAGGCGCCGAAGGTCATCAGCTTGACCACCTTGACCTCGGCCACGCTGCCCACCTCGTAAGCGGCAGTGAACTTGGCCCAGGGATCCTCGGAGTGATCCTTCACGCCCAGAGAGATCTTCTTCTTCTCCTTGTCGGCGGAGATGACGTACACCTCGATGGTGTCGCCCACAGCAACAGCCTCAGAGGGGTGCTTGATGCGGCTCCAGGACAGCTCGGAAATATGGACCATGCCGTCCACACCGCCGATGTCCACGAAAGCACCGTAAGAAGTCAGGGACTTGACAGTACCGGTATAGCGCTTGCCGTCCTCGATCTCCTCCCAAACCTTGGCGGCAGCGGCAGCACGAGCCTCGGCAGCCACAGCACGAATGGAGCCCACCACGCGGCGGCGGGCACGGTTGACCTCGGTAATACGCAGGCTGACCTTCTGCTTGAGCAGCTGACTCATCTCAGCCTCGCGGGGCAGGCCGGTCTGAGAAGCGGGCACGAACACGCGGATGCCCTTGACGGACACAACGATGCCACCCTTGTTCTCCTCGGTAACGACGCCTTCCATAACGGTCTTAGCCTCGACGGCGGCCTCAACCTCGTCCCAGCCCTTGACCATGTCCAGACGCTTCTTGGACAGCTTGACCATGCAGTCACGGTCGCTGACCAGCATCACGTAGGTCTCGATCTCGTCACCGACCTTAACCTGCTCCTCCACCTTGACAGTGGGATCGTCGGAAAACTCGTCAACGGGGATGTAGCCGGGATATTTGATGCCCAGTTCGACCTGGATCTCAGTCGGCGTGATTGCCACGACGGTGCCGGTAACCTTATCCCCCGTATTTAAAGTTTTGATCGACTCCTCCAGCAGCTCCGCAAAGGATTTTTCGATCTCCATGATTTCTTCGCTCATTTTGTCATAGTCCTCCTTTATTATCCACTCGGGCGTAGATGCGCCCGCAGTGATGCCAACACTGGAAAGACCGCGAAAACAGCTCATGTCCAGGTCATCCGCCCGCTCGATCAACTGTACCACAGGGCAAAGTTCCCTGCACAGCTCTGCCAATCGCTTGGTATTGGAACTTTTCCGGTCTCCAATGACCACCATGGCATCGCTTTGGGCAGCGAGGCTTTGAGCCTCCTCCTGTCTTTTCGATGTTGCTCCGCATATTGTATCAAAAAATTTTGCGTTTGTACACTCTTTTTTTGCAATTTTTACGCAGTCGTCCCAAATCTTTCTGGTAGATGTGGTCTGGGATACCAGCGTCAGGGGCAATTCTCGCCTACCGGCATCCTCTGCCAGCCATTTTTCCAGCTCCGCCGCGTTTTCCAAAACCACCGGATGCCTGCACCAGCCGGCAATGGCCACCACCTCCGGGTGGTTGGGTGTGCCGATGATGACAGGCTGACGCCCATCCTCCTCCGCGTGGAGCACCAGTTCATGAATGCGCTTGACACTGGGACAGGTAGCATCCAGAATGGACACTCCCTTTTCCTGTAAACGCTCATAGACCTCGCGTCCCTCACCGTGAGAGCGGATGATGACGCTGCTTCCCCCGGGCACATCTTCAATACAGTCCACGGACTTAAGCCCCTGCTCGTCCAGATGACGCACCACGTCCATGTTGTGAACGATAGAGCCCAAAATAACGCATTCGGTCCCCGCCTGAGCGGTGGCATCGGCCAGTTCCACCGCCCTGCGCACACCGTAGCAAAAGCCGGCAGACTTTGCAAGAGTCAGCTTCATTTCTGCTCCTCCCCAAGGGCGCGGATACGCGTCATCAGCTCGTTTGCAATGGCATGGTACTCCTCAGAGGTTCCCTTTTTCCCCGCTACCTGAGGATAAAAAGGCTTGCCAATGACCACGGTAGTGGGGCGGAACCAGCGTTTCTTCGCCGGGATGTAAACGGGAACGATGGGCGAGCCGGTGCGCACGGCAAACATGGCCGCACCGGTCTTTGCCTCCACCGTCTCACCCTCTTCCACACGGGTACCTTCCGGGAACAGAAGCAGCTTGTTGCCCTCTTTCAGACAGCGCAGAGCGGTTTTCACTCCGTTGATGTCAGCCGCGCCACGATCAATGCCGAACACCCCTGCCTTGCCAAGGATCCAGCCTATCACAGGCACGTCCATGATCTGTTTTTTTGCCATGGCACGCATGGTATGCTTGCGTTTGAAGGCAAACACCACAAAAAACGGATCAGATGCCTTGGTGTGGTTGGGACAGATCAGTGCCGCCCCCTCCGGGATATTCTCCCGGCCCACCGCACGTACCGGGTGGACCAGATTGAAAAAGGGCCAAATTACGGCATAAAGCACATGAAAGAAACGATCTGTACTCATGGTCAAACCTTCTCCTTGATGATGTCGAGAATGGCCTGAAGGCTCTGCTCCAGATTCAGCCGGGTGGTATCCAGCAAAACAGCATCCTGCGCCTGACGCAGGGGCGCAATAGGACGGTTGGTGTCCTGCTCGTCCCGCTTGATAATATCCTGAAGCACAGTTTCAAGCTGGGTATCCTGCCCCCGCTGCTGCAGTTCCAGATAACGTCGGTGGGCACGGGACTCGGGAGAAGCGGTCAGAAAAATCTTTACCTGCGCCTCCGGCAGCACCACGGTGCCAATGTCCCGCCCATCCATAATGACGTTGTTCTTCCGGGCCAGATCCCGCTGCAGTTCCAGCAGGAAAGCACGCACAGCCGGGATAGCGGACACGGTGGACGCGTGCTGAGAGATCTCATGCACGCGGATAGCTTCACTCACATCCTCGCCATTCAGATACATGCGCTGCAGGCCATCTTCCCCATACTCCAGATGAATATCCAGCTGGTCCAGCGTGGGTACAAGGGCCTGTGCGTCGGCAGGATCGATCCCTGCGCGCACCGCGCTCAACGCCACAGTGCGGTAGATCGCTCCGGTATCTACATAGAGATAGCCCAGAATGGCTGCCGCTTTCCGGGCGAGAGTGCTCTTCCCCGCCCCGGAAGGACCGTCAATGGCAACACTGACATACTTCATAAACTCACCTTTTCTGTTAAGTTATTTCGCTTTACAATAGTTTGCGGCAGAGTCACCCGCCGCGTTTCCGGTGGCCCATGCGATCTGAAGATTAAATCCGCCGGTATAGGCATCCACATCCATTACCTCGCCTGCGAAAAACAGTCCGGGCACTTTCTTGGAGGCCATAGTCTTGGGATCGATCTCCCCCACCTTCACACCGCCTGCGGTAACGATGGCATCGGACAAAGGACGCGGCCCGGTAATATGAATGGTCAGCATCTTCAGCGTTTCCAGCAGTCTGCGCCGCTGCCCCTTGGATATCTCGTGGCCCTTAGTATGACCGGGTATCCCGGTCAGTTCCACCATTACCGGCACCATCAGTCTGGGAACAAGTCCGCCCAGAATATTCTGAAAGTCCTGATTGGACCGCTCGGTAAATTCGCGCACCAACCGGGCATCCAGCTTCTGTTCGTCCAACGCAGGCTTTAGGTCGATCGTGGCGGTATATTCCTCCCGGTCAAACTCCCGCATGCAGGCGCCGGCGCTGAGCACCAGTGGACCGGAAATACCGAAGTGGGTAAAGAGCATCTCACCCTGTTCCTGAAAGACCGCCTTTTTCTTGCTGTTCTTTACCTTGAGCGTCACATTTTTCAGGGATAAACCCTGCATCTTACTACAGAAATCCTCCTGTGTCTCCAGCGGAACGAGAGAAGGTCTCGGTTCCACCACAGTGTGACCCAAATCTCGGGCCATGTCATAGCCGTCTCCGGTGGAACCGGTGAGCGGATAGGATGCCCCGCCTGTAGCAAGAACAACAGCGCGGCAGGGATATACTCCGCTCTCCCCTTCCACGGCACTGACTTGACCATCCTCACAGCAGATGCGCACCGCCCGGTCCTGCACCACCGTTACACGGCGGCGGCGCAGTTCGGCTACCAGCGCGTCAATTACATCCGCCGCCCGGTCAGACTGGGGAAATACCCGGTTGCCGCGCTCAGTCTTCAGCGGCACCCCTAGCCCTTGAAATAGGTCCATGACCGCGGAAGGTGGCAGTCGATGCATGGCTCCGGTCACAAACCGGCTGTTGCCCGGAATGTTGGAAAGCACTTCCTCCACCGAGCAGGCATTGGTCAGGTTACAGCGGCCCTTGCCCGTAATATATAGTTTTCGTCCCAACTTTGGGTTCCGCTCCAGCAATGTGACAGATGCGCCTGCCAGCGCCGCAGACCGTGCGGCCAGCATGCCTGCCGCACCGCCGCCAATGACGATCACGTCGGTCTTGCTCATAAATATCTCCCAAAACAACTCCCGAAGCAACAGGCTTCGGGAGCTTATGTAGTGCCGGGCTCAGTTCCCGGTCTTATCAAATACGTCGTATTCCTCCCAGATCTGCTCCAGCTGACGGAAGGTGTGGGCCACGTCCTGATCCCGTTTCTGGCTGACCGCCACGATCAGCGCGTTTACAAGGCTTAGCGGTGCCACCAGTGAGTCTACAAAGGAGGCCATGTCGCTCTTGGCGGTGAGAGTAATATGCGCCTTGGACGCAATGGGGGACGCCTCGCTGTCGGTAATAGCGATCACCGTTGCACCCCGGTCACGGGCATAGTCCATGGCTTTGACCGTACGGCTGGAGTAACGAGGGAAACTCACACCGATGACCACATCGCCTTTGCCCACCCGCAGGATCTGTTCAAATACCTCACTGGCAGAGTTCTCGCTGATCTCCCGAACGTTATCAAAGATAACGTTGAAGTAAAAGGCAAGAAAATGCGAGATAGACATGGATGACCGGGCACCGATGATGTAAATTTTCTTGGCATTAAGGATCGCATCCACCGCGCTGTTGAACAGGCCGCGGTCTAATTCCTCCAGTGTGGTCCGGATCATAGCAACGTCAGAGCGCAGAACGGATGACACCACGTCATCTCCGATCTGGTCGTGGGCCATCTCGATGCGCTGTACCGAGGTCAAGCGGCTGCGTATCATCTTTTGCAGGGATTTCTGCATATTGGGGTAGCCGTCATATCCCAGCTCAGCCGCAAAGCGCACCACCGTGGATTCGCTGACGTTGACCGTCTGTCCCAGCTTGCTCGCCGTCATAAACGCAGCCTTGTCATATGAGTCCAGAATAAATGCCGCGATCCGCTTTTGTCCCTTAGAAAAAGAGGACATATTTTCCCGGATGTACATTAAAATATCCCGATTCATTGGCTTTCTCCTTCGATCCACATAAAATGCAGGACCTTATTTCATGCCTGTTTATCATACCGTTTTCCGGGACAAAAAGCAAGCGATTTTTGCAGGATTTTAATTTAATCCTGCAAAAACCGCTTAATGATTCTCGTCTTTTAACAAAGTCAGTTCCTCCCGGGTGAGTAGCCGCCACTGGCCCGGCCGCAGGGTACGGTCCAGTTGGAGTTTTCCCTCCCGAATGCGCTTGAGCCGCATCACCGTTAGGCCAGCCTTTGCGCACATACGGCGCACCTGCCGATTCTTTCCCTGGTGGATGGTAACGGACAGCTGGGTCACCCCGCCGCTGGCACGCCCGCGTTTTACCTGTGCAGGTACAATGGGCTCTCCATCCAGTTCCATGGGACCGGAGAGAATGGGCAGGCCCTTGTTCACGTCACCCACCACCCAGACCAGATATTCCTTTTCCACTTCGTGGCTGGGGTGGATCAGCCGCTGGGTCATTTCACCGTCATCCGTCATGATCAGCAGCCCTTCCGACTCCAGATCCAGCCGCCCCACCGGCCAAACCCGTTTGCCGCAATCCAATACGAGTTGGGCTACCGTTTTTCTTCCCTGCTCATCGGACAGGGTGGTCACAAAGCCCCGGGGCTTGTTCAGCATCAGATAGGTCCGATCCTTCTCCGGCCGCAGAGGAACACCGTCCACCGCCACCTGATCCCGGTCCAGATCCGCCTTGTCACCCAGCCGGGCCACCTGTCCGTTTACGGTAACACGTCCGGCAACGATCCATTCCTCCATGGCACGGCGGGAGCCCACTCCACAGGCCGAAAACAGTTTCTGCAGACGTTCCTCCAAGTTTGCTCCCCCCTTGTGCGGCAAATGCGCTATTTGCCAAATCGTTTCAGCATTTTCTCTACAATGCTTTCTCCCCGAACCACATTCAGTCCGGCTGACTGTCCGTACACAAGCGGGCAAACAGCCACCACACGTTCTTCAAGATACCACGTGATCGTGCCCGCGGTCTGTCCCCGGGCTACGGGCGCCTGAGTCCAGCGTGCCAGCGACACCTCCTGCCGCAGCTGCTCCCCGGCAGCCAGTGGATAATAGATCTCGTCCGCCGCTTCCACCTGAACAAAGGAAAGCAGACTCCCCGTAACGGGCAGTCGGGCATAGCGTTCTCCCGCTGCGCTCAGCCGGGTGCGGGTATAGTTTGCAAAGCCATAGTCCAGCATGGCCGTGTGGTCGGCCCAGTCATTTGCGTCGTTCAGAGTAACGGCAATGAGCTGCTGCCCCTCCCGCCGGGCGCAGGAAATCAGGGTACGGCCAGACCGCTCGGTATAGCCGGTCTTCATGCCAATGCACCCCTCATATCGCCACAACAGCTTGTTGTGGTTGGTAAAGGTACGCCCGGCAATGGTAATGGTCCGAGTCCCCACCATTTTTGCAATGGTCTCATTTTTCATGCAGGCAGCTGCCAGCCTGGCCATGTCAAAGGCAGTGGACATATGCCCTTCCTCAGTCAGCCCGCTGGGATTGACAAAGCGGGTGTTCTCCATACCAAGCAGCACCGCTTTGCGGTTCATACGAGCCACAAACTCGCCCACGGAACCGGCACAGTAGCCCGCTACCGCCAGGGCCGCGTCGTTTCCTGATGCCAACAGCAGGCCGTACATCAGTGCCTCAAGGGTCAGTTCCTCCCCTTCCCGCAGGTACATGGAGGATCCTTCCGCGCCGGTATACTCTTTCTTGATTTGAACGACCTCGTCCATGCTGTGTCCGGATTCCATAGCCACCAAAGCAGTCATGAGCTTGGTGATACTGGCAATATAGCGCGGCTCATGGGCATTGTGCTCATAGAGCACCCGCCCGCTCTCCCCGTCAATGAGAATGGCGGAGGAAGCTCCGGTGCTGACCGCTCCCGCAACAGGCGCAAACGCAGCCAGCAACAAAGCCAGACACAGACACACACAGCAAAGTCGTTTCAATGCAGTATCACCTCACAAAAAGTGATACTATTATAAGACTGCAGCCTGTTTTTTATCCACGAAAGCGGTCCTTTACAGGGTGGTATCCGCCGCTTTCTTCTCCTGCTGCTTTTCAATGAAGCCGGTAACCTTGTCCACCACATCGGGTACCATGTCGATGACCCGGTCTACGGTAGTGGCAGGAGGCGGCGCTACGCTCAACAGGCGCACGCTGTCCCCCTTGACCACCAGAAATGCCAGCGGCTCCAGCTTGGCACCGGCACCTGTTCCGCCGCCAAAGGTGTTGGGAGCAGCAGGCTTCTGATTCTTGGTGGTAAAGTCGCTGCCGCCGCTGGCAAAACCAAAGGACAGCTTGGATACAGGGATCAGGGTGACCCCTTCCGCCTGAATGGGCTGGCCGATGATGGTATTGGCATCCACCATGGTACGAATTTTCTCCATCGTAGTGCTCAAAAGGTCATTAATGGGATGATTGTGTTCCATATTCAAACCGCCTCTCCTTGTTGGATGTGCTCCATTTGTTTGCGTTTTGCCCGAATGAGGATGCCCAGCGCCTTCACACCGAAGGCCAGAGCTAAACATAGTGTCTGAGCAATGGTCAAAGACAGGGATGCCAAAAGATAAAGGGTGGTTTTTCCCTCTTCAAAATTCACACCCACATGGGCATGTCCATCCTTGACATGGAAAGCTTGGATAATGGGCTGCCACAGAGTGCCCAGCAGCGCGTTGGCCTGACCGTAGCGCACCGCGGTGTCCGCGGGATCGGGAGCGCACACCACAATCTCCATGTCCAGCTTGTCCACCTGCAGCTTGCGGCGAAAGCCTTTCACCGTGTCCAGTACCAGCGGGATAAAATCCAGTGCCAGCTGAAGCAGGCCGCCCTTTTTCTTTTTTGCGGGCGGGGCCTTTTTCTCTGTCTTTTTTGCTTTCGAGGATTTGTTCTTTTTCACAGGAAATACCGGAATCAGAAAGCGGCCCACCCGAACACGGATGAACAGTCCCTCCTCACAGTATTCCACCTGCGCGCCGATTCGGATACATCCAACCAGAAACAGAATACATCCAATGATCAGCACCACGTACAGGCCGTTCACTGGTCCTGCTCCTGTGTCTGTTCAGGCTGTTCCTCTTCCTCCTGGCGCAGCTTGGCCACCGCAGCCTCCAGCTCCAGCGTGATCTGACCGTCCTCGGGCGAGGAATCGGGCAGCTCGGGCAGTTCCTCCAACGTGGTCAGATTAAAAGAACGCAGAAAATTCTTGGTGGTCCGGTACAAAATAGGGCGGCCGGGCACGGCCAGACGGCCACACTCCGTGATCAACTCCCGCTCCAGCAGCAGACCCACGGTATAAGAACTGTCCACCCCTCGGATCTGATCCACATAGGCTCGGGTGGTGGGTTGATAGTAAGCGATGACCGCCAGTACCTCCAGCGCAGACTGAGACAGTTTGGCGGGCTTGCGGCTTTCCAGCGTTTTGCGGATATCCTCGGCATATTCCGGCGCGGAGCAAAGTTGATAGCTGTTGTCCAGCTTCACCAGCCGGATGCCCCGGTGCTGGAAGCTGTACTCGTCCATCAGATGCTGAGCTACCTGATCCAGCGTGGCCCGGTCCACATCCAGACCCACGCACAGCCGCTCTGCCGCCACCGGCTCACCGGAGGCGAAGAGGATGCCCTCCAGAGCTGCCTGCAATTCTTTCAGTTCCATATGGTCCTCTCCCCTTTCAATAGCCGTCAACGGTAATGTTCATTTCCTGCTCGCTCTCGCCTTGCGTGGAGGTAACAGTACAGTCCTCCTGCGTCCCGGCAAGGCGCAGACGGTTGGCCTTACACAACTCCAGCACCGCAAGGAAGGTAGCAACGATCTCCGAGCGGCTGCGAGTGCCCTTGAACAGGGCGCGGAAGCGGGTAATGCCAAAGTTGATCAGCCGGTGCAAAATCTCTGTGGCCTTGTCTGCCACCGGATAGGGTTCACGGCCCACGATGCCCTGAAATGCCGCTACGGGCGGGGGCAGCTTGTTGTCCACCCGTTCCAGCACCTGCGTCATGGCCCGGTACAGGTCGGAGGGCTCGTGCACATAGCGGTAAGTCTGGTCCTTCTTCAGGGGTTCAGGCCCTTTGGTCAGATAGTCGCGACCATAGGTGTACCGCTGATCCAGACGGGGCACGATCTGCTTGATCTTGATATAGTTTTCATTGCGCTGGTGGGCCTCCAGCGAAGCGATCAGCTGTTCCATCTCGGACAGCGCTTCCTCATCATGGATGGATAAAAGCATACGCGTCTTGATGTAAATCAGATGAGAGGCCATAGTGACGAACTCACTGGCAACCTCAAGGTCCAACTCCTTGCGCTGGTCCATCCACTCCAGATACTGCTCCAAAATCAAGGAGATTTGAATGTCCTTGATCTCCATTTTATTCTTGCTCAACAGGTGCAAAATCAGGTCGAGAGGACCGACAAAGTCCTCCATATCCGTCTCTTTGGATTTAACGACACCTTCTAGATGATACACGGGAGTCTCCACTCGTTTTGCACCTCCTTAAAAGCGGAAATAATAGTTCAAAACTTCAAAAGGAAAACCGGACACCTTGCACAGGCCTTTGAGCACCCAGCCCATGCAAACATCCAGCGGCCCGGACAAAAGGCCAAGCCACGCAAGGGCGATCACCACCAGCATCAGCCAGCGCTCATAACCCATCAGCTTATAATACACCCTATCGGGCAACACGCAGGACATAAGCCGCGAGCCGTCCAGTGGCGGAACGGGGATCAAATTAAAAAGTCCTAATCCCACGCTGAGCACCGCTATGTAGCACAGAAAGAACACCCCATAGGAAAATGCCGTCCCGCTTGCTTCCGGCCAAACCTTGAACAGCAGCGATCCGCAGCCCAGAGCCATCAAAGCCAGTAAAAAGTTGGACATAGGCCCCGCAAGGGCGGTGAGGGCCATATCCCGCTTGGGATGCTTAAAGTGCCGCATATCCACCGGGACGGGCTTTGCCCAGCCCACACGAAGCACCAGCAGCATTAGAAAGCCCACCGGATCAATGTGGCGCAGCGGGTTGAAAGACAACCGCCCGGCCCGTTTCGCCGTCCGGTCGCCCAGCGCAAAGGCAGCATAGCCGTGACACAGCTCGTGCACCGTGATGCACAACACCACCGCGGCGGTGCGAATGGCCAGTTGGAGCAGCGCGTACAGATCAAAATTGTTCAGAAAATCCTGCAGCAGATCCATACCGTTCCTCCATAAAATAATACTATTTTAGTATACCAAATCCCCCGCCCGATTACAAGCAAAAAAAGCTGCCCCGGAATCCGAATTCCGAGGCAGCTTTTGCAGTAGTTATCTTCCCTGCTCCACATGGGCAAATATCTCATTGAGCAGTTCCTGCCGCCCTGTCCCCTTCTCAGCCGAAAAGGGAATGAGCTTTACATCATCGTCCAGCTCCAGCGTCAGCCGGATCTGCTGGAGATTGGGCCCGATCTCGCTCTTTTTCAACTTGTCCAACTTGTTGGCTACCACCAAAAAAGGGCGGCCCGCATCCTTGTACCATTGAGCCATGGTGCAGTCATCTGCGGTGGGCTTATGGCGGGAATCCACGATCATGACTCCCAAGCTCATCAGCTCCGGGTCGGCAAAGTACTCCTCCATCAGTCTGCCCCAGCGGTCTCGCTCCCCCTTGGACACCTTGGCATAGCCGTATCCGGGCAGGTCAACCAGATAAAAGGCACGGTCAATTTTGAAGTAATTGATGTGGACGGTCTTGCCGGGTGCGGCGCCCACACGGGCAAAATTCTTGCGGTTGAGCAGCCGGTTGATGACAGAGGACTTGCCCACATTGGAACGGCCGGCAAAGGCCACCTGTACCATACCATCCCTTGGAAAGTCCTTTCGATTGACAGCAGAACGGACAAATTCCGCGTTTTGCAGATTGATGGGCACGTTTCTCACTCCTTAC
>JAZNTL010000032.1:0-4844 GCA_045591745.1 Lawsonibacter sp.
CAAGGATCTGCAGCCCACCATCGACAAGATGAACGAGATGATCGAGGATTACGACCTGAAGTCCAAGCCCCTGTACTGCGCTCAGGCCGGTCTGGTGGACGAGATCGTGAAGATGCCTCTCATGCGCAACTACATGATCGCCTTCACCGAGTCCTGCTATCAGAATCCCGAGTCCATCTGTCCCTTCCATCAGATGCTGCTGCCTCGTTCTTCCCGGGATTTCGACAACTATACCGCAAAATAAAATCAAACAACTCCTGTCTGCCGCGGCCTGAGTTAACGGGCCGCGGCAGGAGGGAAAATTCAGTAATTGGAGTAAACGACCATGCCTATTTATACTCTGGGAATCGACATCGGCTCCACTGCCTCCAAGTGTGTGATGCTTGCCGACGGCAAGGAGATCGTCGCCAAGTCCCTTATTCCCGTAGGCGCGGGCACCAGCGGTCCTCAGCGGGCCATTGACGAGGTGCTCAAGGCCGCGGGCAAGACCCGGGAAGAGATGAGCTACATCCTGGCTACCGGCTACGGCCGCAACTCTCTGGAAGGCTTTGCCGACCATCAGATGAGCGAGCTGAGCTGTCATGCCAAGGGCGCGGCCTTCCTCTTTCCCGAGGTGCGTACCGTCATCGACATCGGCGGTCAGGACGTGAAGATCCTGCGCGTGGAGAACGGTGCCATGACCAACTTCCAGATGAACGACAAGTGTGCCGCCGGTACCGGCCGTTTTCTGGACGTGATGGCCCGCGTGCTGGAGGTGGATGTGAACGATCTGGGCACTCTGGGTGCCAAATCCACCAAGCAGGTTGGTATCAGCTCCACCTGCACCGTCTTTGCCGAGAGCGAGGTCATCAGCCAGCTGGCTCAGGATACGGACAAGTGCGACATCATCAACGGTATCCATCGGTCCGTGGCCGGCCGTGTGGCGGGCCTTGCCCATCGCGTGGGCGTGCAGGAGCAGGTGGTCATGACCGGCGGTGTGGCTCAGAATACGGGTGTGGTCAAGGCGCTGGAGGAGCAGTTGGGTCATACGATCCACACCTCGCCCCTGACCCAGTACGTAGGTGCACTGGGAGCTGCGCTGTTTGCCTATAAAAAGTGCAATAAGTAACCTTAATATGGTCAGATAAACCGTAAATACATTTCAGTAGGGAGGAAATAATCATGGCTAAAGAAGTTAGCCCCGGCGTTCTGGCGCTGCGTAAAGTCGTGGACGACGTTCATGCCGACGCCCGTAAGGCCAAAGCAGAAGGAAAACTGGTGGGCTGGTCCTCTTCCAAGTTTCCCTGTGAGCTGGCCGCCGCTTTTGATCTGGACGTAATGTATCCCGAGAACCAGGCTGCCGGTATCGCCGCCAACCGCGACGGCGAGATCATGTGTCAGGCTGCCGAGGATCTGGGCTTTGACAACGACATCTGCGGCTACGCCCGTATCAGCCTGGCCTATGCCGCCGGCAAGCGTGCTGCCCGCAAGTTTGACCCTGAGACTCTGGAGTACATCATCGACCCCAACTCCGGCAAGCCCATGCGCGATGAGAACGGCAAGGTGATCATCGGTGAGGACGGCAAGCCCGTTAAGGATCCCAAGACCCAGCAGCCCTATACCGTGCTGGTGGACATCCATGAGATCGAAGCTATGCCCGACGGCGCTCTGAAGGACAAGTATTGGGAGTCCATCAAGCCCTATCGCCAGATGCGCATTCCCCAGCCCGACTTCGTGCTGTGCTGCAACAACATCTGCAACTGCATGACCAAGTGGTATGAGAACATCGCCCGTATGTGCAACATCCCCCTGATCATGATCGATATTCCTTATAACAATACCGTGGAAGTCCATGACTCCAACGTGGCTTATGTCCGTGCTCAGTTCGATGCTGCCATCAAGCAGCTGGAGGAACTGACAGGCAAGAAGTTCGACGAGAAGAAGTTCGAGCAGGCCTGTGCCAATGCCAACCGTACCGCCAGCGCTTGGCTGCGCGTGTGCGACTACCTGCAGTATAAGCCCGCTCCTTACTCCGGCTTCGACCTGTTCAACCACATGGCTGACATCGTGACTGCCCGCAGCAAGGTTCAGGCCGCCGAGGCCTTTGAGCTGCTGGAGAAGGATCTGGAGAAGGCCATCAAGGAAGGCACCACCACCACTCCCTTCCCCGAGAAGTACCGCGTCATGTTCGAGGGCATTCCCTGCTGGCCCAAGCTGCCCGACCTGTTCAAGCCTCTGAAGGCCAACGGCGTCAACGTCACCGCCGTGGTGTACGCCCCTGCCTTCGGCTTCGTTTACGAAGATCTGGACGGTATGGCCCGCGCCTACTACAAGGCCCCCAACTCCGTGTGTATCGAGCAGGGTGTTGCCTGGCGTGAGGGCATCTGCCGCGACAACAAGGTGGACGGCGTGCTGGTCCACTACAACCGCTCCTGCAAGCCCTGGTCCGGCTACATGGCCGAGATGCAGCGCCGCTTCACCGCCGACCTGGGCGTGCCCTGTGCCGGCTTCGACGGCGACCAGGCTGATCCCCGCAACTTCAACGCCGCTCAGTATGAGACCCGCGTTCAGGGCCTGGTGGAAGCCATGGAACAGAACGCTATGAACAAGGAGGGCTGAGAAAATGAGCATTGAGACTATGATGAAGGAATTCCAGGCCATTGCTTATAACCCCAACAAGCAGCTGGCCGATTTCAAGGCTCAGGGCAAGAAGGTCATCGGCGTTCTGCCCTACTACGCCCCCGAAGAGCTGGTCTATGCCGCCGGCATGGTGCCCATGGGCATGTGGGGCAGCAACAGCAAGACCATTTCCCGCGCCAAGGAGTACTGTGCCACCTTCTACTGCACCATCGCTCAGCTGGCACTGGAGATGCTGCTGGACGGTACCATGGACCAGCTGGACGGTCTGATCACTCCCACCATCTGCGACACTCTGCGCCCTATGAGCCAGAACTTCCGCGTGGCCATCGGTGAGAAGATCCCCACCATTTTCCTGGCCCATCCCCAGAACCGCTTTGCCCCCTGGGGCCTGCAGTTCTGCATCGACCAGTACACCAACGTGCGCAAGATGCTGGACCAGATCTCCGGCCATGAGATGACCGACGAGGACATCCGCAATGCCATCAAGGTCTACAACGCCAGCCGTGCCGCCCGCCGCGAGTTCGTCAAGCTGGCCAGCGACCATTGCGACGTTGTCACTCCCACCCTGCGTTCCGCCGTGCTGAAGGCCGGCTGGTTTATGCTCAAGGACGAGTACACCGCCAAGCTGGTCGCCCTGAACGAGGAGCTGAAGAAGCTGCCCGTATGCGACTGGAAGGGTGTCAAGGTGGTCACCTCCGGTATCATCTGCGACAACCCCAAGCTGCTGGCGATCTTTGAGGAGAACAACATTGCCATCGCTGCCGACGACGTGGCTCACGAGACCCGTGCCTTCCGCACCGATGCCAGCGAAGAGGGCGATCCCATGATGGCTCTGGCCAAGCAGTTCGCCGACACCGATTACGAGGTCCTGCTCTACGATCCCAAGTCCTCCGAGAACCGCCGCGGTGAGTTCGTGGCCAACCTGGTCAAGGAATCCGGCGCTCAGGGTCTGATCCTGTTCATGCAGCAGTTCTGCGACCCCGAGGAGATGGAGTATCCCTACCTGAAGAAGGCTCTGGACGAGGCCGGCATCCCCCATATCAAGCTGGGTGTCGACCAGCAGATGCGCGACTTCGGTCAGGCTTCCACCGCCATCCAGGCATTTGCCGATGTCCTTTAATCAACACTTGGACCTCTAAATATCTGTGAGGAGGGGAGACCCTCCTCACAGAAAATAAAATAAGGAGAGAATTATTATGAATTACGTCATCACTGTCAATGGCAAGACCTACAGCGTGTCCGTGGAGAAGGAAGGCGCCGCTCCCAAGGCTGCTCCCGTCGCTGCTCCCGTCGCCGCTCCCGTGGCTGCTCCTGCCCCCGTGGCTGCCCCCGCTCCCGCTGCTGCCCCTGCTCCCCCCCCCGCTCCTGCCGCCGCTCCCGTGAAGGTCGCTGAGGGCGATACCGCTGTCAACAGCCCCATGCCCGGCAACGTGTTCAAGGTGGAGTGCTCTGTGGGTCAGTCCGTCAATGCCGGCGACGTGCTGGTGGTGCTGGAGGCCATGAAGATGGAGATCGAGGTTTCCGCCCCCTGCGCCGGTACCGTCAAGGCCATTGCCGCCAACGTGGGCGCTACCGTCAATACCGACGATTTGCTGGTCACTCTGGGCTGATTTCAGGAGGACTGAATTATGCCGAGTATTGAAAAAGCCATTCTGGACCCCTTTGCACCTATGAGCCTGGGTGACGCGCTCATGGTGGCGGTCTGCGGAATCATGGTCGTGTTCCTGGTGCTGGCTGTGCTGGCGCTGATGATCATGGTTATCTCCAAGGTCGTGGGTGCTATCGAGGGAAAGGTGCCCACCGCCGCTCCCACGGCAAAGGCAGCTCCCGTCGCCGCACCCAAGAAGGAAGAAGACGATGAGGAGATCATCGCCGTCATCACCGCCGCTGTTGCCGCTGAGATGGGTACCACTCCCGATACCACCCGCCTCACCAGCATCATGAGATACTAAGAGGGGAGGAGACAAGACTATGGGATTTTTTACTGAAGTAATGTCCAAGATTCTGGGCAGTTCCGGTTTTGCCGCCTTCGCCGGTATCTCTGATGCCACCGGGGCCTGGTGGGATTGGCGCAACGCCGTAATGATCCTGGTGGCCTGCGTGCTGCTGTACATGGGCATTGGCAAGAAGTTTGAGCCTCTGCTGCTGGTCCCCATCGCCTTTGGTATGATGCTGGCCAACCTGCCGCTTACCGGACTGTTTGCCGAGCCGGTCTATGACGCGGC
>JAZNTL010000033.1:0-4797 GCA_045591745.1 Lawsonibacter sp.
ATGACAGAGGACTTGCCCACATTGGAACGGCCGGCAAAGGCCACCTGTACCATACCATCCCTTGGAAAGTCCTTTCGATTGACAGCAGAACGGACAAATTCCGCGTTTTGCAGATTGATGGGCACGTTTCTCACTCCTTACTGTCTCAGGCAGGCAGTCCCGTCCGCCTTCTTCCCTTCCAGCGCCATACAGGTATCCGCCTCGGGCATAGACTCCTCCACCAGTTGCGGCACAAGAGCTGCCGCCAGCACCTGATCCACCTGATCTACCAGCACAAACTGGAGGGCGGCACGGACTGTCTGGTCGATCTCGTCCAGATCCTTCTCGTTGTCTCTGGGAATAATGACCGTCTTAACACCGTTGCGCAGCGCGGCCATGGTCTTTTCCTTTAAACCGCCAATAGGCAAAACACGACCACGCAGAGTGACCTCACCGGTCATGGCGATGCCTCGGCGCACAGGCCGTCCGGTAAGGGCGGATACCATGGCGGTGGTAATGGCGATACCGGCGGAAGGACCATCCTTAGGCACTGCCCCCTCCGGGAAGTGGGCATGGATGTCCAGTTCTTTATAGAATTCACCGCTCACCCCCAGCTGCTCGGCCCGGCTGCGGATATAGGTCAGAGCCGCATGGGCGGACTCCTTCATCACGTCACCCAAATTACCGGTCAGTTCCACCTTGCCCGAGCCGGGCACGGCATTGACCTCTACTTCCAGCAGTTCGCCGCCCACACTGGTCCACGCAAGGCCGTTGACAACACCCACGCGCTCCTCCAGTACCTGCCGCTCGGGGTAGTATCTGGGCACACCCAGCCATTCCTTCAGACTATCCGCTGTAATGGCAATCTTCTTTACATCACTTGATACAAAGCGCATTGCCGCCTTTCGACAAACAGAAGCCAGCTCACGCTCCAAAATACGCACACCCGATTCCCGGGTATAGGCACAAATGATCTCGCGAATGGCACTGTCCTCAAAGCGCAGGTTACTTTTGCTGATGCCGTGGCGCTTCATCTCCTTGGGGATCAGGTGGCGCTTGGCGATCTGCAGTTTCTCCTCATCGGTATAGCTGGACAGTTCTATAACCTCCATGCGGTCCAGCAGAGGCTTGGGGATGGTGGAGGTTGTGTTGGCCGTGGTGATAAACAGCACGTCAGACAAATCAAAGGGCAGCTCCACAAAATGGTCCCGAAATGTGGCATTCTGCTCCCCGTCCAGTACCTCCAGCAGGGCCGAGGCCGGGTCACCCCGGTGGTCATGGCCCAGCTTGTCGATCTCGTCCAGCAGCAGCAAGGGATTGGATGTTCCCGCCTGATTGACCGCGTACAGGATGCGGCCCGGCATAGCGCCCACATAGGTCTTGCGGTGGCCGCGAATCTCCGCCTCATCACTGACACCGCCCAGAGAGATGCGGGCCAGCTTGCGGTTCAGAGCCCGAGCCACAGACATGGCAATGGAGGTCTTGCCCACACCGGGAGGGCCAACCAGACAGATGATTTGTCCCTTCAAATCGGGAGCAAGCTGCTTGACCGCCAAAAATTCAAGGATGCGCTCCTTTACCTTGTCAAGGCCGAAATGCTCCTTATCCAGCACCCGGCGGGCAGCGGCCACGTTAAGCCGATCCTTGCTCTTTTTCCCCCAAGGCAGTTCCAGACACACATCCAGATAGTTGCGCATCACCGTGGCCTCGGCAGAGCCGAAGGGTTGCTTGGCCAGACGGGACAACTCCTTGTTCAGCTTGTCACGTACCTCGTCGGGCAGATTGGCTGTAGCGATCTTTTCCCGGTACTCGGCCAGCTCGCTGTCGGCATTTTCCCCCTCGCCCAGCTCGTTCTGGATGGCCTTGATCTGCTCGCGCAGGTAATAGTCACGCTGATTGTCGTTCATCTGTTCCCGGGCTTTGTTCTGGATGTCCTGATCGATGGTCAGGATCTCCACCTCGCGGCACAACAGCTTGTGCAGCTTTTCCAGCCGTCGCACCGGGCGAAGCTCAGCCAGCACCAGCTGCTTGTCCTCGTTGCGCATAGAAATATTCTGAGCCACGTAGTCGGCAATATAGCCGGGATCATCGCTAGCCAGAATGTTGATCAGCAGGTCGGGAGAGGTCTGAGGTCCCACCTCGGTATACTGCTGGAACAGCTCGTAGGTACTGCGGATCAGCGCCTCAGTCTTTGCGGAATTGCGTCCGGCGGGCTGGGCGGGAATCTCCTCCACCTCGGCCACCAGATGGGGCTCGGTTTTGGTCAGGCTCACCAAACGGGCACGGGAAATGCCCTCTACCATGACCCGCACGTTGCTGCCCGGCAGACGCAGGATCTGGCGCACGTTGGAGATGGTACCCACCTGATAGAGATCAGACTGAACGGGAGCCTCTACCCGCAAATCCATCTGAGGCACAAGAAACACGGGCCGTCCGTCTGTCATAGCCTGCTCCAAAGCCTGAATAGAGGGCTTGCGACCCACGTCAAAATGGATCATTGAGCCGGGAAAAACGGTAAGGCCGCGCAGGGCCACCGTAGGATACACGGCGGTTTTTCTCAGTTCTTCCATAAAATCACTTCCTCTCGGGAAATATGCAAAACGACCCACAGTCACAGCGTGCTCTGTGGGGCGCATAAAGTTGACAGGATAACGCCTTACTGGGCACGCAGGGCGGCGCCGCCAAGGGCAGGCCGCTGGGTGCGCTCCGGGTCACGATGCAGCTCCGGCTGACCGGAACCGCGCACGCACTCGGGGGTAATGACTACCCGCACGATGGTGGGATCGGAGGGCACTTCGTACATGATGGAGGTCATGACCTCCTCCAGAATGGCACGCAGGCCACGAGCGCCGATATTGCGCTCCACTGCCCGGTCAGCCACAGCGTTCAGTGCTTCGGGCTGGAACACCAGCTCCACCTGATCGTAGTCCAGCAACTTCTGATACTGCTTGACCAGCGCATTCTTGGGCTCGGTCAGGATCTGTACCATCTGATCCCGGTCCAGAGACTGCAGCGTGGTGATCACAGGCAGGCGGCCCACCAGTTCGGGAATGATACCGAATTTCAGCAGGTCCTGAGGCTGGATCTCCTTGAGCAGTTCGCCCACGTTCTGATCTTTTTTGCTCTGGATGTCCGCGCCAAAGCCCATACTCTTGCGGTCCAGACGGCTTTCGATGATCTTTTCGATGCCTTCAAAGGCACCGCCACAGATGAACAGGATGTTCTTGGTGTTGATCTGGATGAATTCCTGATGGGGGTGCTTGCGCCCGCCCTGAGGTGGCACGTTGGCAACGGTGCCTTCCACGATCTTCAGCAGAGCCTGCTGCACACCCTCACCGGACACGTCACGGGTGATGGAGGTGTTCTCGCTCTTGCGGGCGATCTTGTCCATCTCGTCAATGTAGATAATGCCCCGCTCGGCCAGCTCTATATCGTAGTCTGCCGCCTGCACCAGCCGCAGCAGAATATTCTCCACGTCGTCGCCCACATAGCCGGCTTCCGTCAGGGTAGTGGCATCGGCAATGGCGAAGGGCACGTTCAGGATACGGGCCAGAGACTGGGCAAACAGGGTCTTGCCGCAGCCGGTAGGGCCCATGAGCAGGATGTTGCTCTTCTGCAGCTCCACATCCTCCGCGCCGCCGAAGTAGATGCGCTTGTAGTGGTTATAAACGGACACGGAGAGGGCGATTTTGGCCTGCTCCTGACCAATGATGTACTGGTCAAGATATTCCTTGATTTCCTTGGGGGCGGGGATCACATCGGGCACTTCGGGAGCGGACAGATAGCCGTCCCCTTCCTCCATGCTGTCTCCCAGCACACCCATACACAGATGGACGCACTCGTTGCAGATATATGCGCCGGGGCCGGCGATCAGCCGCTGCACCTGATCCTGATTCTTGCCGCAGAAGGAACAGCGCAGACTTTTCTTATCGTCGTTTTTTGCCATAATGACACCTCATTGCTCAAAGGAGTGGAGGCAGACGCCTGCCTCCACTCCCCGGCTGCTTATCGTTTCTCGATTACCTTGTCGATCAGACCGTACTCCAGCGCCTGCTGCGCGGTCATAAAGTTGTCGCGCTCGCAGTCGGCAGTAACTTCTTCCACACTCTTGCCGGTATTCTCAGCCATGATGCGGTTCATGCGCTGCTTGATGATTTCCAGACGCTTGAGGTGGATGGCCATGTCGGTGACCTGACCCTGTGTGCCCGCGGAGGGCTGATGGATCATGATCTCCGCATTGGGCAGAGCAAGCCGCTTGCCCTTGGTACCGGCAGACAGCAGGAATGCGCCCATGCTGGCCGCCATACCGATGCAGATGGTGGACACATCACACTTGATGTACTGCATGGTGTCGTAGATGGCCATACCCGCAGTAACAGAGCCGCCGGGACTGTTGATGTAGAACTGGATGTCCTTATCGGGGTCCTGAGCCTCCAGATACAGCAGCTGGGCCACCACCAGACTGGCAGTGGTGTCGTTCACCTCTTCCGACAGGAAGATGATACGGTCATTGAGCAGGCGGGAAAAGATGTCATAGGACCGCTCTCCCCGATTGGTCTGCTCTACAACATAAGGAATAAAGCTCATTGGTAAATCTCCTTCCGGGCAAATCTGTCAATACAGTATGCCCGCCCAGCGGAAGATTATTCCTCCGTCTTCTTGGTGGTCTTCTTAGCGGCAGGCTTCTTCTCAGCAGCCTCAGTCTTCTTGGCAGGAGCCTTCTTAGCGGCGGGCTTCTTCTCAGCAGCCTCGGCCTTGGGCTCGGCGGCCTTCTTGGTGGTGGTCTTCTTGGCAGCGGGCTTCTTGGCGGGCTTGATC
>JAZNTL010000034.1:0-7380 GCA_045591745.1 Lawsonibacter sp.
CAACATGGAAAAGTACAAAGTTGGTATTATCGGCGGCACCGGCATGGTGGGTCAGCGCTTCATCACCCTGATGGAGAATCACCCCTGGTTCCAGCTCACCGCCATCGCCGCCAGTTCCCGCTCCGCCGGCAAGACCTATGAAGAAGCTGTCGCCGGCCGCTGGGCCATGACCTCCCCCATGCCCGAGGAGGCCAAGAACATGATGGTACTGGATGCTACCGCTGACGTGGAAAAGATCGCCGGCATGGTGGACTTCGTGTTCTGCGCCGTGGACATGAAGAAGGAAGAGATCCGCGCTCTGGAGGAGCAGTATGCCAAGGCCGAGTGCCCCGTGGTGTCCAACAACTCCGCCCACCGCTGGACCGATGACGTGCCCATGGTGGTGCCTGAGATCAATGCCGACCACATCCGCATCATCGACGCTCAGCGCAAGCGTCTGGGCACCAAGCGTGGTTTCATCGCCGTCAAGTCCAACTGCTCTTTGCAGTCCTATATCCCTGCCCTGCACCCTCTGAAGGAGAAGTACGGCATCGAGAAGGCGCTGGTTTGCACCTATCAGGCCATCTCCGGCGCGGGTAAGACCTTCGAGCGCTGGCCCGAGATGGTGGATAACTGCATCCCCTACATCGGCGGTGAGGAAGAGAAGAGCGAACGCGAGCCCATGAAGCTGTGGGGCACTGTGGGTGAGGATAAGATCATCGCCGCTACCGCTCCCTCCATTACCGCTCAGTGCTTCCGTGTGGCCTGTCAGGACGGTCATATGGCTGCTGTGTTCATGTCCTTCCCCGAGGGTAAGAAGCCTTCTATCGACGAAATAAAGTCCATCTGGGCCGGCTTCAGCGGTCGTGCGCAGGAGCTGAACCTGCCTTCCGCCCCCAAGCAGTTCCTCCACTACTACGAGGAGGAGAACCGTCCCCAGACCCGTCTGGACCGCATGACCGAGAACGGCATGGCCGTCAACATCGGCCGTCTGCGTGAGGACAGCCAGTACGACTACAAGTTCGTCTGTCTGTCTCACAACACCCTGCGCGGTGCCGCCGGTGGTGCTGTCCTGCTGGCCGAACTGCTGTGCGCCGAGGGCTACATCGACCGCAAGTAATTTCCATCTTTTTAGAAAGGGTGCATGATTATGAGAACTCCTGTCTTTACCGGTAACTGTCCTGCTCTGGCTACCCCCTTTGATGCCAACGGCAACGTCAACTACGATGCGTTCGGAAAGCTCATTGACGACCAGATCGCCGCCGGTGTGGATGCCGTGTGTGTGTGTGGCACCACCGGTGAATCCGCTACCATGTCCATCCGCGAGCACAATGCCGTGGTGGAATACTGCGTCAAGCGCGTAAATAAGCGTGTTAAAGTCATTGCCGGTGCCGGCAGCAACGACACCTCTGCCGCCGTTTACCTGTCTCAGCACGCGCAGGAGTGCGGCGCAGACGCCCTGCTCCACGTCACCCCCTATTACAACAAGGCCAGTCAGAACGGCCTGATCAAGCACTACGAGTACATCGCCGCCCGCACCGATCTGCCCATCATTATGTATAACGTGCCCGGCCGTACCGGTGTGTCCTTTACCGCGGAGACTTATAAGGTCCTTTCCGACGTACCCAATATCAATGGCGTGAAGGAGGCCAGCGGCAACTTCTCTCTGCTGGCCCACACCCGCTGCCTGTGCCCCGATGATTTCTATATCTGGTCCGGTAACGACGATCAGGTGGTACCTATGATGTCTCTGGGTGCCAAGGGTGTTATCTCTGTGGCCTCCAACATCATCCCCGAAGTCATGGTCAAGATGAGCCACCTGTGCCTGGAAAACGACTTTGAGGCCGCTTCCAAGCTGCAGATCGACTACATGGACCTGATCGATGCCCTGTTTATTGAGGTCAATCCCATCCCCATCAAGGCAGCTATGAATCTGATGGGCATGGAGGCCGGCACTCTGCGCCTGCCCCTGTGCGATATTTCCGAGAAAAACCTCGAAATTCTCCGCCAGTCCATGATCCGCATGGGACTTCTGAAGTAAAGAGGACGTTCAACATGCATAAGATAATCATTTCCGGCTGCAACGGTCATATGGGCCGGGTAGTGGAAGCTCTGTGCAATGCCGACCCTGACGTGCAGGTGGTTGCAGGCTTTGACATTCTGGGCAATACCGATCATCCGTTCCCTGTTTTCGCCTCCCCTGCCCTGTTTAACGGCGAGGCAGACGCGGTCATTGACTTCTCCAGCCCCGCCGCCCTGAACGGCCTGCTGGACTTTGCCAAAAGTCGCAAGATCCCGCTGGTACTGGCCACCACCGGCTATACCCCTGAGCAGGTGGCTCAGATCGGCGCCGCCGCCATGGAAGTGCCTATTTTCCGCTCCGCCAACATGTCTCTTGGTATCAACGTGCTGCTGGAGCTTGTGAAAAAGGCCGCAAATGTGCTGGGCGACAGCTATGACATTGAGATCGTAGAGCGTCACCACCGCCGTAAGGTGGATGCCCCCAGCGGCACCGCTTTGATGATCGCCGATGCCGCCGCTTCCGCTTGCGGCCACGACAGCGAATATGTTTTCGAGCGTCACAGCGTCCGTCAGCCTCGCGACAAGAAGGAAATCGGCATCAGCGCTGTGCGCGGTGGTACCATCGTTGGTGAGCACGAGATCATCTTTGCCGGTCATGACGAGGTCATGGAGATCAAGCACACTGCCCTGTCCCGTGATATCTTTGCTTCCGGCGCCATCGAGGCTGCCAAGTTTATGGGCAGTGTCACCGTACCCGGACTGTATGACATGTCCTGCCTGATCAAATAATATAAAAAGGCTTCGGCTGTGCCGAAGCCTTTTTTGTTGACAACCTGTCCCCTTTTTCATACAATCAAGAAGATAAGAAATACTGTATCACAAGGTGGTGAAAGTATGCACGAGCAGTTTTCCCGTTCCGCCCTGCTGCTGGGTGAAGATGCCATGAACAGGATCTTCCACGCAAAGATTGCCGTGTTCGGTGTTGGCGGTGTAGGCGGACATTGCGTTGAGGCTCTTGCAAGAGCAGGTATAACTACTTTACACCTGTACGATGACGACACTGTATCCGTCAGCAATCTGAATCGACAAATCGCCGCCCTGCACTCCACCCTTGGCCTGCCTAAGGCTCAGGTCATGGCCGATCGTGTGAAGGACATCAATCCCAATTGCGATGTGCAGGCGGTGCGCATGTTCTACCTGCCCCAAAATGCAGATGAAGTTGACCTGTCTCAATATGATTATGTGATTGACTGCATTGATACCGTGTCCGCAAAGTTGGAACTGATCTCTCGTTGCACCGCCCTGAACGTTCCCATCATCAGCGCCATGGGCACAGGCAACAAGCTGGACCCCTCCGCCCTGTATGTCACCGACATCAGTAAGACGCAGGGGTGTCCGCTGGCTCGAGTCATGCGCAAGGAGCTGCGCAAACGCGATATACACCACCTGAAGGTGGTCTGCTCATCTGAGGAGCCCCGTACTCCGCTGGAACGGGCACAGGCCGAGGCTCCCGCCCAAAGCGATACCCGCCCCGGCTCTTCCGCCCGAAGAGATACTCCCGGATCCCTGCCCTTCGTACCCGCTGCCGCCGGCTTGCTGCTGGCCGCCACGGTGGTAGGGGATCTAATTGAGACAACATAAAAAATCCACCCTCAATCGAGGGTGGATTTTTGTTTATCATCCGTAGAAACGATGTCCGCCAATGGCGGCCACCACGGTCTTGTTCCGGGCGGCCCAGCTATTGTTGCGGAAGGTATCAAAGAAATAGGCATCCTTGACTTCCTTCACAATGCCGCCGTCCAGCACCAGCTTGGCGGCAATCACGCTTTCCGCGTTGGGGGTGCGGTTTGCAAGACGTCCGTTTTTGTAGGTACTGAACTGATTGCGCTGAGCAATGACACCCTTGATGGAGTCGGGCCAGATGCCGCTGCGATCATTCACGCGATTAAGCACCACGATGCCCACGCCCATCTTGCCTTCCAGCACCTGATTGCCGCTCTCGGCATAAATTACACGAGACAGCCAGAACAGGTCGTTCTCGCCATAGAACGTATCGCCGCTCTCAATGGCACCGCTTCCTCGGGTGACCAGGAAGGTGCCCGCCTCGCCGTCCCAGCCCAGCGTGGCATCAAAAGCTTTGGCAAGGGCATCCAAAGAGACCATAGCCCGGCCATCCTCGGTAAGGATCACGCCGGAGGGCAGGTAGAGATAACGTCCGTTTGCAACCAGATACTTCTGACCCACCTTGGCGGTAAGGGTCAGCGCCTCGGTAGTCACGGTGACAACGCCGCTGTCCGCGTTCCAGTCGACCTGTGCTGTGGTGTCCAACTGTTGGGACATAGCCTTGACCGCCACATAGGTCATTCCGCCAATGGTGGTACGGCCCACTGATTTGGGGACGGGCTGACCGTCCAGCAGCAGGCACCGGTCCAGTTCCTGCGCAGGCTCCTGCTCTTCCTGCTGTACTTCGGGGTTGACCGCTTCTTCTGTCTGTATCGGGTCGACCGGCTTTTCTACGGGAGCCGCAGGCTCCTCTGTGCGTATGCTGCTGGCAACAGCCTCTGCCGCCAGGACCGTCTGGTCCACGCCGGCGCCCATCAACAAAATGATGGCCAGACCGCTCATCAGCAACGCAAGCAGTTTGCGTTTCAAGTCGTTCTTCACATCCTTGTCTTAATGGCTCCCGTCTATTTCTTGGGAGCAAAAAAGTAACCTAAGCAATGCCACACATCGCTTTGTTACTTTTTGTAACCGTATTGTAACCGATTTATACAGTCCGCTTCAAGGGCAAAATGTCACAGTTCTGCTCCCCTGTTATTGTGCATTTTTTCCTAAATTACATAAAACTCAGGGCTTCGGGAGGATTTCTCCTCGTTCGCGGTTCTGTTTTTCCTTGTTTTGCATAGAATTTCAGTCCTTTTTTGTTGACAAAAATCTTGGTCAAAAAAACGGTGCTTTTGGGAGGAATTTTGTCGGCTGCAAGTGGCAAAAGAAAAATCCGTTCTCATTAGAGAACGGATTTTTTCGATTGGCGGAGAGAGAGGGATTCGAACCCTCGAACGGGTATTAGCCGTTACACGATTTCCAATCGTGCGCCTTCGACCAGCTCAGCCATCTCTCCATGCTATCACTCCAAGTCAGCGGAGCAACGAATTGTATTATAACAGTTTTTTGCCTATAGTCAAGTCCTAAAGTGAAATTTTCCGCAAAATTTTTGAGTCCCCCTTCCTGTCCGGGCAATTGCTTTTTCTCAATAAATATGGTACGCTTTTCCCAACACGCAAACAGGGGGCTTTTCCATGGATGTATGTAATATAAATGATATTAAAGCGTTGCTGGGCCGGCATGGCTTCCACTTCTCCAAGTCCATGGGCCAGAACTTCCTCATTGAGTCTTGGGTGCCCGAAGATATTGCTGCTGCTTCCGGTGCAAGATCCGACTGCTGCGTGCTGGAGATCGGCCCGGGCATCGGTCCCCTCACCCGCCAACTGTCTGACCGGGCAGGAAAGGTAGTTGCGGTAGAACTTGACCGCTCTCTATTGCCTATCCTCGCCGAAACTCTGGATGGACGCACCAATGTAGAGATCGTTCCCGGCGATATCATGAAGCTGGATATTCCCGCACTGGTGGCGGAAAAATTCGACGGCCTTACCCCCATCGCCTGCGCTAACCTGCCCTACAACATTACCTCCCCGGTTCTCACCGCCCTGATGGAGTCCAAGTGCTTTGCCGCCATCACGGTAATGATCCAGAGGGAGGTGGCCCTGCGCATCTGCGCTGCCCCCGGCAGTTCCGATTACGGCGCTTTCTCTGTGTTCTGCCAGTATCACACCACACCGGAGCTTCTGTTCGATGTGCCCAATACCTGCTTCCTCCCCGCCCCCAAGGTGACCTCCTCCGTTATTCGCCTCACCCCCCGCCCCAAGCCTGCCGAGGTAGACGATGAGGACTTCTTCTTCCGGGTGGTACGTGCCGCCTTCGCCCAGCGGCGCAAGACCCTGCACAACTCCCTGTCCGCCACTTTGGGCCACCCCTTTTCCCGGGACATGATTGCCGATGCCATTGCCGCCTGCAGTCTGCGCAGCGACGTGCGCGGCGAGCGGCTTGGCATCCCGGAGTTTGCCGCACTTGCAAAAGAACTGGCCAAAACCATTGGCTGAACCGACGAGCTGACCGAAACAAGGTCGGCTCGTCCCTCTTTGTCGACCTGTTTTTTGCACTTTGCACCATCGCGTTTAATTTTTAACGAGTTAGCTGTGGTAATCTACGAAAACACTTTTTTGCTCTTGCCAGCTTTGACAAAATAAGATACAATACCAGCGTATAAAATCTGCCAAATTATAAGGAGGTACTCTTTATGACCATTCAAGATCTTGCAAAGTACGGCATTACCGGCACCACCGAGCTGGTCTACAACCCCACCTTTGAGCAGCTGTTCGAGGCGGAGATGGACCCCACTCTGGAGGGCTATGAGAAGGGCCAGCTGACCGAGCTGGGCGCCGTTAATGTTATGACCGGCATCTACACCGGACGCTCCCCCAAGGACAAATTCTTCGTTATGGACGATGTTTCCAAGGATACTGTTTGGTGGACCTCCGATGAATTTAAGAACGACAACAAGCCCGCCTCCAAAGAGGCTTGGGACGAGTGCAAGCGCCTGGCGATGGAGCAGCTGTCCAACAAGAAGCTGTATGTGATGGACGTGTTCTGCGGCACCAACAAGGACACCCGCATGGCCATTCGTTTCATCATGGAGGTGGCCTGGCAGGCTCACTTTGTGAAAAACATGTTCATCGCCCCCACTGCCGAGGAGCTGGAAAACTTCAAGCCCGATTTCGTTTCCTACAATGCCGCCAAGGCCAAGGTGGTCAACTACAAGGAGCTGGGTCTGAACTCTGAGACTGCCGTGATCTTTAACCTGACCTCTAAAGAGCAGGTCATTCTGAACACCTGGTACGGCGGCGAGATGAAAAAGGGCATGTTCTCCCTGATGAACTACTACCTGCCCCTCAATGGTATGGCTTCCATGCACTGCTCTGCCAACACCGATATGAACGGTGAGAACACCGCCCTGTTCTTCGGCCTGTCCGGTACCGGAAAGACCACTCTGTCCACTGACCCCAAGCGTCTGCTCATCGGCGACGATGAGCACGGCTGGGACGATGAGGGTGTGTTCAACTTCGAGGGCGGCTGCTATGCCAAGGTCATCAATCTGGACCCCGATTCTGAGCCTGACATCTACAACGCCATCAAGCGCAACGCTCTGCTGGAGAACGTCACTGTGGACGAGGCCGGCAAGTGCGACTTTGCCGATGCTTCCGTCACCGAGAACACCCGTGTCTCCTATCCCATCGACCATATCGAGAAGATCGTCCGCCC
>JAZNTL010000035.1:0-11237 GCA_045591745.1 Lawsonibacter sp.
CTACATTCATTTCTACAACTATGAGCGCATCCAGACAAAGACTGGAGTGGCGCCGCTCACGCAGCGCCACTCAGCATAAACCTTAATATTTTCCTACAAAGGGGCTTTTTTGTACTGTCCGTACAATCTGGGGCAGTACACTTATGCCGCAGGGCCTTTCTTTATTCGTTTTAAACGGTTGCGGGAGCGGCTTCCGGAATCGCTCCGGGCACACGGATAATGCCCACAGGACACTCCTTGACGCACAGCTGACAGCCAACGCACTTGTCCTGATCAATAAAGGCCAAATTATTCTCCACAGTGATGGCCTCCTTGGGGCAGGCCTTGGCGCACTTCATACAGCCGATACAGCCGGCAGTACAGGCTTTGCGGGTGTCCGCACCCTTGTCCTTGTTCTGGCAGGCAACCACGGGCTTGCGCTTGTGCTCGGGCACGATGGAAATGACCGAGTTGGGGCAGACGGCGGCACAGGCACCGCAGCCCACGCACTTTTCCCGGTCTACCTTGGCGATGCCGTCCACCACGTGGATGGCATCAAAGGGACAGGCAGCCACGCAGTCGCCGTAGCCCAGACAGCCGTACTTGCACATGCCGTCGCCACCGTACAGGCCCTTGACCGCCTGACAGCTGGACAGCCCGGCATACTCGTACTTCTTGGAGGTCTTTTCACAGGTACCAGCACAGCCCACAACGGCCTTCATAGAAGCGGAAGCACCAGCCTCCACACCCATGATTTTTGCAATGGCGGCGGCACAGGCAGCGCCGCCGGGGGTACACTTGTTGACGGGAGCGCCGTCCTCCACGATGCTCTTGGCATAGTCGGCACAGCCGGCACAGCCGCAGGCGCCGCAGTTGGGACCGGCCAGGACGCCGGGGGTCTGCTCCACACGCTCATCCACGGGAACATACATCAGGATGGAGGCAGCCACCAGGATCACAGCGCCGATGACGCCGACGACGGTGACAACGATGATAGCCAGTAAAATCGGATTCATAGCTTTTCCTCCCTCCTCTTAAGCGCCGAAGATGGCTTCCACGATGCCGCCGAAGCCCATAAAGGACAGGGACACCATGGCCGCAGCCACCAAAGTGATGGGCAGGCCCTCAAAGCTCTTGGGCACGCTGGCCTCCTCCACACGGCGGCGCACACCGGAGAACAGCACCATGGCCACCAGGAAGCCGATACCGGCACCGGCGGCACAGACAATGGACTCGATAAAGTCATAGCCGTTGTCCAGATTCAGGATGGTCACACCCAGAATGGTACAGTTGGTGGTGATCAGAGGCAGATACACACCCAGAGACTTATACAGGGTGGGGATATACTTCTTCAGAATGTTCTCCAGCAGCTGCACCAGAATGGCGATAATGAGGATAAACACGATAGTCTGAAGGTAATCCATACCGAAAGGTTCAAGAATAAATCTGTAGATGGGCCAGGTGGCAGCGGTGGCCATGACCATAACAAAGGTAACGGCCAGAGACATACCCACGGCGCTGTCCAGCTTCTTGGACACGCCCAGGAAGGGGCAGATGCCAAGGAACTTGGCAAGCACGTAGTTGTCCACCAGGATCATGGTAAAGAAAATGCTGGCAAGCTTCATCGCCATTTCCATTACGCATTGCCCCCTTTCTCAGCCACAGCAGCCTTGACCTTCTTGGGGCGGGTGGTCAGCCAGGTGGCAGCGGCCATGAGCACACCGAACACGAAGAAGCCGCCGGGTGCGCTGGTCATAATGGTAAAGGGATCCACGCTTTCAGGCAGGACCTGAATGGCAAAGCCCTCAGGCAGGAAGGACAGCAGGCCGTCCAGACCGGCCATCCAGGTGCCGGAGCCCAGGATCTCGCGGATGGAGCCCATAACCGTCAGGGTCAGGGTGAAGCCGATGCCCATGCCGATGCCGTCCAGAGCGGAGTCAAGGATGCTGTTCTTGGAGGCAAACATCTCGGCACGGCCCAGAATGATGCAGTTGACCACAATCAGGGGCAGGTACACGCCCAGAGCGGTGTCCAGGCTGGGCAGGAACGCCTTGACGATCATCTGCACCACGGACACGAAGCCGGCGATGACAGTAATGTAACAGGGAATGCGCACCTGATCAGGAATAACTTTACGCAGGGCAGAGATCACGATGTTGGAGCACAGCAGCACGAAGGTAGCCGCAAGGCCCATGCCGATACCGTTGGATGCCATAGTGGTCACAGCCAGAGTGGGACAGGTGCCCAAAACGAGCCGCAGAACGGGGTTCTCGTTGAGGATACCGTTGGTCAGAATTCTCATTTTATTGCTCATTTCGTTCACCTTCCTTTCAGCCGATGGCATTGTATGCCTCAATGGCAGAGTTGACAGCAGCAGCCAGCGCCTTGCTGGAGATGGTGGCACCGGTCAGTCCGTCCACATCCTCACCCAGCACCAGAGACTTGGCCTCCAGCCCCGCAAAGCGGGTCCAGAAGGCAGGATCACCGGCCACCTTGCTGCCGATGCCCTTGGTCTCCTGGTTTTCGGTGACCTTGATTTGACGGATGGTACCGTCGGCGGTAAAGCCCACCATAACCACCATGGTGCCGCCGTAACCCTTGGCAGAGCTGGTAACCACCGCACCCACACCGTTGTCCGCGGTATACACGGCGGACACACCATCAACGGCAATGCCCTCCACAGCGGTAAAGCCGGTGGCATCGGGCAACAGCTCCATACGAGCCTTTTCCTGCGCCAGGCGGGTGGCCTCTTCAATGATGGGCTTGGTAATGTCATTGGTCAGGGCCAGCGCGCCGGTGATGACGATGCAGATCACACTCAGCACCACGATGGGCTTGAAAATTTTATTCCAGTTGCTCATTTCACGGCACCTCCCTTTTTCGCCTTGGCGATGCCCAGCTTATCCTGACGAGTCAGGACCTCAATATAAGGCACCAGCAGGTTCATCAGCAGGATGGCGAAGGACACGCCTTCGTTCATGGTGCCGAGGAAGCGGATGGCGCAGGTGATGATACCCAGACCGATACCGAACACCAGCTTACCCTTGCGGGTGGTGGGAGAGGTAACGTAGTCAGTGGCCATGAAGAAGGCACCCAGCATCAGGCCGCCGGACAGCAGCTGATAAATGGGATCCTGGCCGGCACACAGGGACAGAACCGCCACAGTGGCCAGATAGGTCACGGGAATGGTGGGGCTGATGACCTTGGTCACGATGAGGTAAATGCCGCCCAGCAGGATGGTCAGGGCGCAGGTCTCACCCAGCACACCGCCGTGGGTGCCCAGCAACAGAGCACGATAGGCCTCGGCACCGGCATTGTCGGCCAGAGGAGTGGCGGAGGACAGAGCGTCCACACCGCTCTCGGGGAAGGGATACGCAGTCATGCGACTGGCAAAGCCCAGCGCCAGCGCGATACGGGCCACGATGGCAGGGTTGGCAAAGTTATAACCAAGGCCGCCAAACAGCTGCTTAACGATGACGATAGCGATGAATGCACCCACGATGGCCATCCACCAGGGCAGGCTGGCGGGCAGGTTGAAGGCCAGCAGCAGGCCGGTAACCACAGCGGACAGGTCGCTGACAGGCACTTCCCGCTTCATCAGCTTGCAATAGCCGTACTCAAAGGCCACGCAGGCGGCCACGGTAACGGCGGTAAGGATCAGGGAATTGATGCCAAAGATGAAGGTAGATGCGATCAGGGTGGGGATCAAGGCAATGCACACACGGCCCATGATCTTCTGTGTGGTATCCGCGCCGGTAATGTGGGGCGCGGCGGTAACGATCAGTCTCTTGTCCATCACTTCTTACCTCCATTCTTCATCATGATCTTTGCCAGAGCGATGGAGGGGGCCAGAGGCCGCTTGGCGGGGCACACGAAGGAGCAGGTGCCGCAGCTCATGCACAGGTCGGCATTGAGTTCCACCAGCAGGTCCACATTTTTGGTCTCATAAGCCCGGACGATCTCCTTGGCAGACAGACCCAGAGGACAAGCGTTGGTACACCGGCCGCAGTGGATGCAGTTGGTAGCCTTAACAGGCTCGGCCAGTTTGCGGGACAGGGCCAGAACGGCGTTGTTATTCTTCAGGATGGGCTGCTCCGCGCTCGCCACGCAGGTGCCCATCATGGGGCCGCCGTAGAGGATCTTGCCCGGTTCCTCTGTCAGGCCGCCGCAGAAGTCCAGCAACTCCTGAATGGGGGTGCCAATGACGACCTCCACGTTGCCGGGGTTTCTCACGATGTCGCCGTCCACAGTCAGGCGCTTGGTGGTCAGAGGGATACCAGTCTCCAGATACTTGGCGATGAAGGCCACGGAGGTGACATTCATCACGATCACACCCACGTCGGAGGGCAAACCGGGGAAGGGCACTTCCCTGCCGGTGCAGGTCTCGATGAGCACCTTTTCCGCACCCTGCGGGTACTTGCAGGGCAGGGCCTTGACCTCAATGGGCATGTCCTTGGTTTCTTCGGACAGCTTCTTGATATCGTCGGGCTTGTTGGCCTCGATACCGATGACGCACTTGGGGATGTCCAGATACTTCATAATGGTCTGGATTCCCTTGATGACGTAGTCGGTGTCCTCCTGCATACAGCGGTTATCGGAGGTTATGTAGGGCTCACACTCGGCGCCGTTGATGACCAGCACGTCGATCTCGTCCAAATTCTTGGGGGCCAGCTTGACCGCCGCGGGAAATCCCGCGCCGCCCAGACCGACCAGACCGCTGGCACGCACCGCGTCCTGCAGACTTGCAAGATCAGTGACCACCGGGGGCTTGATGGCGGGATCCACAGTCTGCTTGCCGTCGGGGATGATGACCACCGCCGTCTGGGGCGCACCGTTGGGCGCGGTGATGGTGGTAATGGCATCCACCGTACCGGACACACCGGAGTGGATGTCCATGGAGACAAAGCCGGCGGCCTTACCCACCACGGAGCCTACGTACACCTGGTCACCCTTTGCCACTACGGGCGCGGCGGGCGCGCCGATGTGCTGACCCATGGACAGCACGATCTTGGTCGGCAGGGGCATGACCACGGTTTCCTTGTGGGCGGTGTGCTTGTTGTGCGGCACGCTCGCCCCAAGTGCGGAACGCTTGAAGAAGTTGCTCATTCCGTTTTCTACCTCCCTGTTTTGCCCGAATTGGTTTCAAAACGGGCTTTCTTTGCGCGAAGAAATGGATCTGAGAGCATCTCAAATCCTGTCGAAAAACAAAGGAAATCCTGCATTTTTCGGCATAGTGCCCTTTTGGGATAGCACCGTACTTATACAAACTATATAATACACCCAATCATGTAAAAAACGCAAGAGGGTCTGCCCTATTTTGTTTTGGTTTCTTTTCCGATTGTTTCCGGGTCGTTTAGGCGACAAAAGGCGGCACCCTTGGGTGCCGCCTTTGATCAGTAATACAAATAGGTTATCCAAGTTCTCTATAACGGTATTCCGTCCGGTACTGGGCAGGTGTGGTCCTGCTCTCTTCCCAGTAAAAGCTCCGTCCGTTGATTATGTACTCACGCCAGAAGTCTCTGCCCATGCTATCCGTTTCGTAGTGTCCGATATGGTCGCCCGAGCATATCCCGCATGTCCACCCGGTGTCATACACCGCGTAGCGGGTAGTACTCCACGGCGAGTAATTCTTGACGGCCCTGCCGTCAGAGTATGGGCGACTGGCCAAATAGGTCCCGCACCAGCAACCGTGATCGTTGGACAGGTATCGGCCGTAGCGGTATTCTGTATAGGCGTTCGAAACCTTGACCTGACGTGTCTGCACCTGTCTGATAGATGTTTCCGTCACTTTGTTTGTAGACCAGTCGCTCCACTCGCCCCAGGTAGGCTCCGCCTTTGGCGGATTACAGGTAGTGCAGCTGTCCATTTTACCCTTGATGCCATCCGTGAAGCGCTCCCCGCAATTCGCACACTCGTAGTAATAGTAGTGCGGATGAACTGCTTCATAGAACAGGTAATTGCCCTTGGTGTGGCTGGTGCACTTCTCCGGCTCAGGATTGCAGGTAGTGCAGTTACTCACTTGGTTGGCCTTTTTATCGGTAACGGCCTCCCCACAGTTAGCACACTCATAATAATTATAGTGCGGGTGGTTGTCGGCGGAATAAAGATATTCGCCCTTGGTGTGGCTCTTACACTCCGCCTTGCTCCAAATGGCATAGAGGGTGGTATCGCCAGACAAGTTGACCTTCGTGCTACTGTCCACTCTGACGCAAACGCCGTTTTCGTCATCGTCATACCACCAGCCGCCGAACGTGTAGCCGCTGCGGGTAGGCGTAGGCAGAGCACCAAAGGTCTTGCCGTTGGTCACCACCATGCTGCCGGTATTGACCTTGCCGCCCTCAGCGTCAAAATAGATGGTGTAGCTCTTTGCCTCGACCTTTTCCAAGTTCGGGGCATAGATCCAGTAGCCATCAGAGGTCTTGTACCAAATGTTGTCATATGCGTTCTTTACTGCGCCTACGATCTGCACCTCTCCTCTCGTTTCCTTTCCATCCGCCTTCTCATAAGGGGCGGTACGACGGGTAGCATAGCTTCCGACAGGCTGATAGGCACCCTTGACCGAGGTATCCAGACTCCCCAGGATGAACTCCTCATCACAGGTTTTGCAAATTGCCGTATATTTACCATTTTGCTTGACTGTCTTATAGCTGTCTTTGTTGTGTGATGCGCAGCCAACTTTGGTCCAAAGCGCATGCAGCGTCTTATCGCCGGTAATATCCAATACGCGGGAATCGGTTACTACCATGTTTACGGTGCTGATCGGTCCATCACACCAACCTTTGAACCTATATCCGCTGCGGGTAGGAGTGGGAAGTTCCCAATTGGATACTCCTTCCGGAACAGTGATTGATGTGGGATAAACACTGCCGCCTTCGGCGTCAAAGGTCACCGTGTAGTTTTCTGTCATATGATAAACGTAAGCAGTAGAGATCTTCGCTCCGCAGTAACCGCAGTTTGAATAATAGAGCACTTCATTATTCTTCGCCCGGTTATGCGCGTATGCCTTTAAGTAACCACTGGAGTCTTCTCCGCTGTAGAGAACCGCGTGCACATAGGGACACCCATCTGTTTCCTTTGCGCAGTAATAAAATACCGGATCACCAACGGATAGTTTGTCCCTGTTTCCAGGAACTGAAATTCTTCCCTGACTATCAACATCCAGCTTATAGAATGTGCCGTACCCACTTTTCTCCAACATTCGAACCAGCGTTGTACATCCATAGAACCAAACCGGACAACCACCGGCATTTATACAATCGGATACAAACTCCGCACACAACCCTTTTCCATCGTTCCAATGTTTTTTTGCGTAGGCGATTGCCGCGTTTGCATCGTATCCAGTTGCTGCGGAAACCGGCGCCACAACAGGGGAAACAAGAACCATCGCAAGCACCAAAGAAAGCACTTGACTCAAAATACGTTTGGCTGTTCTGCTCATCTCTAATTGTTTTTTCATTTTCACACCTCAACGACAAACATTGTACAAAATCATTGCCACTTTGCCCCGGTACATCAATTCACCCTTTTGGGCTGAGAGTCCGTTCGTATAATAAAACTCATCGGCAATGCTGATATAGCCATCGGGATAGCCTCCCCGTTCCCCGGCATCCTCACCATACCCAATCGCATTGATGATCATGGTCAGCACCTGCTCATAGGTCACAGTATCATCCGGGCCGAACTTGCCGTTGCCGTAGCCGGACAAATAGCCCAGAGAGGCCGCTTTTACCACATAGCCGTTGGCCCAGTGAGTGGTGGGCACGTCAGGAAACACCGAACCGTCCTGTTGCAGATCCCGGTCTTTTCCCATCATCTTGCACAGAACAGTGGCCATTTCCGCACGGCTGACCGTCTTGTCCGGCTGGAATGTTCCATCACCATAGCCCACCATAAGGCCGATCTCGCTGACATACTCAACGGCTGCTGCATAATCCGCATTTGCGTCCACATCCGGGAACGTGGCAGCAGATGCGGCGGTACACAACAGTGCAGCAGACAGCAAACTCGCCACCAAGGCTCTTATTTTCTTCATTTACCTCATCCCTTCTTCTCAATCTCTACCAGCTTGGCATAGCTTTCAAATCCAAGGGAAAACCGCTCTTCAAATTTCGACCAGTCCATTTTAGAATCAAACAGACAGTCCCAAAACTCGCTGATTTTTCCGGCGAGCAGTTCCTTCGCAGAGTTCGAGTACACCACGATGTATTTTCCACCCATATGTTTTTCTGTGTCATCTTCTTCCGCAAAATAGCACAGCGCAAAATAAGGTGCGTCGCCAACAGCTTCCCCGCATCTATCCCTTGCCATCTGTTTTGCAAAGTCACTTAGAACATAATCAAAATTACTGTCAAGGGTATACATCTGGTCGTCATAGGCGAACATCGCGATATAGGGACGAACCCCAGTTTTCTGATAGAAATAGCTCAAGCCTTCCAACAAGATGCTTTCATTCTTTATCCAGTCATAGGTGCTGCTTGTTGGTCTATCATAGTATTCATACATCCTGTACGGTTCTTTTTGCGTCAGATTTATATTAGCTGCATACATAGTCGGATAATCTCTTCTCATAGTGCCATTTATGCCTTTTATTACTTCTACACAGTGTCCCCCAGACATTTCAAGGGTCAGCTCACGAACGCCTCCGACATCAACGAGAAAATCTTCAGAACAATCTTCACGCGTAAAGTTGGATGCATTGTATTGATAGAGAAGTTTTCCGTCACCGTAGATTTTAAATGTCCCTGGATCCCCAGCCTCTGCAAATTCCCCCAAAAATACCGTGCCGGAAATATACTTATATTGCCCATAAATATCAAAGGTTTCTGCGCTTGTCGATGCAGGATCTTCTTTATTCATGTAGCTATACGTCTCGTAGTAGGTCATCCCGGAAATGTCATTCGCATCGGAAGATGTTCCATCAAAATTCGTGCCCCCAGTGCGATCAACTACACTGAAGTTAAACAACGGCTGGACGACGGGAAAAAGCTCATTGCTAACCGCTCTGTTATAAGACAGGTCATCGTTCTTCGTAAGTATAAAGAAGTTTTTCCCTTCTATGCCGTTACTCCACGCACTTCCGCCATAACTTACACCACCGTATTTTGTGATATACACGTATTCAGCACCATCACACAGCGTAAAGTAAAGTCCGTCCTCTTTTTCATAATATACAGAGCCAAGATCCCACACCTGTGCGGTTGCCACGCGCTGTGACTTGAACTCATAGTCGGTCATACTATTGCTATATTGCTTCGGGCCTTTGTAGTTGAAGTCATACTCATACTTCACTTCATCCTCTGTTATCTTATGGATCGTTAAGGTAATGTCCGACTCCGAGTTGCTATACCCCCATGTTCCCACGACGTCCCATTTTTCTTTTCCATAAGTCACCTTAACAGGACTGCTTGTATACCAGCCACGTTCTGCATCCCAGCGATAGGTCACCTTAAACGTATCTGTGGCCGTAACATAGCCTTCTTGCCGTGTTGCGGCGTAGACATAGGAAATTGTGCGTTTGTCGAAATCCGTATCCATTCGATATCTATTCCAACCAAAGTAAGAGCCTTCGAGACTGTTTGCAAAATCCACAATATCACTTTTGGCCTTGTCTTTGACAATCGGACACCCTCTGAGATTAAACAGCATCAATGCTATATTTCCTCGGGTTTCACGATTGCCAAGGCTGCTGTCAATATAGGTCATCACACCAAGCATATGTCCAATGTATATGTACCCACTGGGGTATCCGCCGTATTCCCCAGCCTTGTCACCATACCCCAGCATATTGACAATCATGGTCAGCGCCTGTTCATAGGTCACGGTATCGTCCGGGCCAAACTTGCCATTACCGTAGCCGGACAGAATACCCAAAGAAGCTGCTTTTATAACATAGGCATTGCCCCAGTGGGAGGTGGGCACGTCCTTGAACTTGGAGCCGTCCTTTTTCAGGTTCTTGTCCTCGCCAAGGAGTTTGCACAGCACCGTGGCCATTTCTGCCCGTGTCACGGTCTTTTCTGGCCCGAATTTTCCGTCACCGTAACCCACCATCAGCCCGGTGGAACTGACGTAGTCCACCGCTTCGGCATAGTATGCGCTTTTGCTCACATCTGAGAAGGTAGCGGCATTGACCACGCCCGTCAGCATCCCCGCCACAAGCAGACAGAGCAAGATGCGTTTGACCATTTTTCTCATTCTCTTTTCTCCTTTACAGTTAAGTGTACTTTCTTGTAACTTCCATTCACCCCAAATTTTCCCTTTTACCACCGTGATTTTTTCATATTTCCTGTTGCAAACATTATGTAGTTTGTGGTAAAATACCCGCATATTGTAAAGACAGGTAGATTTACAAAAAGGTACACTTTTTTGTAGATTTGCCTGTTTACAGTTTACCCACATTTTCGTAGAGTCCCGCCTTATAACGGAAGGTAGCCAGCGGCATGCCGCACTCTTTGGCCGCCGCTGTGCCGCTGATCCTCCCCTGCCGCCAGCGCTGATAGGCACTGTGGAAATTATCGGGCAGTGGCTTGGGCGGTCTGCCAAAGCGCACGCCCCGCGCTTTTGCCGCGGCGATCCCCTCCGCCTGTCGCTGACGAATATTGGTACGCTCGTTCTCCGCCACGAAGGACAGCACCTGCAGCACAATATCACTTAAAAACGTACCCATCAGGTCCTTGCCCCGCCGGGTATCCAGCAGAGGCATGTCTAGCACCACGATGTCGATGCCCTTTTCCTTGGTTAGCACCCGCCACTGCTGTAATATCTCCTCATAGTTGCGCCCCAGACGGTCAATGCTCTTGACATAGAGCAGGTCGTGTTTTTTCATTTTCCGCAGCAGTTTTTTATACTGGGGCCGCTGAAAATCCTTGCCGGACTGCTTGTCCATGTAGATGTTTCCACGGGGAATATGCAGTTCTCGCAAGGCAATCAGCTGCCGGTCCTCGTTCTGTTCCCGGGTGCTGACCCGGACATAGCCGTAACTGTTGATCATGGTTCATCCCTCCTGTATATGCGGCAAAGTACATTTGCCTTCATATATTGTGCGTTTGGGTCAAAAGTTGCACGTCAACGTGCAACTTTTGCTGAACTTTCTGCATGAGACGCAAAAAAGCCATACCCGAAATGAACAGGTCCATTAAAAACGGACAATAGACAAAAAGCCCCCTAATGTAGGAAAATGAAAGTACTACATTAGGGGGCGTTATTATGTCAGGAAAGAAAGGCATGAAGAAGTATCCAATAGGAACCCGGGAATTGGTAAC
>JAZNTL010000036.1:0-4515 GCA_045591745.1 Lawsonibacter sp.
GGTGGTGGTGGATACCAACCGTCCCGAGCAGGTGCAGGCCCCGGAACTGCTGGAGTCCTGCAACCGGGTGGCGGTCATTGATCATCATCGGCGCGCGGCGACCTATATTGACGGCGCGGCGCTGAACTATCACGAGCCCTATGCTTCCTCTGCCTGCGAGCTGGTGAGTGAGCTGGCCCAGTATATTCTGGAGCCGGTGGACATCCTGCGGGCCGAGGCGGAAGCTATGCTGGCTGGTATCGTGCTGGATACCAAGAACTTCACTCTGCGTACCGGTGGCCGCACCTTTGAGGCGGCGGCCTTCCTGCGCCGCGCCGGGGCTGACACCGGCGAGGTGAAAAAGCTGTTCCAGAACGATTTTGAGGACACTGTGAACAAGTACGCGCTGATTCAGAACGCGCACATTTATAAGCCGGGCATTGCCATCGCCCAGTCGGAGCGGACGGTGGGCCGGGTGACGGCGGCACAGGCGGCGGATGAGCTGCTGAACATTATGGGCATCGGCGCGTCCTTCGTGCTGTTCCCGGACGGAGAGAGCGTTATTCTGTCAGCTCGGTCTATTCGGGACGACATCAATGTGCAGGTCATTCTGGAAAAGCTGGGCGGCGGCGGCAACGCGGCGGCTGCCGGCGGTCAGGTGACCGGCAAAAACCTGAATGAGGTGGCTGCAGAATTGGAACAGGCCATCGACCAGTATCTGGAGGACTAAGCGTCCCATTTTACAAAAACAAATCGAAAACGGAGGATATGGATATGAAAGTCATTTTGCAGCAGGATGTAAAGGGTCAGGGCAAGAAGGGACAGCTGGTGGACGTTTCCGACGGCTATGCCCGCAACTTCCTTTTGGCCAAGAAGCTGGCTGTGCCGGCCACCCCTGAAAACGTGAACACCATGAAACAGCAGGAGAAGGCCCGCAAGGCACAGGAGGCTGCCGAGAAGGCCGAGGCCGAGGCTCTGGCCAAAAAGCTGGAGACCATCACCGTGAAGGTGGTGGCCAAAGCCGGCGAGGGCGGCCGCCTGTTCGGCGCGGTTACCTCCAAGGAAATTTCTGAGGCGCTCAATGCCCAGTTCGGCCTGAATATCGCCAAGGCCAAGCTGGTGCTGGATGAGCCCATTAAGGCCTGCGGCGGCTACAAGATCAAGGCCAAGCTGGGCTACGAGGTGGTCGGCACCGTCAACGTGATGGTGGTAGAGGCCTGAATTTGAACCATAACTCCTAACCAAAAGGAGGTTTTTCCATGGCGATGCAGGATGAAGAACTGTTGATGCGGCAGCTGCCCCACAGTGTGGAGGCGGAACAGGCCGTGCTGGGCTCCATGCTCATTGACGCGCGCTGTGTGCCTCAGGTCATTGAGCATCTGCGCCCGGAGGACTTTTATCTGCGCCAAAACAGGGAGATCTATGAGAGCATCTACTCCATGTTCAGCTTTTCCGCCACCATTGATCCGGTGACGGTGCTGGAGCATATGCGCCAGCAGGGAGTATATGACGAAAACAACTCCCGCAATTACATTCTTCAGCTGATGGACACCACACCCACCGCGGCCAACGTGGGAGAGTACGTGGAGATCGTGAAGGACAAGGCCCTGCTGCGCCGCGTGGCGGAGACGGCAGGGGAAGTGGGGGCGCTGGTGCAGGAAGGCACCGGTACCGGCCATGACGTGCTGGAAGTGGCGGAGCAGAAGATTTTTGCGCTGCGTCAGGGGCGTGCCGCCCGTGGTCTGACCCCCATCTCCAGCGTTATTTTGAACGTGTACGACCGGCTCAACGAGCTGGCTGCCAGTGACAGCGCCGTTCCCGGTCTGTCCACGGGCCTTGCCGATCTGGACCGGGCCATCTCCGGCCTGAACAAGTCCGACCTGATCCTGCTGGCTGCCCGCCCCGGTATGGGTAAGACCTCTATGGCGCTGAATATTCTGCTCCATGCCGGTAAATTCTCCGGCAAGAGCGTGGTGTTCTTTTCGTTGGAAATGAGCCGGGAGCAGCTTGCCATGCGCCTGATCTCCAACGAGTCCTTCGTAGACAATAAAAAGCTGGTCACCGGCAAGCTCAACGAGGATGACTGGACCAAGGTGGCCGCCGCGGCTGCCGCGCTGAACCAGACCCGAATTCTCATTGACGATGATCCCTCTCTGTCCGTGGCGGATATGAATGCCAAGTGCCGCCGCGTGGAGGACCTCGGCCTTGTGGTCATCGACTACCTGCAGCTGATGCAGTCGGCGGGCGGACGCAGTTATTCCGGCGAAAACCGCCAGCAGGTGGTGTCCGACATCTCCCGTGCCCTGAAAATCATGGCAAAGGAACTGCACGTGCCTGTTTTGTGCCTGTCCCAGCTGTCCCGTGCCAATGAAAGCCGCAGCGACAAGCGGCCCATGCTGTCCGATCTGCGTGAATCGGGCGCAATCGAGCAGGATGCGGATATCGTTATGTTCCTGTATCGTGAAGGCTACTACGACAAGGAGTCGGAAAATCACAATCTGGCCGAGTGTATCATTGCCAAGAACCGCCACGGCGAGACCCGGACTGTGGAGCTGCAGTGGCTGCCCGAGTATACCACCTTTGCGGGCATCGACCGCACCCATGAGGAGTATTAAATGACCGGCTATACCATGCCGGAGGCGGCGGCTCTGTGCCGGGAGCATGATTTGCTGCCCAAAGGCGGCCACGTGCTGTGTGCCGTGTCCGGAGGGGCGGACTCCGTGTGTCTGCTCCACTGGCTGAACGGTTTGCGGGATGAATATGGCTTTACGCTGACTGCCGCCCATTACAATCATCAGCTGCGGGGAGAACAGTCCCTGCGGGACGAGGAATTCGTGCGCTCCTTCGTGGGCAGATGCTGCCCGGGAGTGAAGCTGGTGGTGGGCTGCGGCGATGTGGCCGCCCAAGCCGCCCAAAATGGTACCGGCATCGAGGAAACGGCCCGGGAAATGCGGTATGCTTTCTTGCGTGAAACAGCCCAACAGGTGGGCGCGGATGTGATCGCAACCGCCCACAATGCCGAGGATAATGCCGAGACAATGCTGCTGCACCTGATGCGGGGCAGCGGTCTGCGGGGGCTGACCGGCATCCAGCCCCGGCGGGGTGCGCTTGTGCGCCCCTTTTTGACCACCCGCCGCCGGGATATCGAAGAATATCTGCGCATTTACGGCCTGCCCCATGTGGAGGACAGTTCCAACGCGGATGAACGGTTTGCCCGCAACCGGGTGCGCCGACAGCTTCTGCCCGTGCTGGAGAACATGCAGCCGCAGTTTATTTCCCACGTGGGAAAAACGGCTCGGCTGCTGGCGCAGGACGAAGAGTATTTGACCCAACAGGCCCGGCGAGCGCTGGGTGAGGTGGAGGAGATTAACTCCGGCCTGCGCGTCTGCGCTGCCGCCATTGCCGGACAGCCGGATGCGATTTCCGCACGCATGGTGCGGCTTTTGCTGGACAAGCTGAACGGGGACGGTGGTAAATGCACCGCCCAACACCTGCTGGATGTGGTTGGCCTGTGCCGAAGCGATGACCCTTCCGGACGAATCTATTTGCCCGGAGGACGGCTGGTACGGCGGGTCTATGACCGGCTGGAGCTGGTGATGGAGGAACAGCCGGAGCAATGGGGCGAGGAATCACTTCCTTTGCCCGGAACGCTGACCCTACCGTGGGGGACGATCACTGCGCGGCGCAGTGTGTATGAAGGGCAGGAACAGACTCCTGTTGACTTTTATCTGTCCTGCGGCGATACGATTGCCGTTCGCTCTCGCCGCACCGGGGACAGGCTGGCACGGCCTGATAGACCGGGACGGCTATTAAAGAAAATACTCATTGACGAGAAAATTCCGCAGCATGTTCGGCATATGATCCCGGTTTTGGATTGTGGTGGCCGGGTGGCTGCGGTGGCCGGACTCGGCCCGGATCGGGCCTTTCTGCCCGAAACCGGGCAGGAATGCTGGCATATCACTTGTATTCCCAATGCAGCTCAAACACAGAAAGGATGTTGTTTACATGATGGAGCATGACATTCAGGAGATCCTGTTTTCCGAGGAGCAGCTGGCCCAACGGGTGAGCGAGCTGGCCGAGCAGATCAACCGGGACTATGCTGACAAGGAGATCTTACTGGTCAGCGTGCTGCGCGGCTCCTTTGTGTTCATGGCCGATCTGGCCCGAAAGATCACCCGTCCCTGCCGCATTGACTTTATGTCCGTTTCCTCCTACGGAAAGGGAAGCACCTCCTCCGGTCAGGTGCAGATCACCAAGGACCTGTCCGAAGATATTTCCGGCCTGCACGTGATCGTGGTGGAGGATATTCTGGACTCGGGCAACACCCTGAGCTACCTGCTGCGTCTGCTGGAGCAGCGCCATCCTGCCTCAATCCGCCTGTGTACCCTGCTGGACAAGCCTGACCGCCGCAAGGTGGAGGTGGCCGTCCACTACTCCGGCTTTGCCATTCCCGATGCCTTCGTGGTGGGCTACGGTTTGGACTATGCCGAGCGCTACCGCAACCTGCCCTACATTGGCATCCTTAAGCCCGAAGTG
>JAZNTL010000037.1:0-3373 GCA_045591745.1 Lawsonibacter sp.
CCATGAACCTCCTGAGCCGGGTGAAGATGATCCTGTTTGCCGAGAGTCTGGGCGGTGTGGAGACGCTGGTCACCTATCCCATGACCCAGACCCACGAGTCCATCCCTGCCGACGTGCGGGAGAAGCTGGGCATCAACGAGCGCTTCATCCGCATCTCCATCGGCATTGAGAATGTGAACGACATTATTGCTGACTTGGAACAGGCACTGAGCGACTGAGCCGTCGCGAGCAGGCGAAGCGTGACAAGATTGCATAAGGGGAAAGCCACATGGACTTGAAATTCACCAAAATGCAGGCCTACGGCAACGACTATGTGTATATCAATGCCGTGGACCAGAAGATCGACGACCCCAACGCGCTGGCCCGCCGGGTCAGCGAGCGGCATTTTGGCATCGGCTCGGACGGACTGGTGCTGGTATGCCCCTCGGAGCGGGGGGAGTTCCGCATGCGCATGTTCAACCCCGACGGTACGGAGGGAGAGATGTGCGGCAACGCGCTGCGTTCCCTGTCCAAATACGTCTACGACCACGGCATGACGGACAAGACCGAGTTTGAGATCGAGACGCTGGGCGGCATGCAGCACATCTGGCTGGACGTGAAGGACGGCAAGGCGGTCAACATCACCGCCGACATCGGCCAGCCCCGGCTGGACACCAAGATCATCCCGGTCAACACCGACCTGCCGGAGTTTATTGATCAGCCGGTGGACATTCTGGATCGTACATTCAACATTACCGCCGTGTCCTGGGGCAACCCCCATTGCGTCATGTTTATTGAGGACACCGCTTCTTTTGACGTGGCCAAGTACGGCCCGGTCATTGAGCATCACACGGCACTGTTTCCCAACAAGACCAACGTGACCTTTGCCCAGGTGGTTTCCCGAGACTACATCAAGATCCGGGAGTGGGAGCGGGGCACGGGAGAGACCATCGGCTGTGGCACCGGCTGCTGTACCGCCGCGGTGGCGGCCGCTCTGCTGGGCTACTGTGACCGAAAGGTGACGGTGGAGCAGATCGGTGGCAACCTGTACGTAGATTGGCGCGAGGAGGACGGCCACGTGCGCATGACCGGCCCGTCCCACACCGTGTTTGAGGGAGTTTTGTTTGATGAGACTTGACAAACTGCTGGAAAAACTGGATTACACTTTGGATGCGGGCGACCTCCACGTGGAGGTCGCTTCGCTGGAATATGACTCCCGTAAGGTGGGCAAGGGGAGCCTGTTCGTCTGTCTGACGGGCTTTCGCGCCGACGGGCATGCGTATATTGATGCGGCAGTACAGGCGGGGGCTGTGGCCCTTGTGGTGGAGCGGGAGGTAACCGCACCCGAGGGAGTGACCGTTGTCCGAGTCAAGGACAGCCGGTATGCACTGGCCCTGCTGGCCGCGGCATGGTTTGACCATCCGGCGGAGAAAATGACCGTCATCGGCTTGACCGGCACTAAGGGAAAGACCACTACCGCACACATGGTCAAATCCATTCTGGAGGCGGCGGGACACAAGGTGGGCATGATCGGCACAGTGGGCGCGGTCATTGGCAGTGAACTGCTCAAAACCAAGAACACCACCCCCGAGTCCTATGAGCTCCACTCCCTGTTTGCCCGGATGGTGGAGGAGGGGTGCACCCATGTGGTCATGGAGGCCTCCTCTCAGGGCTTTAAGCTCCACCGCACGGCGGGCATTTTGTTTGATGTGGGTGTGTTTCTGAATCTGTCTCCCGACCACATCGGGGACGGAGAGCATGCCAGCTTTGAGGAGTACCGGGACTGCAAGAGCATGCTCTTTGCCCAGTGCAAAAAGGGTCTTGTTAATGTGGATGACCAGCACTGGCAGGCAGTTACTGCCAAAGCGAAGTGTCCCCTGACCACTATGTCCATGTCAGGCAGGGCCGACTACGTGGCAGGGGATGTGAAGGAACTGCGCAAGCAGGGCTTTCTGGGCAGTGAATTCGCTCTGTCCGGGGCGCTGGAGGGTGTGTTCCTGCTGAATATGCCCGGCACGTTCAATGTCTCAAATGCCCTCGCCGCCCTTGCCGCCGCCCACATGGTGGGGGTGGATGCCGCCGCCATTGCCAAGGGTCTGAAAACGGTGTACGTAAAAGGCCGCACACAGGTGCTGGACACCCCCGGGCACTATACTTTGCTCATTGACTATGCCCACAATGCCGTCAGCATGGAGAACTTGCTGACCATGCTTCGCTCCTACAACCCCGGACGGCTCATCTGTCTGTTCGGCGGCGGCGGAAACCGTGCCCGTGCCCGGCGCTGGGACATGGGCGAGATGAGCGGAAAGTATGCCGATCTGACGGTGCTCACCATGGACAATCCCCGGGACGAGGAAGTGGAGTCCATCAACGAGGACATTAAGACCGGCCTTGCCAAACACAACGGCAAGTATATCTCTATCCCCGACCGGGGCGATGCCATCCGCTGGGTCATGGACAATGCCCAGGACGGCGACATCATCGCCCTGATCGGCAAGGGACATGAGGAGTATCAGGAGATCAAGGGTGTGAAGTACTTCTTCTCTGAGGAGCAGGTGGTGCGCCAGCACCTGACTAAAGCCTCCCCTGTACCCGCAAGGGGCACGCCATATCCGTAAGGCGGCAGAGCCGCCAACGGCTATGCTGTATAAGCGGAGGTGCCCCGAAGGGGCGGCGGGGTTGTCAATCCCTCAGTCACCTTCGCTGACAGCTCCCTTTGCACAAGGGAGCCGAATAAAAAAGGTCCCTGACCGGATGGTCAGGGACCTTTTGCGCATAAAAGGGAGTCAGCGTTCCTCGCGGAAGTAGTTCAGGCCCAGTGCGGCGGGCAGGCCGGAGCCTTCGCGCTTGCGGACGGAGGTGACCACCAGCACGATGGCGGTGATGATAAAGGGCAGGGCCTGATACAGCTGGGTGGGGACGGCGGCCAGCCAGCCAAGGGTTTCGGGGAAAGCCACCGCAAGGCTGGAGCCGGACACGCGCAGGGTGTTGAAAAAGCCGAACACGAAGGTGCCCAGAATGGCCATGGTAGGGTTCCAGTTGGCGAAGATGACCAGCGCCACGGCGATCCAGCCGTAGCCGTTGATCCAGCAGGCGCTGGAGAAGGAGCCGGACATATTCAGACCCATATAGTAGCCGCCAATGCCCATGATGCCGCAGCCAAGGCAGATATGCAGGTACTTGGTGCGCTTGACGTTGATGCCCACGCTGTCGGCAGAGGCGGGGTTTTCGCCCACAGCCCGCAGGCGCAGGCCGGGGTTGGTGCGGTTGAGGTAGTACCACATGCACAGGGCGATGACGATGCCCAGATAGACCAGAATGTTGTGAGAGAACAGGCCCTTGCCCACCACGGGGATCTGGGACAGGCCGGGGATGGCGATGTCGGCAAAGCCGT
>JAZNTL010000038.1:0-4638 GCA_045591745.1 Lawsonibacter sp.
CGGTCCGCGGATGGGGGCTTGATTTTTTATGCTTTATTGCGCCGGTTTGCCCAGCTTTTCCGAGTATTCCGCACGGAACTCATCAAAACGATCCTCCTCAATGGCCTGACGGATCTTAGCCATAAGATCGTTGTAGAAATACAGGTTGTGCAGCACCAGCAGCCGCATGGCCAGCATCTCCCCCGCATTGAGCAGGTGGCGGATATAGGCACGGGAGAAGGAACGGCAGGCGGGACAGCCGCAGCTTTCGCTGATGGGCCGGTCGTCCAGCTTGTATTTCTCGTTCTTGATGTTGATGGTGCCCTCCCACGTAAACAGCTTGCCGTGGCGGGCGTTGCGGGCGGGCATGACGCAGTCGAAGAAGTCAATGCCCCGGGCCACACCCTCGATGATGTTGGACGGTGTGCCCACACCCATCAGGTAGCGGGGCTTGTCCACAGGCATATGGGGCTCCACCGCGTCGATGATGTCGTACATGACCTGCGTGGGCTCACCCACGGCAAGGCCGCCGATGGCATAGCCGTCGCACTCGATTTTGGCCGTTTCCTTCATGTGCCACACACGCAGGTCCGGGTGGGTTCCGCCCTGATTGATGCCAAAGAGCATCTGTTTCGGGTTCACGGTGTCCGACAAGGAGTTCAGCTTGTCATGCTCTATCTTGCAGCGCTCCAGCCAGCGCAGAGTGCGCTCGCATGAGGCTTTCACATAGTCATGGGGCGCAGGGTTCTCCACACACTCATCAAAGGCCATGGCAATGTCGCTGCCCAAATTGGACTGGATGCGCATGGACTCCTCCGGCCCCATAAAAATGCGGTGACCGTCGATATGGGATGCAAAGGTGACACCCTCCTCGGTGATTTTACGCAGGCCGGACAGGGAGAACACCTGAAAGCCGCCGCTGTCCGTCAGGATAGGGCCGTCCCAGTCCATAAACTTGTGCAGGCCACCCAGCTGACGCACCACGGTGTCTGTGGGCCGCAGATGCAGGTGGTAGGTGTTGGATAGCTCCACCTGACAGCCGATTTCTTTCAGGTCATGGGCAGATACCGCACCCTTGATGGCGCCCTGCGTACCCACGTTCATAAAAACGGGGGTCTGCACCTCGCCGTGGGCGCACACAAAGTGGCCGCGGCGAGCTTTTCCTTGGGTTTTCAACAGTTTAAACAAAATGAAACACCTCTCTGCCTTTTGAGCGGACTGTGTCTGTGCCGCCCCCTCATCCGTCGTTTGCTTTGCAAACGCCACCTTCCCCCCAGGGGGAAGGTGGTTTTAAAGTTAGGAAATAAACATGGCATCACCAAAGGAGAAGAAGCGGTACCTTTCCTCCACAGCTTCCTTGTAGGCGGCCAGCACGTGCTCCCGCCCCGCCAGCGCCGATACCAGCATGATCAGCGTAGATTCCGGCAGGTGGAAGTTGGTGATCAGGGCATCCAGCACCTTAAATTGGTAGCCGGGATAGATAAAAATATTGGTCCAGCCCGCGCTGGCCTTCATGGTGCCATCCTCCCCTGCCCAACTTTCGATGGTACGACAGGAGGTAGTACCTACACAGATGACACGGCCACCGTTTTTCTTAGTTTCATTGATGGCATCGGCTGTCTCCTGCGGGATAATACAGTACTCAGAATGCATCTCATGCTCCAGAATATTTTCCGCCTTAACAGGACGGAACGTGCCAAGTCCCACATGGAGTGTAACGTAGCACAGCTTTACACTATTTTGCTCCAGCTTTGCCAGCAGTTCCGGGGTAAAATGCAGCCCCGCGGTGGGTGCTGCGGCAGAGCCGCTGACCTTGGAATAAACGGTCTGATAGCGTTCCGACTCCTGCAGCTCCGCCTTGATATAGGGCGGCAGAGGCATGCGGCCAAGCCGTTCCAGCACCTCCAAAAAGATACCCTCATAGTGGAAGCGAACCAGTCGGTTGCCGCCCTCCACCTCGGAAACGATCTCACCGGTCAGTTCTCCATCTCCGAAAATAACCTTTGCACCGGGCTTGAGCTTGCGCCCCGGACGCACCAGACACTCCCACACGTTGTCTCCACGGTCAATAAGCAGCAGTACTTCGCAGGCTCCGCCGGTCTCACGGCGTCCGATCAATCGGGCGGGCAGCACACGGGAATTGTTCATTACAAGACAGTCTCCGGGGCGCAGCATATCCGCAAGTTCATAAAAGTGGTGGTGCTGCGTCTGCCCCGTGTGCTTGTCCAGCGTCAACAGCCGGGATGCGTCCCGTCGCTCCAGCGGGGTCTGGGCGATCAGTTCTTCTGGCAGATCAAAATTAAAATCCGATGTTTTCACTGTTATCACTCTGCTTTGCTCCGACTTCTACGCCGGTAAAATAGAATTCGATGATCTCTTTTGCAGTAAAGCCCTGTTTGGCCATAGCATAGCCTCCCCACTGGCTGTACCCCACGTTGTGGCCCCAGCCCGCACCTTCGACAACATAGGTGCCGTCGGGGATGGTGGTGGATTGCCCGGCAGAGGAGATTTCCCCCGTCCCGGTGATCACGTGAGGCACACTGTGCTCCAGACGCACCAGTTCCCCCGCTCCACTGAGCACGTAAAGACCGGTAAAATCACTGATGCTCTCCCCTGTTGCGTTGTTGACGGCACAGTCGGTATTGAGCACCTCACCCGCTCCGGTAACGGTAAAATGCATGGATCGACACCCCAGCTTGTTGCGCAGCCAACTGCTGTTGGAGCTGGCAAAGGTATTGCTCTTGCCGTTGGCATAAGTAAACTTCATGGTCAGAACGTTGCCCGACTTGGAATATTCCGTCACCTGGAAATCCACCACGCTCGTGTTGGTGGCATAGCCCTTGGTACGCAGGATCTCAGTCAGCTGGGCATTGGTAAAGGTCTTGGAAAAGCGGTAGCTGGGGATGGTGTCGGCCACCGTCTCCTCATAGGGGTCCACCACACCGATCAAATAGGGATAGGAGGCCTGGTTGCTCCCCCACACCTTGGAGGAGTCTTCGCTTCCACCGCCGTTGCTGGAGTAGAAATAGGTATGAGCCAGCTTGTCCCCGTACCAGACATATTGACCTTTGATCTCGTCCACCGCCTGGTCGCTCAGGGTGCTGGGCTGAAAGGACTCCTTATTGCTGCCCAGTCCGTAGTAGACCTGACAGTCGGTGGTGTTGCACAGGTCAAAGTTGTAGCCGTTGTGCTTGTTGCGGTTGATCAGTCCGTAGTTCTTGGCGCACAGGGCCTGAGCCTTCAGTGTCTCCAGCGGCCAGAGCTTATTGGACTCATACGGGACAACACCCTTGACATAGGTATCAACGTCCAGAATGTTGACCACCACAAGGTTGCCGCCCCCGACCCGCTCATAGCGGAAGCTGCCCTGATACTTAAAGCCCTTGAACCAGGTTACCGCGCCCTCGCAGCTTTCAAATCCGGGCGCCACAGCCAGCGGCTTTGCCTCGCCGCCGTCAAACTGGAACAGGATCTGACAGGTACCCGTTTTGACCACATTGATGCCATATACGCTGGTATAGACAACACTCCAGTTGACTGCGGGCTCAGCATCCGCCGCAGCCTTAGCTTCGTCATAGGTGGCATAGGAGCCGCTTCGCACGAAATACACACCGTCCACCCAGGATACAAAGCTGTTCAGGGTGCTGCTCGCCATAGCCAAAGCCTCCTCATAGGTGGCAAAGGCAAAGGGCAGCTGCCGATGGTAGCAGCCCAAAAGCTCGTAGTCGCCGGAGGGTTTGGCATCGTAATAGCTCTCCCCCACCCGGTAGATATTGGTGGTCTTGACCATGGACAGTGCCGTCTCCTGCGTGGATGCAAGAGGCATAAATTCCAACGCATCGTCGTAGAAGCCGAAGCGGTAGCCGCTGACTGCGCTGATATCTGCATTAAGAAGGTTGGCATGGATCAGCGCACCGGTACTGTTCCCCGGATAGGCAAGGCCGATGCGTAGTTTTACATCTCCATAGGGGTCATAAATTCCCGGAAGATCATCCGGATCCAGCTCAAAGTCGGGCACGAAATCGTCCACCGGACCATCTGGAATCAATTCTTCGTCCACCGGGTTTGTTCCAAATCCCACAGCAGGCTCTTCCAGCGGAACCTCGGGCCCCAACTCCTCTGCCGGGTCAGCAGCAGACTCATCCAACTTCAAATCATCTGAAGCCGCATTTTCCTCCGGTGTGGTGACCGCTTCATCCGCAGACGCTTCCACAGAAACGTCTGTCGTAGGTGGCTCCGGTCCGGTTGCCCCCGCCGATCCCAGACAGATGGCTCCGGCCAGAACCAACGCTACAATTTGTCTTAAATTTAACGCCATAAAGTGCTCCATTTCTCCAAATGCGCCAAAGGGCATCTCGTTGACAGCATATCTTCTGCGTGGTATTATAATTTATTATAAATAAGTACACCCCACGGGTGTATCCGGTCTTATCTTTTTTATTATAACGGCTTTGCTTCCGATTGGCAACCGCAACTTTCTGCCGGATATTCCCTGAGCGTACATAATGAAAGGACGATCAACATGGAAAAGTACAAAGTTGGTATTATCGGCGGCACCGGCATGGTGGGTCAGCGCTTCATCACCCTGATGGAGAATCACCCCTGGTTCCAGCTCACCGCCATCGCCGCCAGTTCCCGCTCCGCCGGCAAGACCTATGA
>JAZNTL010000039.1:0-3105 GCA_045591745.1 Lawsonibacter sp.
GCACCATGCTGGACGAGCTGGACATGCAGGAACCGGATGACATGAACAGTGATGAGTACGAGCTGTGGGGTCAGGCCCATGAGGATCTGGAGGATCAGATCGACGATATTCTGGACCTTCTGGACGAAGAATAACACAAGAACAAAAAACGCGCCCGAGCCGGTTGGCTCGGGCGCGTTTTGATTTGGTTTAGTGCTTTTCGCCGTAGTGGACGTGGAGCAGGTGATGCAGCTCTTCCTCGGAATAGCCTTCGATCACGTCGTCCATAACGGGGTTATACTCGGCGCGCTTGAAGATAGCGGTCTTGTCGGTAATGTACAGACCGGCAGCACGCTCCAGCTTCTTGTCCTTGCGGCCGATGGGCTGACCGGCACCGCCGACACAGCCGGTGGGACAGGTCATGACCTCGATCAGGTGGTAATTCACCTCGCCGGCTTCGATCTTCTTCAGCAGTTCCTGCGCGTGGGCAAGGCCATGAACAATGGCGATGCGGATCTCAGTCCCGCCCACATCCAGAGTGGCCTCGCGGACGGACTCCTCGCCACGCAGGGGGGACAGTTCCAGAGTGCGCAGGGTGTTCTTGGACTTGTCAGGCAGGCAGTAGCGGGCCACAGCCTCAGCCACACCGCCGGTGGTGCCGAAAATCACACCGGAACCGGAACCGAAACCAAAGGGAGTGTCGGGGGTCTCCAGCTCCATCTGGGGCAGCTGGATACCGGACTCCTTGATCATGTCGATAATTTCCTGAGAGGTCAGCACCAGATCAACATCGGGCACACCGTCGTTGATAAACTCAGGACGGGCCGCCTCCATCTTCTTGGCAGTACAGGGCATGATGGCGATATGGAAGGTGGTCTTACCATCCTCGGCATCCTTGGCCTTATACTTGTCCTTGATCAGGGCGCCCAGCATCTCCATGGGAGACTTGCAGGAAGAGATATTCTTCAGGTACTTGGGATTCATATTCTCCAGATACTTGACCCACGCGGGGCAGCAGGAGGTGAACATGGGGAAGGGGCCGCCGGCGGCCAGACGAGCCTTGAACTCCTCAGCCTCCTGAATGGTGGTCAGGTCGGCACCGAAGGTGGTATCACACACCTCGTCCACACCCATAAACTTCAGAGCAGTGACCATCTGGTCCAGCACGTTCTTGCCGGCGGGCAGACCAAAGGCCTCACCCACGGCCACGCGAACGGCGGGAGCGATCTGCACCACCACGCGCTTGCTGGGATCGTGGATGGCGCGCCAGGCAGCGCCGATCTGGTTGTAAACGGTGATTGCACCGGTGGGACACACAGCAGAGCACTGGCCACAGCTGATGCACTTGGTCTGGGACAGGGTACGTCCAAAGGCGGGAGTGACCTGCATGTTGTAGCCGCGCTTGGCGAAATCGATGATACTCATGCCGATGGTCTCTTCGCACACACGCACGCAGTCGCCGCACAGGATGCACTTACTGGGATCGCGGACCACAGCGGGGCTGGTATCGTCAATGGGAGCCACGTCACGGTTGTCCTGAAAGCGGATGTGACGCACACCGAACTGAAGGGCCAACTCCTGCAGGTGGCAGTCGCCGCTCTTCTCGCAAATGGTGCAGTTGCAGTTGTGGGAAGCCAGCATCAGTTCAAGGATCATACGGCGGTGCTTCAGCAGGCGGGCGGTATTGGTCTTGATGGACATACCGTCCCGGGGTTGCATGGAGCAGGAAGCGTCGATTCTGCCGCGATCATCCTCTACCACACACATACGGCAGGCGCCGTACACAGACAGGTCGGAGTAATAACAGAAGGTAGGCATCTCAATGCCGGCCTTGCGAATGACAGCCAGAACGTTGGGCTCCCCGTCGAAGGGAACGCGCTGACCGTCTACATACATAATTCCTTTTGCCATGACTTACACCTCCTCGATTGCACCGAAGGGACAGCCGCTGACACAGGCGCCGCACTTGATGCACTTTTCGGTATCAATCACATGGGCCTGCTTCACCTCGCCGGTGATGGCGTCCATGGGACAGTTGCGCTTACACTTGGTACAACCCTTGCACTTGTCGGGGTCGATTCTCAGCACCTTCTTGGGGCCGTTGCAGTGGGGGCAGTTCTTGTCCACCACGTGGGCCAGATACTCGTTGCGGAAGTACTTCAGAGTGCTGACCACAGGCTTACAGGCGGACTGGCCCAGACCACACAAGGCGGTCTGAGTGATGGTGGCAGACAGCTCCTCCAGCATGTCCAGATCCTCCAGCGTGCCCTCGTTCTTCACGATGCGCTCCAGAATCTCCAGCATGCGGCGGGTACCCTCACGGCAGGGCACGCACTTGCCGCAGGACTCGTTCTGAGTAAAGTTCATGAAGAAGCGGGCGACCTCTACCATGCAGGTGTCCTCGTCCATGACCACCAGACCGCCGGAACCGATCATGGCGCCCACCTTCTTCAGGGAGTCGAAGTCCATGGGCATGTCCAGATGCTCCTCGGTCAGACAGCCGCCGGAAGGACCACCGATCTGAACGGCCTTAAACTTCTTGCCGTCCTTGATGCCGCCGCCGATGTCGAAGATGACCTCGCGCAGGGTGGTGCCCATGGGCACCTCGATCAGGCCGGTGTTGACCACGTTGCCGGTCAGGGCGAAGGCCTTGGTGCCGGGAGTGCCCTCGGTACCGATGGACTTGAACCAACCGGAGCCGTTGCGGATGATCAGAGGCACGGCGGAGAAGGTCTCCACGTTGTTCAGCACAGTAGGCTGAGCCCACAGGCCGTGCTCCACGGTACGGGGAGGCTTAACGCGGGGCATACCGCGGTTACCCTCGATAGAGGCGGTCAGTGCAGAACCCTCGCCGCACACGAAGGCGCCGGCGCCGCGGTTGACGTGCAGATGGAAGGAGAAGTCGGTGCCCAGAATGTTGTCACCCAACAGGCCGGCCTGCTCCGCCTTGGCGATAGCCACCTTCAGGCGGGTAACGGCCAGAGGATACTCGGCACGCACATAGATGTAACCCTCGTCGCTGCCGGCGGCAACGGCGGCAATGAGCATACCCTCGATAACGGAGTGGGGGTTTCCTTCCATAATGGAACGGTCCATGAAGGCGCCGGGGTCGCCCTCGTCACCGTT
>JAZNTL010000040.1:0-2841 GCA_045591745.1 Lawsonibacter sp.
TGGAAACCTCAATTCTGTAAATTCTAATTTATCGTATACATACAAACCATCCGTAGGGAACGGATTTATCCGTTCCAAAAGGTAAAATATAAGCAATTGTGCGTGTTTTAGGATTTAGGAATGCATGAATGCATTCCCTACGGCGTGTAGTGTAACACAGCGATAAATTAGAATTTGAAATAAACTGGGCGATCCCGTGTGGAGACAGGATCGCCCAGACGGTCGGCATAATCACTTCCGCACTCCCTTGTGGTGCCCCACAAATCCGTCAGTTATGCGGAGGTTTCTTATTAGCAGGCTTTCTCAGCTGCCTCGATCACATGCTTCATCAGCACGGTGGTGGTCACTGCACCCACGCCGCCGGGCACGGGAGTGATGGCCTCAACAATGGGCTCCACTTCCTCAAACACAGCGTCGCCGGACATGCCGCCCTTGCCCTTGGAGGTGATCTTCTCGGGATTCCAGTTCATGGAAACATCAATAACGATCTGACCGGGGCGCACATAGTCCTTGGCCAGGCTGCCCAGCACGCCGGCAGCGGAAATGATGATATCAGCCTCACGGCAGACAGCGGCGGTGTCCACGGTCTTGGTGTGGCAGACGGTGACGGTGGCATTCTTGCCAATGAGCATCATAGCGGCAGGCTTGCCCACCACCAGGCTGCGGCCAATGACCACAGCAGACTTACCCTTGCAGTCAATGCCATAGTAGTCCAGAATCTCCATGCAGGCGGAGGGGGTGCAGGGGGCATAGCCCAGATCGCTGCGGCCCTGGTACACACCGGCGCTGGAAAGGTCGGTCAGGCAATCCATGTCCTTCTTGGGGTCCAGGCGGTTGCAGATCTCCCGCTGATATTCCCGCAGATGCTTGGGGAAGGGCTGGAACATGAGAACACCGTGCACGGTGTTGTCGGCGTTGACCTGGTCCACCACCGCCAGCACATCCTCACGGGAAGCGTCCTCAGGCAGCTCAAAAACCTTAACGGCAATGCCCACGGTCTCGCCCTTCTTGATGGCGCCCTTTTCATAGGACAGGTCATCGGGTCTTGCGCCCACGCGGATAATGCCCAGGCAGGGCTCCACGCCCTTGGCCTTCAGCGCATCGCTGCGGGAAAGCAGATTGGCAACCAGGGCCTCGTTTACTTCTTTACCTAAAAGCTGTTTTGCCATAATATATATCTCCTTATCTAATCATTATACGCCGAAGCCGGCCTTGACGGAGTTGAAGATCTCGTCGGCCATTTCGCCGTACTTTGCCAGCATACCCAGGGCCTTTGCGTTCATTTCCTCAGCAACCTCACGGTTCTTGAGAGTCTTGGTGTTGATGAACACATTCAAAGAAGCGGCCTGCAAAGCAGCCTTGCAGCAAACTGCGCCGCAGCCTGCGTCAGAAACAGCCAGGCGGCTGCCCTTTGCGGCAAACACAGCGATGTACTCAATGGCCTGGCAGCTCAGCTCCATGATCTTCATGGGGGTGGAGCAGGCGATGATGGTGGCTTCTTCCATAATAGCGTCCCGGTTGGGGTCATCCTTGGGAATGCCATAAGCCTTGGCCAGGGGCAGGAAGTTGACCTCGTCAGCTTCAACCTGGTCCAGCAGCTCTTTCTGCAGTGCGTCGCACTTGCTCTTCAGCTCGATGATCTCGGCTTCTACATCGGCATACTTTTTCTTGCCTACGGTCAGAGAGCCAACCATGTTGCCCAGAGCAGTGCCGATGGCGCCAACCAGGGCAGCAGCACCGCCGCCGCCGGGAGCGGGTGCGTCAGATGCCAGAACTTCCACAAACTTGCGGCAGGATTCCATTGTCATATCCATAATATGTAATCTCCTTTTGTTTTTGTAGGGAATGCATTCATGCATTCCGTATTGACAATTGACGGAACGGATGAATCCGTTCCCTACATAATAATCCCCAAAAGCAGAGGCGGCGAACCGCCTCTGCTTATCGGAAAAATTGAATTAGAACAGGCCGCTTACCTTGCCGGTCTCCACATCCACATCAACACGACGGTATGCGGGGTCAGCAGCAGTACCGGGCATCATGGAGATGGTGCCGGCCATGGGGCACAGGAACTTAGCGCCGCCGTACTCCAGAATGTCGCGGATGGTCAGCTTCCAGCCGGTGGGCACACCCTTCTTGGTGGGATCATCGGACAGGGACAGGTGAGTCTTAACCATCATGGTGCAGTAGTCAGCGTACTTGGGATCCTTCTCGAAACGCTCAGCCTTCTCGGTAGCCAGGGGCAGCCAAACAACACCGTCAGCGCCGTAGACTTCCTTAGCGATGCGCTCAACGCGCTCACGCAGGGGCATCTCCAGATCGTACAGGAACTTGATCTCGTTCTTGTCCTCGCAAGCTTCCACAACAACCTGAGCCAGCTCAGCAGCACCTTCGCCGCCGTAACGCCAGTGGTTGGACTCAGCGCAGCGGACACCGCGCTCAGCACACAGCTTCTTCAGCAGAGCAACTTCTGCGTCGGTATCGGTGTAGAAGCGGTTGATGCACACCACGGGGGTAATGCCGGACTTCTTGATGGTGTTCACATGGTGGAACAGGTTGCAGGTACCCTTCTCCAGCAGCTCCAGGTTCTCTTCTTGGTACTCCTTGGGCAGGGGTGCGCCGGGGGTGACCTTGGGGCCGCCGCCGTGCATCTTCAGAGAACGGACGGTAGCAACCAGCACGGAAACGTTGGGGGTCAGACCGGACAGACGGGTCTTAACGTTCCAGAACTTCTCGAAGCCGATGTCAGCAGCGAAGCCGGACTCGGTGACATGGTAGTCAAACAGCTTCAGAGCCAGACGGTCAGCGATAACGGAGGACTGGCCGATAGCAATGTTGGCA
>JAZNTL010000041.1:0-2440 GCA_045591745.1 Lawsonibacter sp.
GACAGGAGGAAGGACACACTTTCTTGGATGGGGGACAGGTCCAAGTCGGGGATGCCTGTGGTTTGTCCATAGCGGGCGGGACTGTTTTTGATGTCCATGGCCACGAAGTCCACCAGACCGTCTTCCGCAAGGGAACGAAGAACTGCGGGGAAACAGCCGTTGGTGTCCAGCTTGACGGAAAAGCCAAGGTCCTTGATGCGGCGCAGGAATGGGGCGATGTCCTTTTGGAGCAGGGGCTCGCCGCCGGTGACGCAGACGCCTTCCAGGATGCCCTGACGCTTTTTCAAAAAGGTGAAAAAGTCCTCCTCGTCCATGAGCAGGGGCTTGCGCTCAGGGAGGACCAGCTCGCTGTTATGGCAGAAGGGACAGCGCAGGTTGCACCCGGCGGTAAATACCGTACAGGCCACGTGGCCGGGGAAATCCAGCAGAGTAAGTTTTTGCAGTCCGGCCAGTTTCATGGGCTGTGCCTCCTTTATATATTACTTCTTAACCGCGTTGACCGCCTGCTTCAAAGAGCGGGCAAGGCCCCGGTAGTTGCCCTGATGGATGAAGATGCCCGGATAGGCATTGCCTTCGATGAGGATAGGGCCGTCGGGGGTGTAGGCCACGTCCCAGCCCACCATAACGGCATCGGGGATGAGCTTGACGGCCTCGGCGAGCATCTGGCGGGTCTCGGCCCACATGGGGATCTGGAAGCCGGGGATGGTCACGTTGGTGGTGGGGTTGATGAGCACCTGACGGGCGTCCTTGTCGATGCCGGACACGGCCACGATGCCCGTGTCCACATCCACCGGGGAGAAGAAGCCGCCGGCGGAGCTGTTGTCCACAAAACTGCCGCCGGAGCCCTGACGCAGGGTGGCACCAAAGACCTTGTCGCCCACGGTGAGTACTCGCACGGTGTTGACCGAGTGGGGGTGCAGGGCGGCCATCTCATCGCACTGGGTGACCAGCTCCTCGGCGATCAGGTCCTCCTTTACCATGCGGTCATAGAGTTCATCCGCCGTGTCCGCGGACAGGTCGGCCAGCTCCGCGCCCGCTCCGCCGTAGTCGGTGCGGCGCTTGAGGATGCACCGGTCATGCTTTTGGCAGAAGGCGCGGAATTCCTCAAGGCTTCCGCGGAAGTTGCGGCCCACCCAGTCACGGCGCACAAAGGCATCAAAACGCTCCAGAAAGCGGTCCTTTTCCTCCAGAGCCTCGAACACGCTCTTGGGGTTCATCCGGTGGTAGTCACGGGCTGCCCACAGGCAGACGTATTCCTTTCTGCCCCTATAATTTAAATGATAGAAATGATAGAGAAAATAGTCCATCAGGGTGCACCGGTGAAACACCCAGGCCCACAGATAGTCCCAGAACAGCCACGCCTTGGAGTAGCCGTATTCCTCCATGGGATACTTGGCCAGCAGGTCGAACCGGGCCAGATGGCGCTTGATTTTATTCATCATGGGTCACAGCCCCTTTCGGGTGGAGTCATTTATATTATCATAGCATAGTTTGAGCAAAAATCAAGAAAAACGGCAGCCCATCCGGGCTGCCGTTTGAGGTGAAATTAGAACTCCATTTTGGCTTCCAGCCAAGCCTTCAGCTCGCTGATAGGCATGCGCACCTGCTCCATGGTATCGCGGTCGCGGACGGTGACGCAGTTGTCGGCTTCTTCAGTCTCGCTGCCCAGGGTCTGGAAGTCCACGGTGTCGCAGTAGGGAGTGCCGATCTCGTCCTGACGGCGGTAGCGCTTACCGATGGAGCCGGCATCGTCGTAGTCCACCATGAAATACTTGGACAGTTCGGTCTGGATCTGGCGGCCCTTGTCGGCCAGCTTCTTGGACAAGGGCAGCACGGCCACCTTGAAGGGAGCCAGAGCGGGGTGCAGACGCAGAACAGTGCGCACATCGTTCTTCTCGGCATCCACCACTTCCTCGTCATAGGCATCGCACAGGAAAGCCAGGGTCACGCGGTCAGCACCCAGAGAGGGCTCCACCACGTAGGGGATATAGTGCTCGTTGGCCTCCTGGTCGTAGTAGGTCTGATCCTTGCCGGAAGTGGTCTGGTGAGCGTTCAGGTCGATGTTGGTGCGGGAGGCAACGCCCCACAGCTCGCCCCAGCCGAAGGGGAAGACGAACTCGAAGTCGGTGGTGGCGTTGGAGTAGTGGGACAGCTCCTCGGGATCGTGGTCACGCAGGCGCAGGTTTTCGTCCTTCATGCCCAGACCCAGCAGCCACTCGTGGCAGAACTTCTTCCAGTAGGCGAACCACTCAAGCTCGGTGCCGGGCTGGCAGAAGAACTCCAGTTCCATCTGCTCGAACTCGCGGGTACGGAAGGTGAAGTTGCCCGGGGTGATCTCGTTGCGGAAGCTCTTGCCGATCTGGCAGATGCCGAAGGGGATCTTCTTGCGGCTGGTGCGCAGGACGTTAAGTCGGATCGTAGCCATGTCGTTCTGTGAGCC
>JAZNTL010000042.1:0-11433 GCA_045591745.1 Lawsonibacter sp.
CCTTTACACAAGGGGGCCTCGACGAAACCTCATGCCAGCCTGCTGGCAGTGGGGCATATATGCAGTAGTGATAATATTCCAGAGCCTTAAGGCTCAGCCAGTAAAAGCCCCTTATAGGGGCAGAGCAGGCCACCCGTTATACGGGTGGTCCTGACTTGTTATTTCTTTCGTTTTTGCAGGAGCAGGGCAAGGGTCACAGCCGCGCCAAGTCCGGTGAGCACAAGGCCGGGAATTAGGCCCGGGGGAGTGTAGGAAAAGGTGACGGTGTGGTCCCCGGCGGTGACGGGGACGGCAATCAGCGCGTCAAGCAGAGCCATATGATCGGTTTTCGCACCATCAACACAGACCGTCCAGCCGGGGATGGCGGGGATGGAAGTATAGAGCCAGCCGTCGGCGGTGGCGGTGACGGTGCCTTCCAGTTTGCCGTTTGTGCAAGATGTGACGTGAAGCGCATTCTGAGCAAGAACGCTTGCCGCCTGAGTCAGCGCCGCGGTGTCCAATTCGCAGATGAGCACTTGCAGGGCAATAGCGTCTGTTTGCAGGTCCAGATCTACCTGCTCGCCGGGGGAAAAGGTGCCCAGGTACCGAATACAGTCCGTTTCATTGGTAAACAGGGGGCCATGGTAGGCGTTGTTTACATACAGGGCGGTGCGGCCCTGTCCTTCGCCGGCGAAGCGAGCATAGACGGGACCACCCTGAGAGCGGAAGCTCCACCGCGGACCCAGCTCCGATTGTGTGCTTTGGGAGGACAGCGGGAAAAAGAAATCATCATAGCATCCGCAAAGGGCAGAAAGCATACCGTTTTGGAAACGAAAGCAATCGCTGCCCGGTATGGCGGAGGGGACGGACAAATCTACCTGTGTGAAATAGGCGGGGGCGGGAGAAAAATGGGTGCGGTACAGACCGGCAAAGTCATTTTGCAGGACACGCTCATAGTAGGCCGGTTGTGCGCGGTGGCTGATGCGCCAGCCCACTCCCAGCAAGAGATCGGACACAGGGGTAGAGCCCAGACCGGTAGACCAGAACCAGTCCTGAGCCAGCCCAAGGCCGCCCAACAGGGAGTTTACATGTGCGTTGTAGCTGCTGCTGAAGAAGGTCAGACCTTTGTAGCCGAAGGCGGCGGGCTCGTTGCGGCTGCGCTGCAGGTCGCTGACCACCCGCGAAAATTGCTCCTCGGCCTTTATCTCGTCCACAAGAGGCTGAATCTTGGTTTTATAGTCATGGTAGGAGGCATACGGCTTGAAGCCAAGCTCCTCATCCAACCCACGGAAGATCAGCATTGCGTTGACACCCATGTCCACCGCCAGCACCAGAGCCAGCAGAAGGGGCAGGAATTTTGACAGGCGTATGGGCTTTACAAGTTCCAGAAGCCAAAGCAAAGCATCATGGCTCAACAGCAGAATGAAGCAGGATACCACAAAGGACCAGCGACCGGGGAAGCTGTTGGGGGGCTGGAACAGGTGCCACACCTGATCCAGCGGGGCAAACCACAGGCAGAACAGCAAAAAGCCGCCAAAGGCGAGGGTGGCAAGCCGTGCACGGCGGGAACGGTTGGGGCAAAAGAACCACAACAATGCCAGTACCACAGCGGGAACCGAGCAGTAGAGGAAGGCCGAGCCGGTGTAGGTCACGGAGTCATAAGCACCGGGAACAAACAGTTTATAGAACAGGGTGGACAGGGGCCAGTTAAAGCCGATGGAGAGGGGAGCGGACTGCTCGGCCAGCTTGCCGTCCAGCATGGACATGGCAGTGGGCAGCCACAGCCATGCGCTGAGCAGTAGAGCTAACACCGCCCAGTTGGTCAGGCGAAGCACCGGCTTGACAGGAGAACGGCCTTCACAGCAACACCGCCACAGCAAATACAACGCGCAGAAGATGCCGGTCATGTAGGAGATGTACCAAGTGGACACAAAGCTAACTACCAGACCGCCCAGCAACACCCATGGGCGCTTACCGGCCAGCAGGTCTTCCGTTCCCATGAGCAAAACGGGTAGCCAAAGCACTCCGTCCAGCCACATGAAGGACATGGCATAGGCCATGTTATAAGACATCAAGGCATAGCAGACAGAGAATGCCAGCGTAGTCAGGTCATACCGTCCGGTGCGGCGACGCAGCAACAGGGAAAAGGTGAAACTCGCAAGTCCCAGCTTCAGAGCGACAAGAAATACCACTGCAATGGGCATATGCTCGTTGGGACACAGCAGGGTGAGCAGGGAGAAGGGGCTGGAGACATAGTAGGAGAAGGTGCCGATATAGCTGCCGCCCAGTGCAATGTTCCAGGAGTAGAACACGTCTCCCTGCTTTAGGGCACACAGAAATTCAACAAACTGGTCAGACAGGTCAAAGATGAGAATGGAGCTGTCCCCGAAGGGGGCGAAGCCCATAGCCATGCACAGGGTCAAAAACAGCACCGCAGGGACGGTAAAGCAACCGATGCCTACGGTATATTTGAAACAGGTCTTTTCCACGGGAACACTCCTTTCCTTGAGGATATGTTTATTGTACCCATATACGACAGCTTTGTCAACGAATGGAAACCGCCCACTCCGTAATGGAGTGAGCGGTTTCCACAACGAAAGGAGGGGGATGAGAAAGGATCAAAGCAGATGGAATGCAACCACCAGACCGGAGAAAACGATGGATACGGTGGAGCACAGTTTGATGAGGATGTTCAGAGAGGGACCTGCGGTGTCCTTGAAGGGGTCGCCCACCGTGTCGCCTACCACAGCGGCCTTGTGGCTTTCAGAGCCCTTGCCGCCGTGGTTGCCGGCTTCAATGTACTTTTTGGCATTGTCCCATGCGCCGCCGGAGTTGGACATGAATACGGCCATGGCAAAGCCCGTGACAGATACGCCACCCAGCAGACCAACCACACCAACGGGGCCGATTACAAGACCGGTGATGATAGGAGATGCAATAGCGAGCATTGCGGGGCCGATCATGGCACGAAGGGCACCTTTGGTACAAAGGGCCACGCAGGATGCGTAATCGGGATCGGCCGTGCGATCCATGATACCTGCGATCTCCCGGAACTGACGGCGGACCTCCACCACAATGGATTGGGCGGCAGACTGCACCGCACTCATAGTCAGGGCGGAGAAGACGAAGGTGAGCATGGCACCGATGAACAGACCGGTCAGCATCAGGGGATTGGACAGAGTCAGGTCTAAAGTCTCGGAGGTCTTCTCTTGTACGATATTTACGTAGGAAACCAGCAGAGCCAGCGCCGTCAGGGAAGCGGAGCCGATGGCAAAGCCCTTTCCGGTGGCGGCGGTAGTGTTACCCAGAGAGTCCAGTGCGTCGGTACGCTGACGCACCTGCTCGGGCAGGCCGCTCATCTGTGCGATGCCGCCGGCATTGTCGGCCACCGGTCCGTAGGCATCGGTAGCCAGCGTAATGCCAAGGGTGGAAAGCATACCTACGGCGGCAATACCAATACCGTAAAGACCGCAGTTGAAATTGGCCGCGCCGCCTGCGGCGAAAAAGCTGACCAGAATGGCGACGGCGACGATCAGGATGGAAGCGATAGTGGAAAGCAGACCCAGGGAAATACCGCCGATGATAACGGTGGCAGAGCCGGTTTGAGCGGTGGAGGCCAGCTTCTGGGTGGGCTTGTAAGTATCAGAGGTATAGTATTCGGTGCAATAACCGATAGCACATCCGCTGACCAGACCGCACACAATGGCTGCGTATACCCCCCAATTGCCCAGAAGGAAGTAGGTCAGGGGAGCGGCGGCCACTGCCGACAGAGCGGCGGCAAGATAGGTGCCGGTGCGCAGGGAGGTGAGCAGAGACTTCTGGCTGGCATTTTCCTTGGTCTTTACAAAGAAAGTGCCAATAATAGAGCACAGAATACCGCACACCGCCAGCAGCAGGGGGAGGACCATGGAGGCCCAGCCGTACCCGGCACAGGCACCCAGAGAGAAGGTGGCCAGAATGGAGCCTACGTAGGACTCGTACAGGTCGGCACCCATGCCAGCCACATCGCCTACGTTATCGCCCACGTTGTCGGCGATGGTGGCGGGGTTGCGGGGGTCGTCCTCGGGAATACCGGCTTCTACCTTGCCCACCAGATCCGCACCCACATCGGCGGCCTTGGTATAGATTCCGCCGCCCACACGGGCGAACAGAGCCATAAAGGAGGCACCCATACCGTTCATGACCATGATATTGCCCAGTGCCACAGGGTCGGTGATCTTAGCGCCCCAATGGAGGAGTACAAACCAAAGTGTGATATCCAGCAGGCCAAGGCCTACCACGGTGAAACCCATGACGCAGCCGGAGGAAAAGGCTACCCGCAGACCACGGTTCAGACTTTCGGAGGCGGCCTGGGTGGTGCGGGCATTGGAATTAGTGGCGATTTTCATGCCGATGAACCCGGCCAGCAGAGAGAAAATGCCGCCGGTAAGAAAAGCAAACGGAGTGAACCGGGAGAGCATCCGGCCATCTGTGGCAAAGGCCATGATCAGCAGGAGGGCAAAAACGGCCAGAAAAACCTTAGAAACCGTAGCGTACTGATGTTTTAAATAGGCATTGGCACCGGAACGGATGGCAGAGGCAATCTTTTGCATGGCTGGTGTGCCTTCAGAAAACTGCATTACCTTTTGCCGCTGAATGACGGCAAAGCCCAGCGCGGCGATAGCACCGACGAAACCCAGTAAAATCAGTTTGACCATAATACCAACTCCTGTTCACAAAGGAAATTTGCACAAAATGAAAGATGAGAAACAAGTGGTATATGTTTATTTTAACATGTGATATAAAAAATGCAACCATTTTTAAACAAAAATAAAAGCAGGAGGCTATTTTAAATAGCCTCCTGCGGAAAAAGGTGAGTTTTGCTCATGCCCGCCGCCAAGCACTGCGGCTGAACAGAACCAGAATGGGGAAAATCTCCAGACGACCGGTGACCATGCAGGCAGACAGCACGAGCTTGCTCAGACCGGAGAATGCGGCAAAGTTTCCTGCGGGTCCCACAATGTCCAAACCGGGGCCTACGTTGCTCATGCAGGTGAAGGCGGCAGAGAAACTGGTGGTAAAAGAGAAGTTGTCCATTGCCACGACAAGGGTGGCCATCAGGGATATGAGAAAATAACAGCCGGTAAACAGCATGACACTGCGCAGGGTATTTTCTTCCACTACCTTGCCGTCCAGCTTGACCACAGACACATTGCGTGGGTGGATGATCTGGCGGATCTCCCGACGCAGGCAGCGCACCAGCAGCAGAATGCGGGAACATTTCATGCCGCCGCCGGTGGAGCCGGCACAGGCCCCGCACAAGAGCAGCAGAATCATGATAACTTGGGAAAAGACGGGCCAAGTCATATAGTCTGCTGTGGCAAAGCCGGTGGTGGAGATGATGGAAGAAACTTGGAAGAAGGCAAAGCGGAAGCTCTGCCAGACAGAGTGGTAAATGGGGTAGATGTTTATGCAGGAAAAAAAGACAGCCAGAGCGGTCACACCAAGGAAAAAGCGCAGCTCATCACTGTTCAGTACATCTTTTGCCCGACCGCACAACAACAGGAAATACATAGCGAAATTGACGGAGAACAGCAGCATGAAGATGGCAATGATCATTTCAGCCGTGGGGTTTTCATACGCGCCCACGCTGAGATTGCGGTTGGAGAAACCACCGGTACCGGCGGTGGAAAAAGCATGGATAAAGCTGTCATACAAAGGCAGACCGGCCAGTTTGAGAAGACCAATCTCCACCACAGTCATCACGCAATAGATGGTGTACAGGATCTTGGAGGTTTGGGACTGCTTCGGCATCAACTTGGAAAAGACCGGGCCGGGGGACTCTGCCTGAATGAGGAAGTGGGAGCGCAGGCCCATGGAGGGCAGCAGCGCCGTGGTCAGCACCAGAACACCCATACCACCCAACCAGTGGGTAAAGGAGCGCCAGAAAAGGATCCCTTTCGGCATGGCTTCGATATTGGTAAGAATGGATGCACCGGTGGTGGTGAAGCCGGAGTAGCACTCAAACAGGCAGTCGATAAAGGAGTTGAATTGTCCGCAGAAATGGAAGGGCAACGCACCAAACAGTCCCATAAGCACCCAAATCAAACCTACGGCAAAAAAGCCTTCCCGAGCGAAGAAATGCTTTTTATAGGGCAGGCGGCTAAGAATAAAGCCCGAAAATAAAGTGATCAGGACGGCATAAATGAAGGGGAGGGGGGACTCGCCGTACAGGATGGCCACATACAGCGGGAGCAGCATGGAGACACCCTCCAGCAAAAGCACCTTTCCTGTTAGATTAAAGACCAGATTAAAATTCATTGCGCCCTCCACTTTCAAAGGACGGGGCGAAGATATCGTTGACGTCCGTAATGGCCTGTTCTCTGGATACGATAATAATGGAGTCGTGATCTTGGATACAGGTGGAGCCTTCGGGGATGATGACCTCGTCATCGCGCACAATAACGGCAATCAGGATGCCCGACTTCAGCTTCAGCTCTTTCAGCGGCACACCAAGATGGCGGGTAGACTTGTTTACCACAAACTCGGTGGCTTCTGCCTGATCGTCGGCAATGCGATACAGCGCCTGCATAACGCTGCCCTGAGAGTTGCCCATGCCACGAACCACATGCAGGATATGCGCGGCAGTGATCAGTTTGGGGGAAATGATACTGTCCAAGCCTACCGCATGGGCAATACCGGCATAGTTCTGACGGTTGGATTTGGCGATGACTTTGGACAGACCTTGCTGCATGGCATACAAAGAGATGATAAGGTTGTCTTCGTCCCGGTCGGTCAGGGCAACAAAGGCATCGCTGGAGGATAGACTTTCGGAATCCAGCAATTCCTGATCCGTGCCGTCCCCGCAGATGACCATGGTTTTGGGCAACTTTTCGCTGATAAGGCGGCAACGCTCCTCGTTGCGTTCCACCAGCTTGACCCGAATATGCATTTTTTCCAACAGGTTGGCCAGATAGATGGAAACGCGGCCGCCACCCACCACAAATACGCTACGGATTTTATGATTATAGCGGCCCAGCAGACGGAAAAATTCGTCCAGACCGGTGGGCTTGCCTATAATGTACAGCTTGTCGTTGGCCTGAGGGACAAAAGAACCGTTAGGGATGATGACGTGACCGTCCCGTTCGGCGGCGCAGAACAGCATGGACAGCTTTTGAATCTGATTGGATAAGGAGTACAGGGGCTTTCCGGTGATAAAATCGTCCTCCTGTACCCGGAAGCTCATCAGCTCCACACGACCGCGGCAAAAGCTTTCGATGTCGGCTGCGGAGGGGAAACGCAGCAACCGAGCGATTTCCATAGCGGTAGCATTTTCGGGGTTGATGACCATGCCGATGCCGAAGTTGCGCTTGATAGTACCCATGCTGGAGTAATACTCGGGATTACGCACCCGGGCGATGGTGTACTTGGTGCCCATATTTTTGGCGGTCAGGCAACAGGCCATATTCAACTCATCCATGTTGGTGGCCGCTACCAGCAGGTCGGCATCCGTTGCTCCGGCCTGTGTCAGAGTGGAGATATCCACACCGTTGCCTTTAAAGCCCATAACGTCCAGCGTATCACAGGTGCGGCGAATGGCATCCTCTGAGGAGTCGATCACGGTGACATCGTGATTTTCACGGCATAGCTGGTCGGCAAGGGCATAGCCTACCTTTCCGGCACCAACAATAACGATTTTCAAAGTGATCATCCTTTCCATAAGTGGGGAGAGAATAAAATCTTATTTTACATTCTACAACCAAACTGAAAAAAATGCAACTGCGGAGAGATTCCCGAGCAATTTGGGATGGAAAAGGCAGGGAAGATGCAGTATAATAAATTTATATTATGACAGGTGAGGTGCTTGCTATGCAGCAACGGGAGCTTCAATATCATATCCAATGTGCGCCCGGTGATGTGGGCCGATACTGCATTCTGCCCGGCGATCCGGGGCGATGTGAAAAGATTGCCGCATACTTTGATGGGGCGGTCCATGTGTCCACCAATCGAGAGTATGTCACCTATACCGGCACCCTGCTGGGAGAGAAAGTCAGCGTGGTATCCACCGGTATCGGCGGACCTTCTGCCGCCATTGCCATGGAAGAGCTTGCAGCCATCGGAGCGGATACATTCATTCGTGTGGGTACCTGTGGCGGCATTAAGCTGGATGTACGCAGCAACGATGTGGTGGTGGCCTCTGGTGCAGTGCGAATGGAAGGCACCAGCCGGGAATACGCTCCCATCGAGTTTCCGGCCGTTCCGGATTACCGGGTGCTTCAGGCGCTGACGCTGGCGGCTGAAAATTTGGGCCAAAGCTGGCACGCGGGCGTGGTTCAGTGCAAAGACTCCTTTTACGGGCAGCACTCTCCCGGACGGATGCCGGTTTCCTATGAATTGGAACAGAAGTGGCAGGCATGGAAGCGTCTGGGGGTGCTGGCCTCCGAAATGGAGTCGGCGGCCCTGTTTACCGTGGCAGCATCCCTTGGGGTGCGTTGCGGCGCGGTGTTCCATGTGGTGTGGAATCAGGAGCGGGAACTGGCCGGATTGGATCAGGACGAGTCCCACGATACCTCCAGCGCCATCAAAACGGCCATTGAAGCGCTGAAGTTGCTTATACAACAGGACAAAAAGGGATAAAAAATACGCACCGCTTTGCGGTTCGTATTTTTTATCCGGTTAAGCCAGTCCGATGGCATGGCTGACGGGCAGGGAGAGGACGATACCCTTGGCGGGGGTTTTCAGACCGGCCTCACGGCTGATGGCCTGCATCACGTCCTGCCGCTTTTCTGTGGGGACCACAAGGAAGACTACTTCCTTTTCTGCCTGAATGGAGATGCCCAAAAACTGCTCCACATCCTCCGAACCGATGCCACGGGTGTTGAGCACCGTGCCGCCGGGGGCACCCACCTGACGGGCGGCCTCCATCACAAGATCGGTGTAGCCCCGGTTGATCAGGGCAACCACCATTTCATATTTTCCTTCACAGGCCATGACAGACTCAGTCCTTTCTTTTTTGGGCTGTGTGTATTCGGTCAGCGTGCGGTACATCTTGCCGCTGACGCTGCTCAGGGGTACGGCAAAGGAGATGCCTTTGCCGGGATAACGCATGCTCATGCGCTCAGCCAGACGCTCCAGCAGGGGACATACGCTGTATTCCGGCACAAAGGAGATCACGGTGTCCTTCTTCGTTTCTCCAAGGCCCAGCAGATCCAGCATTTCGGAGCGTGCCGTACCGTGTCCCAGACTGACCAGATGGATGGGAACACCCTCCTCCTGACAGACGGTCACGACCTTTTCGCATTTGCCGCGGTCTACGATGGTAACTACCATATGAATCGCTGTCTGCTCATTCATGGTGTTCCACCTCCTTGATCTCGATAATGTCATCGTCCTCGTCCATCTCCACGGGCTGGATGGAGTCAGTGTCCTGAGCGTGCTTGCCGCGCAGCTTATACATTAGGCCCAGCAGCTGAATGGTAATAAGGGGAGTCATGGCAACCATAGCCACGATTCCAAATGCGTCGGTCAGGATGTTGCCGCCCACTGCTTTACAGGCACCCATGGCAAAGGGAAGCAGGAACGTAGTGGTCAGCGGACCGCTGGCTACTCCGCCGGAGTCAAAGGCGATACCGGTAAACATCTTGGGCACGAAAAAGGTCAGGCCGAGAGCCAGTGCGTAGCCGGGGATGAGCAGCCAGTAGATGGAGATACCGGTGAGCACACGCAGCATGGATAGGCCCAGAGAGATTGCCACACCAAGAGACAGGGACAGCATCATGGCCCGCTGGGAGACACCACCGTTGGTGATGGTGGCTACCTGCTTGTTCAGTACCTGTACCGCAGGCTCGGCGGTAACGATGAAGTAGCCGATGACCATGCTCAAAGGTACGATCAGCCAGCTTTGCTCCATGGTGGCGATCTGCTGGCCCAGATAGTGACCGGCAGGCATGAATCCCACGTTGACGCCGGTGAGGAAGGTGGCAAGGCCGGTAAAGGTATACAGGAAGCCAACACCGATCTTATACAGCTGATGCTTGTGGAAACGGCGGAAAGCCAGTTGGAAGACGGCACAGAAAAACAGGATGGGAACCAGTGCGGAGACGACTTCCTTCATATAGTGGGGCAGGGAGGAGGCAAACGCGGCGGCGACCTCCCGGGTGTCTGAAACGGCGGGCAGGGAGATGGGGGTGTAGGAAGGGTCGGAACCGCTGAAGCAGATGCCCAGAATGAGCACCGCCAGAATAGGGCCGATGCTGCACAGGGCCACCAGACCGAAGCTGTCATCCTGTGAGCCGCGGTCACCGCGGATGGAGGCCACACCAACACCCAGTGCCATGATGAACGGAACGGTGATAGGGCCGGTGGTCACACCGCCGGAGTCAAAAGCCACACTGACAAATTCGTTAGGGACAAATACGGACATCAGGAACACTGCGCCGTAAAAAAGAACCAGCAACCGGGACAGAGGGATTTGGAACAGCGTGCGCAGGATGGCGATAACAAAAAAGGAACCCACACCAAGGGCGACTGTCCAAATCAGTACGGCATTGGGGATGGAGGGCACTTGATCAGCCAGCACCTGCAGGTCGGGCTCTGCCATGGTGATAAGCAGACCGATAATGAAGGTGACGGAGCATACCAACCAGATGTTTTTCGTCTTGGGCAGCTGCGCGCCGATGCCTTCGCCCATGGGGGTCATGGCAAGGTCGGTGCCCAGTGAGAACAGACCCGTACCCAAAATCAGCAGCACCGTGCCAATGAGGAATAGCACCAGCATATCAAGGGGCATGGGAGTGATGGTGACGCTGAGCAGCAGTATGATAAATGTAATGGGAAGGACGGAGGAGAGGGACTCCCGCACCTTTTCCCGAAGCACCTGATTCATATGGAGCAACACCTCCGGGGCACACAATAATCTAATTCTATATTAGCTGAAAAGCACGCTTATTGCAAGCAAATCGCGGCAAAGATTTTGTTAGTAAAACATGAAAATGTGCCGGAGTCCAAATGGACTCCGGCACATGATCGGATGGATGGAATAGCAATTACTTGGCAGCTTTCTTCTTGCCGAAGAGGGTGATGATGCCCTCGACGGTCAGCACGATGGCCAGCACGAACAGCAGGGCGCCCAGCACCAGCTGAGCAGCGTCAGCAAAGGCGTAGGCAGTCTGCAGAGCGGTGATCTTGGCCATGATGGTCTGAGCCAGAGAGGTCAGGGTAGCCACCAGCATGAACGCCATGGGGATGTAGAACATCTTGTTGTTCTTGCCGATGTTGCCCAGCCAGGCACACACGGCCAGCAGGGCCAGAGCGGCCAGCAGCTGGTTGGCAGCGCCGAACAGGGGCCAGATGGTGGCATAGCCGTTCATGCCCAGGCCAACGCCCAGAACCACAGTGATGGCGGTAGCCACCAGGGGCTGGCACAGGATGGCCTTGAAGCCCTTGGCATCCTTGGGGGTCTCACCGGGCTTGAGC
>JAZNTL010000043.1:0-8377 GCA_045591745.1 Lawsonibacter sp.
GTCTTCTTTCCAAACTCAGCCTGAATCGTGGTCTTACCTTCGATGGTAAAGGTATACTTGTTGCCCTTCACCTCGTTGGTCACGTCCTGGCCGTTCACCTGCAGCTTGGTCAGTTCGTAGTCAGACTCGATGGCAGAGGAAATGAAGTGAGTGGTATCCTCGTCCTCGGACCGGTCCTCCAGCACATAGCCTCCAGGGAGCGTTATGGTGACAGTGACCTCGTCGCCGCTGATATACGCATCCGCAGCCTTATCCAGAGTAACACTGCCGTTGCCCGACATCTCTACAGTAACGGCGCAGCGCGTTCCCGTGGGTTCGATAGTCTCCTGCTCCTTTATCCAGACTTCGCATACCGAGCACTGCACACCGTCAGTCAGGCCGGGTTCGGTCTCAGTAGCAGGATAGCCGGGAACGATATCCTCAGTGTGGCCCAGGGCGGGGATCTCCTCCTGAGCAACCAGCACTTCACCGCAGACAGAGCAGTGCTTGCCTTCGGTCAGGCCGGTAGCGGTACAGGTGGGGTCTACAGCCGCGTCAATGACCTCGGTATGGCCCAGAGCGAGAACCACTTCCTGCGCCACCAGCACTTCGTCGCAGGTTTCGCAGTGGCTGCCTTCGGTCAAACCGGTAGTGGTACAGGTAGGCGCCACAGCCGCGTCAATGACCTCGGTGTGAACGTGAGCGGGCAATTCCTTGAAGGTAGCGGTGACAATGTGGTCTTTGCTGATGGTGAACGCACTGCCCGTAATGGCTGTACCGTCCAGCAGGACGGACTCCAGCTCATAGCCGTCGACGGGAGTCGTCGTGACGGTGATCTCCGCGCCCTCCAAACCGCTGGCGGCGCTGAGAGTGACGGAGCCGTTGCTCACTTCGCCGACCTTTACGTTATAGAACGTCTCGGTGGGAGAAATGGGTATGATCGCCACCAGAGAGGCCGTACCGGAGGTTCCGGATACCGCATCGGGCACATACACATCGACCATAGCGGTCTGGTCGCCGGCCAGAGCGGCAAATTCATCCACAGTCAGCAGCTTAATGTCGCTCAGCGACCCACTGCGCTGATAGGCGCGCAGGTCAGCAAAGACGGTATTCCCGTCATAGCTCTGGGTAGCCGCACACTCGTAGGGCGTATACTCACAGCCGCAGGTTCCGTAGCTGCTCATGTGATAACCTTTGCTGCTGTAGGTAAGAGGACCGGCCTTGTTCCAGCGGCAGGATGCCGCAGCCTCATGGTAGCCGTCGGCGAAATCGCCCATAGTAAAGGTCTTGTCGGCGGTATCTACAGCGGTGATCGCCTCGTGGACACCCAGCTTGTAGATCATATTTCCCATGTGGTCACTGTCGTCATCCTTTGTGCCCTGGTACAGGTAAAGGCCGCCGTTTTCCTTCACATAAGCCATACGCAGAGAGGCGTATGACGAACCATCCAATGTAGGCGTATTGCCGACCGACTTGGCTGGCACTGTGATCTGTACCACCCGACCGGGCTCAACCGTGTCGGACTTAGCGATCATCACCTTCTTGGGGTTGCCATGATACAGATTATCCAACGGATAGATCACGTCGCCGGGCTGCAGGAGATATTGACCAATGGTAGCGGTGACGGTATGTTCACCGGTAACGGTAAACTTGTACACATAGCTCTCGTCGGGCTGGATTGCTACACCGTCCACCAGAACACTCTGGGCCACATGGAAGCTGTCGGTTGGGGCGATGGTGATCACGGCGGTCTCGCCGTACTTATAGGCAGTCTTGTCCAAAGATATGGTTCCGTTGGAGGGCTGAGTCACGTTGAAGATGCAGTCCTTGGAGGGAACGACCTGCTGGGTAATGAGCACCCGACTACACACGGAGCAATGCTTGCCTTCGGTCAGACCGGTGGTAGTATAGGTAGGTTCCACGGCGGAATCAGTAACCTCGGTGTGACCCAGAGCGGGAATGACCTCCTGCGCCACAAGCACCATGTCGCATACAGAGCAGTGGCTGCCCTGAGTCAGGCCGGTGTCGTCACAATCGGGTTCCACAGCCGGATCGATCACTTCTACATGCTCGTGATCCACGGCAAAGATAGCCGTCACGGTATGGTTGCCTCGGATGGGGAAGGAATCATCAACAATGGACTTGTCGTCTACCAGAATATCATACAGTTTATAGTTGGAGGCGGGGGTAGCGGTGACGGTAACCAGATCGCCGGCCACGCCGTAGGTCCTGCTCAGCTCCACGGTGCCGTTGGTCACGGCGCCCTTGGTCACCGTGTAGGTGGAGGTGAAGTCGTAATGGATATCATGGTCCTGAACGATCATAACGCTCGCTATGCCGCCCGTCGATGCGCCGTCGGGCACATAGGTGTTGACGACAGCATTCCCCTGTTGAGTCAACTGATAAACCTGAGCAATGTCAGTCACAGCGTCCGCTTTGCCCGCCAGCACGTCGGTGCGCAGGTCGATGATCTTCAATGCATCCGTGTAACGCAACGTTCCCCTACAGCTGTAGCTTCCGGCGCAGTTGTGTGCAAATCTGTGCAAACAGCTTTCTTCCGCCCCGGTGTGACCGCTGGGATTATTGGTCAAAGTCAGCTCCTTCGCGGCGGGATCCAAAGTTTTGATCTTATCGTGATAGCCGTACATATAATTGTGCGCTTTCGATGTATGTACATTGATGCGGCTCAGCGTTCCGGAGGCCATCATCCAGAAACGGCCGCGCTCTCCGCCGACCCAATTTTGACTTGAAAACAGTTTAGTCTGCGTTCCGTCATCATTATCTACGATAATATCTACGAAAAAGCTTTTTCCTACCTGCTCAGGCTGGGTATCAGAAGCAACGAGGTAGGCCAGCGCGACGTCGACTTTAGGCGAAAGCCAGCCGGGAATAAAGATCACATCACCCTCAGACAGCGTCACTGTTTCGCGCTTCTGGGCGACAGAGAATTCGAAGGGGATAACGGTATCAGGAACTTCAACCTGTCCCGATTCGATGAAGGGACCGGAATCCACGGTGAGGGTAATGCGGTAATCGCCGGGCTCCAACTCACGCAACGCCTTGTCCAGCTCCGGGTCTCTGAAGTCATGGGCAATGGTATAGGAGTCCATGGCATACCGCAATTTGGAGTCGTAGTATTTTCCGGTGACTTTGCCCTCTGCGTCATCCAACTGCACCTGATAGCTGATGATGCGGTAGTTGGAGGAGAAGGCAACACTGGCGCCACCGTCCACAAAGTTCTGGCCCACCTGCCTGGAACCCAGCGTGGCCTCTATCTCTTCCTTCTCTACGATACCGTCCTTGTACTCGTCCAGAGTGAAGGCCACGTAGCCCTGTGCCCACATGTTGGCGAACTTGGGCGTGGAGTGGTCGCGGGAGGAGTAACCATACTGCAGCTTCCAGCCCTGCTCGATCATGGAATTGGTGGGGGTTGTATACCAATAACCTGTTGTATCCCACCGGACCGATTCGTATTTTCCGTTCTTCTCAAAAAGGTAGCGTGGCGTGCTGGCCTGCTCGGTGCACTCCATATAGCTTGCCTCAGGGTCGATATTATAGTCGCCTCGACCTTCGCCGACCCACTGGTATTCCTCCTCGCCAACCTTTTGGAAGTAGCCATTTCCGGCTCCCACATACTCATAGTAAACGTGTACGGCCTTGACCAGACGGGTGTGGCCGCCGCGATAGCCGTCCGCGTCGGTGATGTCGCCCGCCTTCGCCTGGGAATAGTTGTAGTAGTACAGCTCCTGCTCGCTGTTCTGGTCCACAATATCCACATCGGTATAGCTGGGGTGATCCAGCGCCTGCAATTTGCCTTCCCCAAGTCCCACGATGCTGACCTTGGAAGCGCCCATGGTGTTGGCACAGGCCCAGGCGTAGGTACGGGAGACGCGGGAGATGGCGTTGAACACGAAGGTCTGGCAATCCATGCCGTAAACCGACGTATCAGACGCATCCGTGGCACTCTCCATATCCTTTCCGCCGTTCCAGTCCCAAACCCCATTCTCGTCCGGATTGATAAGCTGGCTCTGGAACAGCTCGCGGGTAGAGTCAATGGCGCGCTCGTAGGGAGGGCCATGGTAAATGACCTGTTCATCCCACCATGCCACGGTATTATAGTACCAAGCATATTCATTACCATACCTGGTTCTCATTCCTTGTGGATGGTCGGCGGATCCGGTGGTGGACCAGGGGATCTGGGCGGTGCGCACGCCCTCGTCCACGGCCAGCTGGCGCAGAACGGCAGGCTCCACGTAGTAAGCGCCTCCGCCTTCGCTTGTATCCCGTTTGGATTCCTTCTCATTGAGAACGGCCTTGTCGAAGTCCGCCCGGCTCTGGTAGCCGTTGACCTTCAGCTCGTTGATGCTGAAATAGCCGATGGTGCGGTGATTGTCTCCGTAGGGCTTGACCTTGATGCCGGTGATCTTCTCACCGTCCTTCACGCCGGGGATGGACAGCAGGTCCTCGGTCTCGATACGGTAGAAGAAGCCGGGGATGCCGCCGGAAATGGTCAGGTAACCGCTGCCCAGCAGTTGAGTGGCACGGATGCCAACGGAGTCGTCTTTCAGCCAGTTGCCGTTGCCGTCCACCTCAACAAGGACCTGCAGCCGGTCGTCGTAGACCACGCTGTTGGCATTGCCATTATGGGTATAGCCGCAAAGCATGGAGAGGTTGACCGCGTCGTAGTCCGCAATGACAATGGGCTCCCCATTGTCAAGCAGGTCGGCGATCTCAAAGCACAGGTTTTCTTTGGTGCCCTTGGCGACGCTTTTATACTCCTCAATGTTATCTATGATCTCTTGGATCTCTTCCTCGGTGTCGGCCCGCCCGGACTCTTTGCGCCCGTTCGTTTCAGTGGTCTTTTGCCAGTGGATGTAATACGGCAGGCCGTAATGATTCGCATCATACAGAACAGCAGGAGGCGCCGTAAGTCCGGTGTCGTCGCTCGTGTCATCGCCGCTTCCCGTGCTGCCGTCCGCGGCATTGCTGTCGGAATCATCGCTGCTGCTCATGTCATCGCCGCTGGCGTTATCATTGCCGGCATTCTCATCATTCACATTGATGGTGCCCGCTTTTGCCTCCATGATAAACAGCTTGAGCTCCTTTTCGCCGTCGGGCAAATAGATCGCAGCATCGTGGTAGGTGAGCAGGCCGTGATACTTGGTCTTTCCGCCCGACGTTTGACTGGTATTAGCCCGAACGTTGCTCTCCAGTCTGTCCGCGTTAACCGTGTAGTCGCCTTCATTTGCACCCGTTGCTTCAAAAGAATACAATTCCGTCTTGGCAACGGTGTCCGCCGCCTTGGCGGGGATGGGGGCGAACACCATGCCGGAACACAGCAGGGCCGCCGACAGCATGGACGCAAAGGCACGGCGGACAACGGCTTTCGCCGTCCGCTTGGCCTGTGTCCCACTGTGCAGGAAATGATGATTTCTTGCCATATGTTTTGTCTCCTTTGCTCTTGAGTTCCGATACTGCGTATATCCTCATGCGCAAACAGTATAGTTAGCAATTTATCTTACCATAATTTACGCTGCGCAACAAGAGCAAATTGAACATATTGTTCGCTTTTTTATACTTTTCTTTTCCAGCAAAAGACGGGCACACCGCAAGCAATGCCGCGGCGCGCCCGTTTTGTTCAATATTGCGGCAGATAGTCCACCGGGTCCACCGGCCTTCCGTCCAGAGATACCTCCAGATGCAGGTGGGAGGGCCGTCCGCTCTCGGCAATGGCGGTATCCCCCACCGCGCCGATGACCGTTCCGGTGACCACCTGGTCCCCCTCGCTTACGGTGGGGCTGGCGGTCAGATTGTGGTAATAGCTCACCAGTCCCTCTCCGTGGTCGATGACCACGGTGGAGCCCATGAGATCGTCTTCATACACCCGCTGCACCGTACCGCTGCTCATGGCCAGTACCCGGGTGCCCGGCTGGGCGGAAATATCCACTCCGGAATGGGTGCGCCAATCTCCCATGGTCTCATCGTAGGCCAGCACCTCAAGACTGAAATTGCCTACGATTTCGCCCTTCACCGGCCAGGTATACACCGGCGGTACCACCACGGCGGCCGGCTGCTGCTCCTGAATGGGCGCGGGCGGTTCTTCATTTTTTGCATCCTCTTTCTCATACTCGTCCAGCTGCGGCACACCGGACTGGTCGGGGATAGGCGGCTGTACCACCTCGTCCTTGGGAATGACCACCTGCGCCCCGCCGCCGACCGGCAGAGGCTCCGGCTCCTCACCGCTGTTGAATACCGATACCAGATAATAGCCCGAGATCCCTATGGTGGCGACACACAGGGTCAGGACTATGTAAAAGCCCTTCCCCATGACGAAGTCGCCCACCCGCTTCCAAAGGGTGGATTTTTTCATGCGTTACCTCCTTCGGGGCTGTTGCCCCTTTGCCCTTAGTGTGGACACCTCCCCTGTCTCTTATACTTCCTGTCCGCCGAATTTTTCCTGTATGACCACTTATCCCCGGAAAATGACCGTCTGTTCCAAAGTGCTGGACAGCAAATCCCAAACCTTATATACTAAAATCAGGAAAGGAGGATGTGCCCATGGATGTTGAATTCAAATTGGACCCTGCTCAAACCGAGCCGAAGATCACCGTCACCGCCGCCGATCTGACGGATGAGATCAAAGATCTGCTCCTGCGGCTGGAGCACGGACGGCCCACCGCCATCACCGCCACCCGGGGTGACCGGGCGGTACTGCTGGCCCCGGAGCATATCCTGCGCTTCTTTGCCGACGGCAAAACCGTATCCGTCCAGACAGCGGAGGGCATTTTCTCCGTCCGTCAGCGACTGTATGAGTTGGAGGAATTGCTGGACCGGCACAAATTCGTGCGCATCTCCCACTCCGAGATCGTCAACCTGTCCCACGTCACCGCCCTTGACCTGAGTCTCAGCGGCACCATCCGCATGACCCTCACCGGCGACGTGACCTGTTTCGTATCCCGGCGCTGTTTGAAGAAGATCAAGCAGGCGCTGGATCTGTAAGGAGGTGTTTCCCGTGACCGAAAAAAAGAAACTGCTCACCCGGGCCATCATCGGCGGTGTGAGCGCAAAACTGCTCCTGCTGGGCTTCTGGCTCTGGTTCCACCTGACCGGCTTGACCCCGCAGGGAGTCGTTCCCGTGGGGGACTTCAATATCGTAAGCCGTGCCACCGTGGCCATGTTCGGTTCCTACTGGCTGGCTGCGGCGGTGGAATTTACCTGCGCCTTTGCGCTGGGTGCCGCCATCGGCATCGCCTCCATGCCCTTCGCCGACGACACCCACTCCCTGATCAAGGACTCCCTCGTCCACTTTGTCGTCACCGGCGGGCTCGTGCTGCTCAACCTTTGGGTGCAGTGCCTGCTGGACCTGAGCCGGTTCTTCCTGACATCCTATGCCCTGCTGTATCTGCTCATCTGGTTCGGACGGTGGATCGGCTGGTATGTGGAGGTAGAACAAATCAAAATCAAATTGGGTCTGGCCCCCGCCCACTCCCCTCTGAAATGGCGGGAGACCCTGCCTTACCTGCCCTTCCTTGTGGTGCTGTGTATCCTCCTGCCCATAGCACTGGTGTGGATAGATTCGGATCCCTACCTCCCTGTCCTATCCGGTCTGCTGATGCCCTACGTCATCTTCCCCGTGGTAAGCCTCTGCTCCGGCATCTCGCTGGGCAAACGGCAGGGCTTGTGCATCCTCTATCCTGTGGCCGCCTATGCGCTGTACGTTCCCATTGTGTTCTGGCTGTTCAACTACACCGCGCTGTTCCATGCAGACATTCTGTTCACCTTCGCTCTGATCGGTAACATCATCGGCGCTGTATACCGCAAGCGCAAGCAAAACAAGGGGGTGTCCCTATGAAGCAGACCCGTCTTTACAACGTGATCTTCCCCATCTGGATGCTGTTCCTGTTCCCGCAGGTGTGGCTCATCGCCCTGCCGGGCAACCTGCTCATCGACTGCGCAGTGGTGCTGTTCACTCTGATGGCCCTGAAGCACACGCAGAAAACGTCCGTTTTGAAGCAGGTGTGGTGGAAGATCTGGCTTCTGGGCTTCGCCGCCGACTTTGTGGGTGTGGCCGTCCTCTTCCCCGCCATGTTCCTCACCTCCGCCGTCTCCAAAGAGATGCGCCCTCTCATCGAGCCGGTGATGTATAACTGCTGGAAGTCTCCGCTGGCCTTCCTGTGGACGGGGTTGGCGGTGGCGGCGTCCGGCGTGTGCATCTACTTCTTCGACCGGCGGGTCATGCTCTCCTGTGCTGAACTGACCGACCGGGAGAGGCACATCGTGGCTCTTACCCTTGCCATCGTCACCGCTCCGTGGATGTTTTTTATCCCAACCTATTAAATTCAGGCAAAATTTGCCGTCTTTGGCTTGTAAAACGGAAAAACAGGCATTATAATAACAG
>JAZNTL010000044.1:0-5485 GCA_045591745.1 Lawsonibacter sp.
GGATCGGTATGGCCGACATCAAGACCGCGGTGGAACGGGCGGTTGGCGCGGATATCCTCTGACTGAGGGGAGCGTCGGGCCGATGAGGGCATCGGCCCCTACGAATACGGCGTGCCCCTTACACAGGGGAACCTATAGCAAGAAAAATGTAGGGGCGGCCTGTGGCCCCCCGTTGAAGGAAGAAGGTTTTAGCCTATGGGAAAGATCGACAAGGTCTCCGGCCCTCTGGCGGTGGCCACGGGACTGGAGGAGGCCAATATGGCTGACGTGGTCCGTGTGGGCGAGCAGCGTCTGATCGGTGAGATCCTCACCATGACGGGCGGCTCGGCCTCCATTCAGGTGTATGAGGAGACCTCCGGCCTTGGACCCGGCGCCGAGGTGGTCACCACCGGCGCCCCTCTGTCCGTGGAGCTGGGCCCCGGTCTGATCGAGAACATCTATGACGGTATCCAGCGTCCGCTGGACGAGATCATGAAGAAGGCGGGCAGCAACAGCCTGCCCCGCGGTGTGGAAGTGCCCGCGCTGGATCGGGACAAGAAGTGGACCTTTGTCCCCACGGCCAAGGTGGGCGACAAGGTGGTGGGCGGCGACGTGCTGGGCACCGTTCAGGAGACCCCCTCCATCCTGCACAAGATCATGGTCCCACCGAAGATGGAGGGAACCGTTGCGGCCATCGAGGACGGTGAGTTCACCGTTACCGAGACGGTGGCAAAGCTGGAACTGGCCGACGGCACTGTTCAGGTGCTGACCCTGATGCAGAAGTGGCCGGTGCGTGTGGGCCGTCCCTACAAGCATAAGTATCCCCCCAAGAGACCCCTGTCCTCCGGACAGCGCATCGTGGATACCCTGTTCCCCGTGGCCAAGGGCGGTACTGCCGCCATCCCCGGCCCCTTCGGTTCGGGCAAGACCGTGATGCAGCACGCGCTGGCAAAGTGGTCGGACGTAGATCTGGTGGTCTACATCGGCTGCGGTGAGCGCGGCAACGAGATGACCGACGTGCTTCGGGAGTTCCCCGAACTGATCGACCCCCGTACCGGCGAGTCGCTGATGAAGCGCACGGTGCTCATCGCCAACACCTCCGATATGCCTGTGGCTGCCCGTGAGGCATCCATTTATACCGGCATCACCATTGCCGAGTATTTCCGTGACATGGGTTATGACGTGGCCGTTATCGCCGACTCTACCTCCCGCTGGGCCGAGGCTCTGCGTGAGATGTCCGGACGTCTGGAAGAGATGCCCGGCGAGGAGGGCTATCCCGCCTACCTTGCATCCCGCCTGTCCCAGTTCTATGAGCGTGCGGGCAGCGTGTCCTGTCTGGGCACGGACGACCGCAGGGGCAGCCTGACCGCCGTGGGTGCGGTCTCTCCTCCCGGCGGCGACCTGTCCGAGCCGGTGTCTCAGGCCACCATGCGTATCGTCAAGGTGTTCTGGGCGCTGGACGCTTCGCTGGCCTATCGCCGTCACTTCCCCGCCATCAACTGGCTCAACTCCTATTCCCTGTATCTGGAGTCGCTGAAGCCGTGGTATGACGAAAATCTGGGCAAGGACTTCCTTGCCAACCGGGAGTGGGCCATGGCCATGCTTCAGGAAGAGGCAAGCCTGAACGAGATCGTTCAGCTGGTAGGTAAGGATTCCCTGTCTGCCAAGGACCAGATCACCCTTGAGGTGGCCAAGATGATCCGGGAGGACTTCCTGCAGCAGAACTCCTTTGTGGACATTGACTCCTTCTCCGAGTACGACCGTCAGGGCCGCATGATGCAGCTGATCCTGGACTACGACCGGCTGTGCCGCGAGGCTGCCGCCGCAGGCGCGGAGGTAAATGAGCTGTTCAACATTTCCGCCCGCGTGGGCATCGGCCGGGCCAAGAGCGTGCCTGCCGATGAGTATAAAGAGAACTATGAGGCGCTCTCCTGTCAGATGGAAGAGCAGATCCGTGCCTTGGCCGAGAAAGGAGGCGACGAACTGTGATCCGTGAATATAAGACCATTGAAGAGATCAACGGGCCCTTGATGGTGGTCAAAAAGGTGCAGGGCGTCACCTACGACGAGCTGGCCGAGATCGAACTGACCGACGGCTCTGTGCGCCGCTGCAAGGTGCTGGAGGTCAACGGCGACAGCGCCGTGGTCCAGCTGTTTGAAAACTCCGCAGGCATCAACCTGCGTGACTCCAAGGTGCGCTTTTTGGGACACCCCCTGCAGCTGGCGGTGTCCGGCGATATGCTGGGCCGCGTGTTCAACGGCATGGGCCAGCCCATTGACGGCGGCCCCGCCATTCTGGCAGAGGAGTACCGGGATATCAACGGCCTGCCCATGAATCCCGCCGCCCGCAACTATCCCAACGAGTTTATCCAAACCGGTGTGTCCTCTATCGATGGTCTGAACACGCTGGTGCGCGGACAGAAGCTGCCCATCTTCTCCGGCTCGGGCCTGCCTCATGCCAATCTGGCAGCCCAAATTGCCCGTCAGGCCAAGGTGCTGGATGGGGAGAGCAAGTTCGCCGTGGTCTTTGCAGCTATTGGCATCACCTTCGAGGAATCGGAGTTCTTTGTCAGCGAGTTCAAGCGCACCGGCGCCATTGACCGCACGGTACTGTTCACCAATCTGGCTAACGACCCGGCGGTAGAGCGTATCGCCACCCCCCGTATGGCCCTGACTGCCGCGGAGTATCTGGCCTTCGAGCAGGGGATGCACGTGCTGGTCATCCTGACCGACATCACCAACTATGCCGAGGCACTGCGTGAGATCTCTCCCGCCAAGAAGGAAGTGCCCGGCCGCCGAGGATACCCCGGCTATCTGTATACCGACCTTGCCACCATGTACGAGCGTGCCGGTCGTCAGATGGGCAAGGAGGGCTCTATTACCATGATCCCCATCCTCACCATGCCCGAGGACGACAAGACCCACCCCATCCCCGACCTGACCGGCTATATCACCGAGGGCCAGATCATCCTGTCCCGAGAGCTGTTCCGCCGTGGTGTGACGCCCCCTGTGGACGTGCTGCCCTCCCTGTCCCGTCTGAAGGACAAGGGTACCGGCGAAGGCAAGACCCGCGAGGACCACTCCGGCACCATGAACCAGCTATTTGCTGCCTATGCCACCGGCAAGGAGAACAAGGAGCTTATGTCCATTTTGGGCGAGGCGGCTCTGTCCCCCACCGACCTGCTGTATGCCAAGTTTGCCGACGAGTTTGAAAAGCGCTATGTAGGTCAGGGCTTTGACGAGAACCGCTCCATTGAGGAGACGCTGGATCTGGGTTGGGAGCTGCTGAGCATCCTGCCCGCCTCCGAACTCAAGCGCATCAAGCCGGAGTATATCGAAAAGTACCTGCCAAAAAAGGATCAAGGAGGGAAGTAAATGCCTTCCACGACCATCAATCCAACCCGCATGGAGTTGACCCGGCTCAAAGGCCGGCTCAAGACCGCCCAGCGGGGCCACAAGCTGCTCAAGGACAAGCGGGATGAGCTGATGAAGCAGTTCATGGACGTTGTGCGGGAAAACCGCGCCCTGCGTGCCCGGGTGGAGCAGGCACTCATGCGTGCCCACGGCTCCTTTACCGTAGCCTCCGCCCTCATGTCCCCGGAGATGCTGGAGCAGTCCCACATGTATCCCAAGCAGAGCGTGCAGCTGGACATGACCTTTGAGAACGTCATGTCCGTCAACGTGCCGGAATATCACTTCCGCACCCAAAATGACGACCCGTCCCAAATCTATCCCTACGGCTTTGCCCAGACCAGCGGTGAGCTGGACGACGCGGTGAGCGAGCTGTCCGGGGTGTTTCAGGATATGCTCAAGCTGGCCCGCATCGAAAAGACCGGCCAGCTGTTGGCGGAGGAGATCGAAAAGACCCGCCGCCGCGTCAATGCGCTGGAGTATGTGAAGATCCCCCAGATGCAGTCCAGCATTAAGTATATCACCATGAAGCTGGATGAAAACGAGCGGGCCAACACCATTCGTCTGATGAAGGTGAAGGATATGATCCTCAAGGATGCACTGGAAGAAAAGCGTGCCGCCACCGCGCAGGCAGCGGCATCCAACTAAAGAGAAAGCCCGGCCATCTTTTTTGAGACGGCCGGGCTTTTGCGTTGAATTATTGGCGTCGATGTGATAACATTTCCTAATGGAAATGCCCCGCAAGCAGGACAAGTCCCACGTGAAGTTCGTCAACTGCTATACCAAAGACGAAGCGCAACAGGAAGTAGGCTTATAAAGGGAATTTACAATTCGTTCATCCGTAGCCCTTGTGCTTGGGTTATACTGGAACGGAGAAAACCATCGAAAGGAAGCGACCCATGAGAAAGAAAGAGTTGGACCATGAGCGGCGGATGGCCAAAGACCTGTTTTCCAAGATGAGCCGCGAGGAGAAGTTCAGATACATCCTCCACTATTACGGACTGCATATTTTTGTGACCATCTCCCTCATCATTGGCATTGTGGTGTATATCGGCGAGTATCGGGAAAACGAGAAGCGCCGGGACTGGCTGTATCTGGTCACCCCCGGTGACTACTGCTATGAAATTCAGGCCGCGGCAGACATTCTTGTGGCAAACAGCCAATGGCCTGAGGGACTCAATTACCCCGTTTTTGCCGACGACGATGTGGAGAGCGGCATCGGCAACATGCAGCTGGTGGCCTACTTGACCAACGACGAGGTGGACTTCCTTGTCTGTGACAAGCCCACCCGGATGCTGCTGGAGGAGGACGACACCCTTGTTTTTGACTGGGTCGAGCTGGAAAAGACCGCTCTGGGCGAGTTTGTGGAGTTCCGCAGAGAGCTGTTTCTGCTGACCTTTTATGACACGGCCCGGCACGACAAGATGATGGAATTCCGACCCGTTCTTGTGCCGGAGGGCGTGGTAGGGCAAAGTGCCCAAATTCAGTCCTGAAAAAGGGTGAAAGTGCCGAAAAAAAGGCTGTGAACCAAGTCCTTCTTGACATTGGACCGGCGCTGCATTAAACTACTAATGGTACTTTGCGGCTATTTGGCCGCAGGTATACCTCAATCAGGCCCTGCACCCCTACTCCATTACCATAGGTGTGCAGAGGTTACATTAAAGGAGGAAAATCCGCCGGCCGGCGGTGCGGCAGTGTGGAGACCTGTCGTAAAGTGCTCGGGGCCGCTCCCCGTGCATGAGGGGACCTCTGCGGAGGCAGGATCCCTGCGGTCAAGAAATTATGGCATCTGTTACCCTGAAGAAACTGAAGAAGGTCTACGAGGGCGGTTTCGAGGCGGTTCACGCTTTCGATCTGGACATCGCGGACAAGGAGTTTATGGTTCTGGTCGGTCCTTCCGGCTGCGGTAAGTCCACCACTCTGCGTATGATCGCTGGTCTGGAAGAGATCACCGACGGCGAGCTGTACATCGGCGATCGCCTGGTCAACGACGTGGAGCCCAAGGACCGTGACATCGCCATGGTCTTCCAGAGCTACGCTCTGTACCCCCACATGACCGTGTATGACAACATGGCTTTCGGCCTGAAGCTGCGCAA
>JAZNTL010000045.1:0-7011 GCA_045591745.1 Lawsonibacter sp.
CAACGACACGAGGATTTTCAGTCCTCTGCTCTACCAACTGAGCTACAGAGGCAAATGGCGACTCGGAAGGGACTTGAACCCTCGACCTCCGGCGTGACAGGCCGGCGTTCTAACCAACTGAACTACCGAGCCAGATGGTAAAGGAAAATGGTGGGAACAACAGGGCTCGAACCTGTGACATCATGCTTGTAAGGCATGCGCTCTACCAGCTGAGCTATGCTCCCCTGTTGACCGCGAACTCAAGCGGCAGGGATTATTATACTTGATGAAGCGTTGTCTGTCAACAGGAAAAATCGCCTTTTTTTAAAAAGTTTTTCTGGTGTTCAATATTGCTCAAACACGTGGGATTTGATTGACAGTTGTGGGGGATAATGGCATAATAAAGCGGCAATTTAACCAAGGAAGTGGACACAATATGCAGCAAGCAATCAAACGAATCGGAATTCTGACCAGTGGCGGAGATGCCCCCGGCATGAATGCGGCGGTACGCGCGGTGGTGCGCACCGCACTGGGGCAGGGGGTGGAATGTATTGGTATCCGCCGAGGCTATAACGGTTTGATCAACGGTGACTTTGTGCGTATGGACGCGTCCAGCGTCAGCCACGTTATTGAAAAGGGTGGTACGGTGCTCTATACGGCCCGCAGCGAGGAGTTTATGACCGAAGAAGGTCAGTGCAAAGCTGTGGATACCTGCCGCCTGTTGGGGCTGGATGCCATTGTTGCCATTGGCGGCGATGGAACGTTCCGCGGCGCACTGGCCCTGTCTCGGCACGGTATCCCTGTGGTGGGAATCCCGGCTACCATCGACAATGATATTGGTTGCTCCCAGTATACCATCGGCTTTGATACCGCCTGCAATACGGCGGTGGATGCCATTGATATGCTGCGCGATACCATGCAGTCTCATGAGCGGTGTTCACTGGTGGAGGTCATGGGCCGTCAGGCGGGCTATCTCGCTCTGTATGTGGGCATCGCCACCGGTGCCACCGCTGTGCTCATTCCCGAACGGCCTGTGGATATCGAGCGGGACGTTGTGGAGAAGATTCGGCAGGCCCGACTGTCCGGACGCACCCATTATATGATCGTGGTGGCGGAGGGAGCTGGCAATGCATTTGACATTGCGGCACAGATCAAGGACTCCATCGGTCTTGACCCACGTGTCACCGTGCTGGGCCACATTCAGCGGGGCGGCTCGCCCTCTTCCCGGGATCGGGAAACGGCCACCCGCCTGGGCTATCATGCGGTGCAGTGCCTGCTGCAGGGCAAGGGAAACCGCGTGGTCGCGACCAAGGATGGAAAAGTGGTGGACATGGATATCGAACAGGCCCTTGCCATGAAAAAGCCCTTCCCAATGGATCGATACGAAGTGTTGGAAGCGGTTGCTGCGCACGGACAATGAACAAAACCACCGGCATCATTTGGATGCCGGTGGTTTTACTTATTTTTTCAGCAACGCTTCTCCTGCGGTGTAGATATTGCCTGCTCCCACGGTGAGGATCAGGTCGCCGGGGCGGGCCAGCTGTGCAAGACAGTCGGTCACTTCATCCAGCGAGGCAAAGAAACGGGCGCCGGGGATGTGTTCGGCCAAATCCCGGGAGGAGATGCCAATGGTGTTCTTTTCCCGGGCGGCATAGATCTCGGCTAATAAGGTGATGTCCGCCTGCTTCAGTACCCGGACAAAGTCATCGAACAGCTCCTTGGTGCGGGTGTAGGTGTGGGGCTGAAAGGCACAGATGATCCGCTCATAGCCCAGCGTTTTTGCGGTGGTGAGCAGGGCCTCCAGCTCGCTGGGATGATGGGCATAGTCATCATAGATCTGTGCCCCGTGGAATTCGCCCTTGTGCTCAAAGCGGCGGCCTGCGCCGATAAAATCGGCCAGACCCTTTGCAGCCGCTTCACCGGGGATATGCAGCATATAGGCGGCTGCGGCGGCGGCCAGAGCGTTTTTTACATTATGGATACCGGGCACTTGCAGCGCGACGTGGGAATAATGACTGCCCTTTATTACGATGTCAAATTCAGCCAGACCGTGATGCCATGACAGGTTTTCGGCCTTTACATCGCCTTGTTCTATGCCAAAAGTAAGCAGGGTGCGATCCAATCCGGAAAGGGCATCCATGGTGTTTATGTCCTCTGCGTTAGCCACCACACAGCCATCTGCCGGTACCAGCTCGGCAAAGGCCCGGAAGGAGCGCTTTACCGCGTCCAAGTCGGCGAAGTAGTCCAGATGGTCGGCTTCCACATTTAAGACGACCGCTACGGTGGGGAAGAAGGAGAGGAAGGAGTCGCAGTACTCGCAGGACTCCATAATAATGGTGTCTCCCTGACCTACCCGATGACCCACACCCAGCATGGGAAGCGTGCCTCCGATCATGACTGTGGGGTCGGCCTGCGCGGCCATGAAGATGTGGGTGCACATGGAGGTGGTGGTGGTTTTTCCATGGGTTCCGGACACGCACAGAGCGTTGCGGTAGTGGCGCATAAGCGCACCCCACGCCTGTGCCCGCTCAAAGACGGGGATGCCTGCGGCACGGGCGGCGGCGATCTCAGGATTGTCGTCATGGACGGCGGCGGTGCGGATGACACAGTCGGCACCCTGCACGCTTTCGGGCAGATGTCCGATGACCACGTGAACGCCAACGCTGCGCAGACGAGCCACAGTACGGCTTTCCTGCATATCAGAGCCGGTAATGGTCATTCCGGCACCGTGAAGCACTTCGGCCAGTGGAGACATGGATACACCGCCAACACCCACCAGATGGGCACGGCGGCCGGGACGCAAATATTCATGGATGTCATGAGAAACCATATGGTTTACACATCCTTTATTCCAGTTTATAATGAGAGTATAAAACTATTATATTACACTGTGGGGTGATTGGCAAGAGTTCCCACGGTGAAATAATAGACCGCTGAGAGCGAAAATAGACCGGAAGCAGGTGAAAAAATGCTGTGGGAACAGGTGAGTGCCGGAACGGTACAGTGCTGCCGTACTTTGCGGGATGCGGGTTTTGATGCATATCCTGTAGGTGGTTGTGTCCGTGACCTGTTGCTGGGCCGTGTGCCGGGAGACTGGGATGTTGCCACAAGTGCCAGACCGGAGCAGGTGATGGCACTGTTTGAACATGTAGTTCCAACCGGTGTAAAGCATGGGACCATTACGGTGATTTTAAAGGATGAATCCGTCGAAGTGACAACGTTCCGCGGCGAAAGTGGCTATTCCGATGGTCGCCACCCGGATATGGTGTACTTTGATGCCACGCTGAGGGAAGACCTGTCCCGCCGGGACTTTACCATCAATGCCATGGCACTGGCTCCGGATGGTAAAATCGTCGACCTGTTTGGTGGACAGGCAGATTTGAAAGATGGGATCATCCGCTGCGTAGGCAAGCCGGAGCAGAGATTTGCAGAGGATGCTCTGCGTATGTTCCGGGCGGTGCGATTTGCCGCGCAACTGGGATTTCAACTAACGCAGGAGACTGCGGCTGCTATACGTGCTTGTGCCGGGGGAGCGGAACATATTGCCGCGGAGCGAGTGCGGGTGGAGGTGGAGAAGACCCTGTGCTCGGATAGACCCGCATGCGTGACGCAGTTCTTTTCTTTCGGGCTGATGAGCCGTTGGGCGAGCGGATGTCCCATGGGATTTTGCGGTCTGCCGCACCTTCCTGCCGAGCCGCTGCTGTGCTGGGCGGAGCTGTGTGCCCGGCTGATGGAGGAAGGATGCATTACATCGGTGGAGGATTTTTTGCGGGCGCTGAAGCTGGATGGGGTGACCATCCGCGGCTGTGAGGCGGGGTGGACACTTTTGCGGCAGGGACTTCCACAGGATGATATGGGATGGCGCAAGGCACTGGCAGCCTATGGAACGGACGGTTGCCGCGCGGGTGCTGCCATGGCAGGGGAGAAGGCGTTGCGCCAACTGGAAGCGGTGCTGTCTCAAAATCCCTGCGTGCGTGTGGAGCAGCTGGCAATCTGCGGCGGTGAACTGGCCCAAAGAGGCCTGAAGGGTATACAAATCGGTGCGGCGCAGCGCTTTTTGCTGGAACACGTGCTGGACAAACCGGAGGACAATCGTCCTGAGGTGCTGACCTTAAAATTAGAGGAATTTCAGGCCCGGTTATAACTGCATTTTATGCACTTTAATGGGCGAAACTGCTTGACACCCGGGCTGTATCGTGTATACTAAATTTTTATAAGGGATTATTTTACCCACGCCGAAAGGCGGGAAGGAAAGGGGTATTTTTATGGCATATACTAAGGAAGACATCATCCGCATCGTCAAGGAAGAAAAGATCGATTTTATCCGCATGCAGTTTGTGGATATTTTCGGCCAGCTGAAGAATGTTGTGGTCACCGCCTCTCAGGTGGAGAAGGCCATCAGCAATCAAATCGCCATTGACGGTTCCTCTATCGAGGGCTTTGTGCGCATCAATGAGTCCGACCAGTATCTTTACCCCGATCTGAACAGCTTTGTGGTGCTGCCCTGGCAGCCGGAATACGGCAAGGTGGCCCGACTGATCTGTGACGTACATAATCCTGATGGTACCGCTTTTGTGGGCGACCCCAGAGGGGTGCTGCACCGGGTGATCGAGCGTGCCAAGAGCATGGGCTTTGATACCTTTAACATTGGCCCGGAGATGGAGTTCTTCATGTTCGAGACCGACGAGCGGGGCAACCCCACCACCCACACCAATGACGAGGTGGGCTATTTCGATCTTGGCCCTCTGGACCGGGGTGAGCCTGCACGGCAGGAGATGTGTTTGGTGCTGGAGAAAATGGGCTTTGAGATCGAAGCCGTTCACCACGAGGTGGCCGCCGGACAGCATGAGATCGGCTTTAAGTATGCCGATGCCCTGCGCGGTGCGGACAACGTGATGACCTTTAAGCTGGTGGCCAAGACCATTGCGCAGAAGCACAAGCTGCACGCTACTTTCATGCCCAAACCTATTTTTGGCGAGGCAGGCAACGGCATGCACATGAACATGTCTCTGTTCCGAAACGGCGAGAATGTCTTTTATGATCCCAACGGACACAAGCAGCTGTCCGAGACGGCCTATCAGTTTATTGCCGGTCTGCTGGCCCATGTAAAGGGCTTTACCGCCATTACCAATCCGTTGGTCAACTCCTATAAGCGTCTGGTTCCGGGCTATGAGGCGCCCTGCTACAAGGCGTGGTCCGCTTCCAACCGCTCTGCCCTGATTCGCATTCCTGCCGCCCGTGGAAAGTCCACTCGGCTGGAGCTGCGCAGCCCAGACCCCTCCTGCAACCCCTATCTGGCGGCTGCGGTATGTCTGGCGGCGGGCTTGGACGGTATTGCCAAAAAGATGACCCCGCCCCCTGAGATCGTGGAGAACATCTATGAGATGGATGAAGAGACCCGCAAGGTCCATCACATCGACAGCCTGCCCGGCAGTCTGGACGAGGCGCTGGCAGAGCTGGAGAAGGACGACGTGATTCTGGAGGTTTTGGGTGAGCATGTTGCCACCAACTACATTGAGGGCAAGCGCAAAGAGTGGGAAGAGTACCGCATCCGCGTGTCCTCCTGGGAGCGGGAGAAATATCTCACCGTCTATTGATTATAAAGGAGTAAGAAACATGACCAAAGTCAACCAAAATTATCTCAAGCTTCCCGGCAGCTACCTGTTTTCTGAGGTGGCCCGCCGTATTTCGGCCTATTCCGCCGCCAATCCCAATGCCAAGATCATTAAGCTGTCCATTGGCGACGTGACCCGGCCTCTGGTGCCCGCTGTCATCGAGGCTATGCACAAGGCCGTGGACGAGATGGGCGCGGCGGAGACCTTCCGGGGCTACGGCCCGGAGCAGGGCTACGACTTCCTGCGTGAAGCCATTGCTGAGCATGACTATAAGACCCGCGGGGTGGACATTGCCCCCGACGAGATCTTCGTATCCGACGGTGCCAAGAGTGACTGCGGCAATATTGGCGACATCTTTGGTGTGGACAACGTGGTGGCTGTGTGTGACCCCGTTTATCCCGTCTATGTGGATACCAACGCCATGGCCGGCCGTGCCGGTGATTATCAGGAGGAATTGGGCCGCTGGAACAAGCTGATCTATATGCCTTGTGTGCAGGCCAACGGGTTCTCTCCCGAGATCCCCAAGGAGAAGGCGGATCTGATCTACCTGTGCTTCCCCAATAACCCCACCGGCGCTGTGGCTACCCGGGAGCAGCTCAAGGCATGGGTGGACTATGCCAACAAGAACGGCTCCGTCATCCTCTATGACTCTGCCTACAAGGCCTTTATCACGGAGGAGGATGTGCCCCACACTATCTACGAGATCGAGGGTGCCCGCACCTGTGCCATCGAGTTCCGGTCCTACTCCAAGACCGCCGGTTTCACCGGCAACCGCTGTGCCTATACCGTGGTGCCCAAGGATCTGGAGCGGGACGGGGCCAAGCTCAACGCTCTGTGGAACCGCCGCCAGTGCACCAAGTTCAACGGTGTGCCCTACGTGGTCCAGCGCGCCGCCGCCGCCATCTATACGCCTGAGGGACAGAAGCAGACCCAGGAGGTCATCGACTACTACCGCGCTAACACCAAGGTCATCATGGATGGTCTGAGCCGAGCCGGCCTGTCTGCCTCCGGCGGTGTGAACGCGCCCTATATCTGGCTCAAGACCCCGGATAACATGGGTTCCTGGGAATTCTTTGATTTCCTGCTGGAAAAGGCCAACGTGGCCTGTACCCCCGGCGCGGGTTTTGGTCCCAGTGGAGAGGGTTACGTTCGTCTCACGGCCTTTGGTGATGCGCAGGCTACCAAGGAAGCTGTGGAGCGTATCGTGAAAATGTTGTAATATTGCGAAAACCAAGTCCCGCTGAACTGCAGCGGGACTTGGTTTTTGCCTTCTGAACGTAGGAAAGCTTGCATAAGTATCAATGATAGGAGAAAAATTCATGTAAATTTGCGGATGTTGCTTTTTTGAAAGGGGGATTTTGGGGGAGAAAACGGGAAAATGTCAATATCCGACAGGGAAAAAGCGAAGGGGAGGCCC
>JAZNTL010000046.1:0-12780 GCA_045591745.1 Lawsonibacter sp.
CGCTTTGCGGCAGGTCTTTTGCTTTGCGTTTACTCGGTTTTGGGCTGCTCGTCGGCGATGTCCTCGGCGGTAACGTCCTGCGCCACCACTTCAATGGCGGGGATCTCCTCCACGACAACGGCATCTGCGGCAGCAGCGGCCACATCTTCGTCTCCATCCTTCAGATCCTCGATCTTGGCATTGTTGGCGGCGATATTGGCGTTGGCCGCAGTGATCTTTTCGCAGGCGGCGGCATAACCGCCCTCGGGAGTAGCGCCCTTCTCGGCATAATAGAGCTTGCCGATCTCCAGATAGGCCTTACGGATGGTGTCCTGTTCGCTCATGTTAGCCGCCTTGAGCTTGGCGATCTCCGCCAGCTGCTTGGACTTGGCAACACCAGCCTGAGCCAGATCGGCAACTTTTTCCTTCAAATCATCAAAAAATGCCATGGTTGTTTCCTCCTTCAATATAATTAAGGGTACAGATATTTCTTTTCTTTATTTTACCGCTTTTTTAGGGCAAAGGCAATATCTTCCCGGAATTTTATTGCCCCCAACGGCCGGAGATGATATACTGTCCTTACCATATCCTATCCGGGGAGGTGCGCTATGCTCAACAAAACAGGAACGCTGGCCGGGCGGTTTTGCACCCTGTGTGCCGTCTGCTTTTGTGCCGTTATCCTGATCCAAAATATTCTCCGGCTTCCCGCCGGACAGCCTGTAGTGGTACTGGCTGGGTTGCTGGCCGGATGCGTCGTTCTTGCCCTTTGTCTGCGGTATCTGCGCCCCTTCCGCGGCTTTGGTGCAGCACTGTTCCTTGTTCGCTTCGTGCTGGCCCTTTGCTTTATTCTATGGCTGGGCTCTGAGCCGGTGCAGGATTTCCAAACCATGTATGCCGCCGCCGGGCAGCTGGCCACCGGCAACCACGATTATCTGAACGATATCTACTTCTTCAACTGGGCCTATCAGTCGGCCTTCGTAGCTTACCAGGCGCTGGTCATCTCCCTGTTCGGCAACTCCCTGCTCCCCCTGCAGCTGCTCAATGCCCTTTGGCTGGCGGGGACAAACGTGCTGGTCTATGCGCTGGCAAAGCGTTTTCTGCCGGAGCGGGCGGCCATGGCCGCAGGTGTTCTCTACTGCATTTATCCCGCTCCCCTGTTTCTGGCGGGGGTGCTGACCAACCAGCACCTGTCTGTATTTCTCCTTTACAGCGCCTTGTATCTTCTGCTTTCTGAGCGTACCACTCCCCTGCGCGCACTGGGCGCAGGCACGCTGATTGCCTTAGGCAATGCCATGCGGCCCATCGGTGTGATCGTGATGCTGGCTTCAGTCCTGTGGCTTCTGATCCGCTCGGCACACCGGGCACAGCTGCGTGATGCGCTGCACGGTGCCTGTGTCGCCATCAGCTATTTCCTTGTGGGTGCGGCGCTGTCCGGCCTGATCGTTTCCTCCGGCATCAACCCGGAGGGGCTTGCCAATAACCAGCCCATGTGGAAGTTCGTGGTGGGGTTAAATCAGGACAGCAGCGGCAGCTGGAACCGTAGCGACTACGAAACTTATCTGTCCCTGCCCACGCAGGAGGGACACCACGCCATGACTAAGGCCGTACAGGAACGGCTGAGCGTAGGCCCGGCCAAGCTGGCGGGTCTTGCATGGCGCAAGAGTGCAGTCATGTGGGCAGGTAACGAGGACCTGTACTGGGGCTTTGGCCATCTGGATCCGGACGCACCCGCCATTGCCGGACTTTCCTGGAATTCTTTGCAGCTGCTTCTGAGCGGGTTTGACAAGGGTATTTACCTGCTCGCCTTTGGTCTTGCGTTTCTTGGGCTGCTTGTCCGCCTGCGCAGTCAGGAGCGATGTGACCGCTCCCTCCCCCTTGTTCTGCTGCTGTGCGGCTATTACGCCGTCCATTTGATCGTAGAAGTCCAGTCTCGCTACCGTTACTTTCTGATGCCGTGCATTTTCATTTTGGCAGCCATGGTCCTTACCCGGTTGCTTCCAGAGGATGGAACATAATAAAATCCCTGCTCAGCAAAGCTGAGCAGGGATTTTTGTTACAGCTTCTTTCCCTTATAGGTCAGACCGGAATAACGGGTGACCGGGTCGATACGCACGTTGTTTTCACGGATCTCATAGTGCAGGTGGTTACCGGTGGAGCGGCCCGTGGTACCCACCAGACCCAGAACCTGGCCCTGCTTGACCACGTCTCCCGCCTTAACAGACCGGGAACTCATGTGGGCATACAGGGTGGTATTTCCATTGCCGTGGTCCACCACCACGTAGTTTCCGTAGCCACCCTTGTTATAGGCGGAGGTCAGGACCACACCACTCTTGGCGGACAGGATCTTGACTCCCTTGGGGGCGGGCACATCAATGCCGGAGTGGGTGGCCTTTTTCCCGGTAAAGGGGTCAATGCGTCCGGCATAGAGAGAGGACAGGTTGGTATAGTCGGTCAACGGCCACTTGTAGCCCTTTTCACTGGTGATCTTCTTGCCCTGTGCGGCAAGCTGAGCGGCCAGTTCCTTCTGCTTCTTGGCGATCTCGGCGTCCATCTGCTTGGCAAGGGCTTCCAGCTCCTTGACCGAGTGCTCGACCTGCTTTTTCTCCTTGTTGATCTGGGCCAGCAGCTTGTCTACCTCGGCCTCGCGGCTCTCCAGCTCCTTGCGGGCAGCCACCTGTTTTTCCTTGGCCGCCTGCTGAGCGGTGCGGGCCTGCTCCAGCTGGTTTTTACTATCTTCTAACTGCTGTCTGGTGGCAATGAGACTATCCATGACAGCATTATCATACTCCATGATCTCATCCACCATGATCAGTCGGTCCAGCAGATCGGAAAAGCTGGCGGCATGAAAGAGGATAGCCCAGTAGTTGACGTCGCCCTCCTCCTCCATATAGCGCACCCGTTGGCAAAACAGCTCGTACAGCTGCGCCTCCTCCTGCTGGGTTTGGGCAATTCCGTTCTGCGCCTGAGTGATCAGCTCGTCGTATTTTGTGATCTGCTGATTGATGTTGCTGATCTCCGCCTGGATCACATCGATTTGCTGTTCCAGCAGCTGCTTCTGGTCCATGGCCTTGTTCTTGTCGGCGGCGATGGCCTTGAGCTGCTTTTGCAGTTCGGCCTTCTGCCGGTCCAGATCCCCGGCATTGGCCTTCAGGCTGTCGATCTCCGCCTGCGTGACCGCTCTGGCATCCGGTGCCACCACAGCGGGCAAGGGCACCAGCAGCACAAAAGCCAGCAGCACACAAAGGGTCCGCCGCAGCAGGCGGCTGTATCCCCGTGTCTTTCCCATGGCCGTCACCTTACAGCATGCTCAGGGCATTGAGCAGCATGGGCAGCACCATCAGCACAGCCATCAGGCCGGCCAGCACGGAAACCACGATCTTCTGTCTTTTCTGTCTCTTGCTCATATTGATCTCTCCTTTTATCAAACCTGAAGGAACTTACGAATGGCCATCAGGGAGCCGCCCACACCGATGACAAAGCCGGACGCGGCAAAGATGGCAAGAATACGCTTGGCCATGTCCGCATAGGGGATAACGACCACAAGGCTTAAGCCGTTGGCCTCAATGACCGCGCTGCACACCAGCTGGTAGATGCCCCACTGGAGGAAAAATGCCAAGACCGCGCCTGTCATCCCAAGGATCAATCCCTCAAATACAAAGGGCCAGCGCACAAAGCCGTTGGTAGCGCCGCACATCTTCATAATGGCGATCTCCTCCCGGCGATGGAAGGTGGCCAGCTTGATGGTATTGGAAATGATGAACAGGGAAATGATCATCAAAATGCCAATCAGGATCAGCGCTACACCGGCGGCGATATTGCGCATGAGTACAAAGCCCTGTGCCACCTTCAGCATCACGCTGATTTTGGCGATGCCCTGTACCCCCTCTACCAGCTTCACCGTTTCGGACATGTCCTCGATGTCCTTCACATGGATGCGGTAGCGATCCCGCAGCACGCTGGCGGGCAGGTTGGACAACAGTTTATTCTCCTCACGGCCCTGCAGGAAGTCCTCCAGCGCCTGTTCCCGGGTGACAAAGGTGACCTCGGCCACGTTGTCCAGTTTGGTCAGCTCCTGTTCCAGACCTCGAGCCTGTTCCTGTGTATAGCTATCGTCCACATAGGCCAGAAATTCATTTTCCTTTTCCAACTCACCCAGCATGTGCTCCAAATTGACCGCGAGCAGGGTGAATGTGCCCATGATCAGAAGGCAGGCCACGATCATGCACACGGCGGCAAAGGACATAAACCCGTGGCTGAACACGTTGTGGAAGCCTTCGGTAATGTAATATCCGGAATTAAGTCTTCTGGCCATTGTAATACCCACCCGTCTCGTCGCTGATTATCCGTCCGTTTTCGATGGCCACCACTCGCCGCGCGAAGCGGTTGACCAGCGCCTTTTCATGGGTGACCACCAGAACGGTGGTGCCCAGTTCATTGATCTTGTCCAGCAGGGTCATGATCTCCAGCGAACGCTGGGGGTCCAGATTACCCGTGGGCTCGTCAGCAATGATCATGCTGGGATTATTCACCAGCGCCCGGGCAATGGCCACGCGCTGCTGCTCGCCGCCGGAAAGCTCCGTGGGATAGTGGTCCGCCTTCTGTTCCAGACCCACCAGCTCCAGCACGTAGGGGATGCGGCGGCGGATCTCGCGGTTGGACGCACCCACCGCCCGCATGACGAAGGCCAGATTTTCCCACACCGTCTTTTTGTCGATGAGGCGGAAATCCTGAAAGATAATACCCAGTGTCCGGCGCATATAGGGCACCTGGCCGGGACGGATATTATTCAGATTGTAGCCGTTGACCATCAGCCGCCCTTCCGTGGGCGCGATTTCCGCGGTAATGAGCTTGATGATGGTGGACTTGCCGGAGCCGGAGGGTCCCACCAGAAAGACAAACTCACCGTCGTCAATGCGCAGATCCACACCCTTGAGGGCCTTGGTCCCGTTGTCGTATTCTTTTTCAATATCGATCAGCCGAATCATGTGCTTCCCCACTTAACTGTTCAATTTCGGCGCGTTACAGCACCGCGTATCGTACTTTTCAGTTTATCATATCCGGTGTATTATGTAAATGACAATTTTCGTGAAGACGCCCTGTTTTTCTTTTGTCAGAGCCATCCTTCTCTGTCGATTTTTGCCATACTTTACTCCACCGTCACATAGGGCCGCAGACCATTCAAAATGCCCGGTCCGATGCCGTCCACCCGCAGCAGCTCATCCACGGAAGAAAAAGCTCCGCGCTCCTGCCGAAAGGCAATGATGGCCTGCGCCCGGGTCGCTCCAACGCCCGGCAGCCGCTCCAGCTCCGCCGCGGACGCGGTGTTGATGTTGATGCGCTCGCCCGCTATCAAGCTGTCCGGTTTTTCGTCCTCCTGCACCGAGACGGAGAGTGCGGGACTGTCATTACGCTCAACCTCTACCGTCCACGTTTGCTGGCTGCCCGCTTGCCGGACAAGAAAGCATCCCACCATAGCCATCAGCGACACCGCTGCCAGCACCAATACTACACGGTCAAATTTCATCTGTCTTCCCCTGCTTCTGTCTCATTCAAAAACATAAGGAGCTCCGGATCAAACAATCCACAGCTCCTTACTTGGTCGTACCATCTTCTTTGTCATGCATCAAAACATCCTGCACATCACAATTTAAAACGAAACACAAAGTATCCAGTGTTTTTGTTGTGATTGGCAGTCCCTTTTTCATCCTGTGCAAGGTGTTGGCTGAAATGCCTTCCTTGAAAATGAGTTCATATTCAGTTTTATTCTTTGCAAGCAAGGTTCTGTAAAAAGGCTTATATGAAATCATACGCACCCCTCCACATAGAGATTAACATACTCAACCTTTTGACCATGCTTAATATATTGAGCACATCCATAAAATCTATGTATAGAAATGCGTCTACGCCTGTATTGAGCCGAACAAACCTTCCTTCCTGCTTACATAGGCTCCCCTGTGCAAGGGGAGCTGTCAGCCACAAGGCTGACTGAGGGGTTGTTTTTTCCGTTAAAGCAATCCCTCCGACCTCGCTTCGCTCGGCCACCTCCCTTTACACAAGGGAGGCCTTAACGTGTGACCTAACCTCGCAAAGTCAGCACAAGTGAGTCCCCATGCATTTCCCCATTGCGTGTTTAACATACTTCTGATATAATGAGGCAGATTACATAATATTCTAAGATGGGGTATCGTCTCCATCCGTTCTACTTCAACACAACTGTGAGGGAGCTTCTATGAAACAACTTCGCCTTGCAACCGTGCTGCTGTCCCTGCTGCTGTTGGTGGGCATCCTCTCCCCTGCCGCCCACGCAGCGCAGGCCCCGGAGATCACCGCCGGCGCGGCCCTGCTTATGGACGCGGCCAACGATGAACTGCTCTACGAAAAGAATGCCTACGACCGCATGTACCCCGCCAGCCTGACCAAGGTGCTGACCGCCCTGTTGGTGCTGGAGGAGGTGGAGGCCGGCCGGCTGTCTTTGGATCAGGTCATCACCGCCAGCACCACCTTTACCGCCGGTCTGACCGCCAACGGCTCCACCCAGGACATCAAGCCCGGCGAGCAGATGTCCCTGCGCGACCTGCTGTACTGCCTGCTGGTGGCCTCCGCCAACGAGTCGGCCAACATCCTGGCCGAGACGGTGGACGGCACCGTGCCCACCTTCGTGGAGCGCATGAATCGACGGGCACTGGAGCTGGGCTGTGCGGACACCCACTTCGCCAACCCCCACGGTCTGCACGATGATGACCACTATACCACCGCCCACGACATTTATCTCATTGCCCGGGCAGCCATGGAGCACGACACCTTCCGCCAGATCGTTGCCACCCGCAGCTACGAGATCCCGGCCACCAACATGCACAAGTCCCGCCTGTTCTACAGCACCAATGCCCTGCTGGTCACCTGGTATTATCGGGAAAGCTACATTTACGACAAGGCCATCGGCATCAAGACCGGCACCACGGACGAGGGCGGCTACTGCCTGCTGTCCGCCGCCCAGGATGGCGAGGATTACCTGATCAGTGTGGTGCTCAATGCTCCCATTTTAGAAAAAGAGGGAGGCGGCAGCGATCGCAGACAGTTCACCGAAAGTCGGGAACTGTTCAAGTGGGGCTTTTCCAATTTCGCGCGCCGCAAGATCGTGGACACCGCCACTCCGCTGGCACAGGTGGATGTCACCCTGTCCAAGACCGACCACGTTCTGGTCCGCCCCGCCAACCAGCTGGAGCGCACCTTGCCCCGGGAACTGAAGGTGGAGGAAATCCAGCAAGAGGTCACGCTGGATGCCGAAACGGTACAAGCCCCCGTGGCCGCCGGTCAGGTGCTGGGCAAGCTGGTCCTGACCCACGAAGGCAAGGAGCTGGGCTCGGTGGATCTGGTGGCGGTGAGCGCCGCGGAGCGGTCCGAACTGCTCTACCGTCTGGACCAGATCGGTTCGTTCTTCCAGTATGGTGGGGTCAAGCTGGTGTTTGGGCTGCTGATTTTTGCTCTGGCCGTACTGATCCTGCGCAGAGCGGTGCTTCGTCCCCGCTCCCGCTACGGCTCCCGCTACTCCGGCCGCCGCCGCAATTACACCGGCCGGCGCAGAAGATAGTCAATACACAATACCGTCTGTGACCAATGGTCACAGACGGTATTTTTTCAGTTCACTTCTCCTTGCTTTCCAGTCGGGCATCAGTCGATCCATCAGACTGTAAAAGCCCGGTCCGTGGTCCGGGTGGATAAAATGCACCAGTTCATGCAGAGCTACATACGTACGCAGTTCTTCCGGGCAGGCGGCCAGTGCCGTGTTCAGGGTAATGTAGCCCTGCCGGTAGTGGCAGTTGCCCCACTGACTGCGCATTTTCCGTAGCCGTAGCAGAGGCCGTGTCACACCGAAAGGCTCTAGCAAAGGATACATTTGCTCCACCGCCGACGTCAGCCGCCGGAGACATTCGGGACGGGACAGCTCCTCCAGCGGCAGCTTCTGCGTATCCCGCTGGCGCTCCAGTGCCCGGATGATCCAATCCGTCCGGCTTTGGATAAATTCATCCGCCTGCCGGTCGCTCACCCGCAGGGGGACGGACAGCAGCACCTGCCCCTCCCGGACCCGCAGGTTCCAGTTTTTGATCCGCTTGCGGGTCAGGGTATAGGTCACCTGCCCCAGCGGGGTGTCGGTCACGCGTAGTTGGTCCATACTCCTCCCCCCCAATGTATACCGTTTGCGGATATTGTACCATAAAAACGCTCCGGACAACAGTCCCGGGCGTTGGGCTTTTAAAGAACCTTGCTCAAAAACAGCTTGGTACGCTCGTTGGTAGGATTGGCAAAGAATGCCTCGGGGGTATTCTCCTCCACCAGCTTGCCCTCGTCCATGAACAGCACCCGGCTGCCCACCTCACGGGCAAAGCCCATTTCGTGGGTGACCACCACCATGGTCATTCCCTCCCGTGCCAGGTCCTTCATGACCTCAAGCACCTCGCCAACCATCTCCGGGTCCAGCGCGGAGGTTGGCTCGTCAAAGAGCATGACCTCCGGCCCCATGCACAGGGCGCGCACGATAGCGATGCGCTGCTTCTGTCCGCCGGACAGCTGACTGGGATAGGCATTGGCGCGGTCGGAAAGGCCCACCCGCTCCAGCAGGGCCATGGCCTTTTCCTCGGCCTCTGCCTTGCTCTTCTTCAGCAGCTGAATAGGGGCCAGCGTCATATTCTGCAGGATGGTCATATGGGGGAACAGATTGAAGTGCTGGAACACCATACCCATCTTCTGACGGTGGACGTTGATGTTCACCTTTCTGTCGGTGATGTCCACTCCGTTGAAGAGGATGCTGCCGCCGGTGGGTGTCTCCAGCAGGTTCAGACAGCGCAGGAAGGTGGACTTACCGGAACCGGAGGGGCCAATGACCACCACCACCTCCCCCTTGCGGATGTCGGTGGAGATGCCGTCCAGCGCCTTGATGGCGCCGCCGCGGAAGTGCTTTTTTACTTCACCGGCACTGATGATAACATTATCGCTCACTGCTTCTCACCCTCCTCTCCAGCTTGCCCACCAGATAGGTAAAGAACATGACCATGACCAGGTAAATGGCTGCGGTCAGCAGCAGGGGCAGCAGATAGTCAAAGGCATTGCCGCCCACAATGTTGCCCGCATAGGTCAGGTCGCACACGCTGACGTAACCGGCCACGGCAGTCTCCTTGAGCAGGACGATGAACTCGTTGGCCAGGGTGGGCAGCACGGCCTTGAAAGCCTGAGGCAGGATGATGTGGCGCATGGTGGCAACATAACCAAATCCCAGAGACCGCCCCGCCTCCATCTGGCCGGCATCCACAGCCATGATGCCGCCGCGGAAAATTTCCGCCACATAGGCACCGGAGTTGATACCGAAGGCGAAGGATCCGATCATCAGACCGTTCCGGCTGGACGAAAACACCACGAAGTACCAGATCATCAGCTGGACTACCACGGGGGTGCCACGGATCACGGTCAGATATACTTTACAAAAAGCATTCACCGCACCCAGGGCGAATTTGCCCGGGCCGCGCATCTGGGCTGCGTTCTTGTCCCAGGTGACACGCACAAGAGCCACCACCACACCAAGAACCACACCAATGAGCAGAGCAAGAAGGGTCATGAGCAGCGTGTTCCTCAGACCCTCGATGTACATTTCGTAGCGGTTATCAAAAATAAAACACTTATAGATATCGTAGCAGAATCCTTCCAGCCACTCGGGCAGGTCAAGGATCCACTGGGGGGCCACCGTAGGCCACAGTTTTGCAGGACCGGGTCCCATGCAGACTCATCTCCTTACTGTAAACAAGGGGCCCAGCGGACTGGACCCCTTGTGCAAGCGATCTTCTCTTTTGATTACTCGGCGGGGATGTACTTGTCAACGATGCTCTTGACGGTACCGTCGGCAATCAGCTCCTCCAGAGCGGCATTGACAGCCTCGTACAGAGCTGTATTCTCCTTGCTCATGGCGCCGGCATAGTCCTCAACAGCGTACTCGGTGTCCAGAATCTTCAGGCCCTCGATGGCATTGACAAAGGCCTTGGCGGGCTCGTTGTCGATGACCACGCAGTCCACCTTGCCGGTCTTCAGAGCCTGCACGGCATCAGCGCCCTTGCTGTAGCGGTCGACCTTGCCCAGGCCCTCGTCCTGGATGTCCCAAGTGGTGTACAGGTCACCGGTGGTGTTGCGCTGCACGCCGATGGTGGTGTTGGCACCCTCAGCAAACAGGTCGTCCACAGAAGTGATCTTGCTGTCCTCGGTAACGATGACCACCTGCACGCCGGTGGCGTAGCTGGCGGTAAAGTCAACAGCCTCCTTGCGCTCGTCAGTGACGGTCATGCCGGCCAGACCGATGTCAGCCTTGCCGCCCTTGACAGCCTCGATGATGGAGTCGAACTCCATATCGTCGATCTGCAGTTCCAGACCCAGCTTGGCAGCGATGGCACCGGCGATCTCAGCATCGATACCCACGATCTTACCACCCTCAACGTACTCGTAGGGAGGGAAGGCAGCGTTGGTAGCCATGGTCAGCTTACCTTCGTTGGCGGTGGTGAAGTCAGCGACCACCTCAGGCTGAGATGCAGAACCGGAAACGGAGGCCTCGCCGCCGTTGTTGCCGCAGGCAGCCAGAGCCAGGACCATGGTCAGAGCCATCATCATAGCAAGAAACTTTTTCATCATAAAACTCTCCTTTTTTGCACGGATGGTTTTCCCATCCTTAATGTACCACCAGAGTATACTCCTTTTCTTATTCACAGTCAATAGATAATTATGCATGCTTTTGCACAACTTTCTCCCTGTTTTTTCGTCTGTTTAATTGGATACTCATACGCTTTTGCAGTATATTTTCCTCTTCCCTCTTGCCAAGTTCCCCCGGTGGGAGTATCCTAATTTCCGGACACCATATTTTTCGGAGGCAATATGAAAGCACTTTTATACGGCGACACTTTTCCCCGCCTGTGGCAGAACATGAAGGACGAGCCGGGCAAATGGCTCAGCCGTCTGGTCTATCTGCTGGGCCCATGGTTTTGCTTTGTCGCGGTGGAAATTCTCAATAAAAACGACCTCATCGAGGACTTTGCCCCATGGCAGGTCTTTTTCAATCTGATTTGGTACTATATCCTCTTTTTTCTCGCCCGGCTGCTTCTGGGCCGCCGGCGCAGGGCCGGAACTGTGATCAGCCTGCTGTGCTTTGCGGCGGGACTGGTCAACCACTATGTGCTGCGCTTCCGGGGCCGGATCATCTTCCCCGCCGACCTGCAGGCCTGGCGCACCGCCGCCAACGTGCTGGACGGCTTTGACCTGTCCTTTGATGTGTACTGCACGCAGGCGCTCATCGTGCTGCTGGCCTACCTGTTCCTGCTGGCTGTCTGTCCGGCTCAGAAGAAGCGCGACTGCATGCCGCGCAAGCTATGTATAGTGTTTTCTCTTTCCACCATCATTTACACCTATGCCTTCTTTTTCACCGGGATGCTCCCGGCTCTGAACATCTATACCCAGCAGTGGGTCACGCAGGCCAACGGTTTTCTGCTCAACTTCACCGTGGCCGCCCGGTACAGCCGGGTGGAAAAGCCTGCGGGCTACTCTGCCGATACCGCGCTGACACTGATGGAGGAATACTCCCCCACCCCAGCCAACGAAACTGTTACCCGCCCCACCAACATCATTGTGGTGATGAACGAGGCATTCAGCGATCTGTCCATTTTTGAGTCTCTCGAACTCAACGAGGATGCCACCCCCTTTCTGCACTCCATGCAGGAGAACACCATCAAAGGCCTGATGTATCCCCCGGTCACCGGCGGCGGCACGGCCAGCGTGGAGTTTGAGTTCCTCACCGGTCTGTCCAACTCATTCCTGCCGCCCCATTGTGTAGCTTATCAGCTTTATATGGACGAGGCCATGCCCGCTCTTTCCACTCTGGCCGCAGACAGCGGCTATTCCACCACCGCTTTCCACCCCTACCGTTCCAGCGGCTGGAACAGGCCCATCGTCTACGACTATCTGGACTTTGACACCCAGCTTTACAATACCGATGTGACCGCTCCCAAATACGTGCGCCGCTACATCTCGGATATGAGCAGCTACGAGACTGTTTTCGACCTGACTGACCGGGCGCAAGGGCAGCCCTGCTTTATATTCAACGTGACCATGCAGAACCATTCGGGTTATGCCCAAGGTTGGAACAACCTGCCCAAAGACATCGTTCCGTCTGAAAAATTCAGCGATGAGGAATCCAAGGTCCAGCAGTATTTCTGCTTGATGAAATCCAGCGACAATGCTCTGCGCGCACTCATTGAACACTATGAACAGGTGGATGAGCCCACCCTGATCGTCTTTTTCGGCGACCACCAGCCCTCCCTTTCCAACGAGTTTTACGAAACGCTCTACGGCAAAAAGCTCACCGAGCGCACCCCCGAAGAAGTGTTGAAGCAGTACGCCGTCCCCTTCTTCCTGTGGGCCAACTACGACATCCCGGAACAGCAGGATGTGTCGATCAGTTCCAGCTTTTTGGGGATGCTCACCGCCAAAACCGCAGGACTGCCGCTGACGGGCTGGATGAACTTCCTGTCCGACCTGCACCAGCACATCCCTGTCATCACTCCCGTGGGCTATATCACCGCGGACGGCACGGTGGTCAAAAAATCGGAGCAGCTCTCCTCCGAGCAGCAGCAATGGCTGCACAAGTATAAGACGCTTGCTTACTGCGCCATAAAAGACCTGTCCGAGGATACCGAATCTTTCTTCCATCTGCCATAACAAAAGGAACCGGGGCAATTGCCACAGGCCCTTTTTGCCCGTTTAGGTTTTTTGCCCCCA
>JAZNTL010000047.1:0-10559 GCA_045591745.1 Lawsonibacter sp.
CGTCACATTCAATCCATAAAAACCCATGAGTGCCAGCGCCATCAACCCTGCCGTGATCAGCTGGATGGGCAAGCCCCGGAACACGTTTGGGCAGTTGTCAAAGCTGGCCTGATCCTGCATGCCGGTAAAGATGACCAGCACACCCAGAATACCCACTCCGCTGGCCAGCGCATAAAGCAGCGTCTGGGGCAGGGAGTAGTTGCGCAGGGTGATGCTAAATGCCACACCCAGCACAGCACAGTTATATACCGTCTGGGACAGGTCCTCGTTCAAATGCCGGTACAGCACCGGGAAAAACAGGCGCAGCACCTGCCGCAGTAAACCGATCGCCAGCAGCACCGACAGGGTGTAGGCCAGTACCCGGAAGTGCTCCACCCCCCAAAAGCGCAGGATACATACATTCACCAGCCAGGAGATCAGCGCCGTAACCACCATCACCAGTGTAATGCTGACTCCGATATGCCACGCACTGTCCTCCGTCATGTCCTTTCGCTTGGGCCAGTCCATGCCCAAACAGCGCACCAGCACCATGTTCTCAGCCAGAATGGCGATGAGCACCAATCCAATTACTTGCAGCATGTTCTCATCCCCTCCTTATACCTGGCCATCCATGTATTCCACTTCACCGGCATCCAGCCGGGAGGTGATATACAGCGCCTTGTTGACACCGGCTGTGATGGCCCGGCAGGTATCCGTTGCTCCGGAAATGGTATCCACACTGTTGCGGCCCTCGTCGCGTACCGTACCCGACAGGCCCACGTATTGGTCAAGGTAGCTCCGCTCCAGCGCCTGCCCTCCGATGCCGGCATGTTCATTGTGTCCGGTGACGGTCACACCGGTGACCTCACCATTCAGGTCCACACCCACTACCATGGTGACCACACCGCCAAAGCCCTGTACTTCCACTTCCACGCAGTAGCCGATCAGTTCGTTTTCATTGTAGCCAGCCAGAATGCTCAGAGCATCATCCGCCATATACGGAGTCTCTGTCACGACCCGAGCCGCAGGCATGACCTTTTCCAACAGTTCCTGCTGTTCCCGGTTTTCCCGCACAGCAATGATGCGGCCGGTGGCCCGGTTCACCCCGCCAATACAAACTGCTGTCACCACGATCAGCGCCGTCATTGCGGCAGCATTTTTGCCCCAGCTGCGAATCCGGTCCAGATCCCGCTCCCCGGGCATGGTCCCCCTGGCTGCTTTCTCTCTGCGCTGGGGTATAGTGGGCCGCAGCTTACCCAACCGCCTAAGCAGACCGAGCGCCCACGACTTGGTCTCAGTCAGGGGTCTGACTCCGAACCGCCGGGGCAAGCCCACCCGGTCCAACAGCCAAACGCAGCAATTCATGGTCAGAATGGAAAAGCCCACACCATCGGGATAGGAGCCGTAGCTGCGCAGCACCATCGTCAGGCAGCCGCAGCCGATACCGTACAGGATCTGCCCGCGAGGCGTCACCGGAGAGGTGGTGTAATCGGTGGCCATGAAGATAGCACCCAGCATCAGACCGCCGCTGAACAGATTGCACACCGCCCAGTCCAGCGGGGCATTTCCCTTGGGAAATGCAAAGGCAAGCACAGCCACCGTACCCAAAAAGCAGACGGGGATGCGCCACGAGATCACGCGGCGGCACAGCAGATACGCCCCGCCCAGCAGGAGCATGAAGGATGCTACCTCACCCATGGCACCGCCGTGCTGTCCCAGCAGCAGCTGAGACAGGGTCAAATCGGGCAGCTTGCCCAGATGCAGATAGGCCATGGGGGTGGCGGTGCTCACCGCATCCACACCCAAAACGGCCTGCCGGTCCAGCGCATCCACCCACGTGGTCATCATGCCCGGAAAGGACAGCAGGAGCATACGGCCTGCCAGCGCCGGATTCATAAAGTTTTTGCCCAGTCCGCCGTAAAACTGCTTGACCACGATGATGGCAAACGCACCGCCCAGCACCGGGGCCCAGTAGGGCGCGGTAACGGGCAGGGTCATGGCCAGCAGCAGTCCGGTCACACAGGCGGACAAGTCACGGATGGTGACCGGCTTTTTGGTCCATTTACAATACAGCAGCTCAAAGCCCATGCAAGACAGCACGGAAATACCCGCCAGCACCAGCACCCGAAAACCAAACAGGAACGCGCCCATGACCAGCGCTGGGGTCAGCGCCACCAATACGTCCAGCATGATGCTGTCCACTGAGCCCCGGTCCTTGATACAGGGAAAACTGCTTTCCCCGGTGTATGCACGACTCATGGCGCCACCTCCTCACGGTTTCTGCTGGCCTGCTTTACCAGTTGCTGTGCCTGTCCCATCCGCTCCACCAGAGGGATATGTGAGGGACAGACATAGGTGCAGCAGCCGCAACCCATGCAGTCTTCTGTGTGCAGGCGGCGCAGCTCGCGCACATCGCCGCCCAGTTTCAATTCCTTGTCCACCAGCAGGGGCATCAGATGCATGGAACAAACGGACACACACCGGCCACAGCGGATGCACACCGTCTCCTCTTTCTTCTCTCCCAACTCCCAGTCCAGCATACAAATCAAGCTGTTGGTGCTCTTGGTGACCGGAGAGGCCAAATCCTCCTGCACCACGCCCATCATGGGGCCGCCGGTCAGAATCAGAGCCGGCTGCTCCTTAAATCCGCCCGCCGCTTTGATCAGTTCGCTCATGGGTGTACCAATAGGTACCCATAAATTTCTGGGCCGGGCCAGCGCGCCGCCGGTCACCGTAACGATTCGATGTGTCAAGGGAATGCCCTTAACAATCGCCTCATACACGGCAAAGGCAGTAGCCGCATTGAATACCACACAGCCCTCGTCCGCAGCCGTCCGGTCAGGAGATATCTCCCGTCCGGTGACCGACTTGATCACCTGCTTTTCCGCTCCCAAAGGATAGCGGGAAGGAACGGTACAAACCCGTCCGGGCAAACCGCACCGCTTAGCGGTACGCTCCAGCACCTCAGCCGCGTTGAGCTTGTTGCCCTCTACAGCCACCACACCGTCTGTGGCTCCCACTGCCTTGCACAGCAGGTTCAGTCCCACCAGCACACCCTCGCTGCGCTCCAGCAGTAGACGGTGGTCGGCGGTAACATAGGGCTCACTCTCCGCGGCGTTGACGATCAAGGTGTCCACCCGGCCACGGTTTGCCTCCAGCTTATCCGCGGTGGGGTAGCCTCCGCCACCCATACCCAGAATACCGGCCTGCCGGACGCGGTCAATGATCTGGTCCGCAGTCAAACCATTCCAATCAGCAGTTTCCTGTTCGCAGCCGGGCCAGGGGGTATGCTGCCCATCGTTGCGTATGATGACAGCCTGTTCCATGCCGCCCCGGGGATGGGGCCACTGTCCGATGCCCTGCACCGTGCCGGAAACGCTGGCATGCACCAACACACCCTGTTCATTTTTCGCAACAGGCTGTCCCTGTGCCACTGTATCACCCACTGCCACCACAGGTGCGCAGGCCGCTCCCCCATGCACGTACAGGGGAAGAATGACCTGCTCCGGCTCCACATCCAGTTGGGCCAGAGGCTTGCGCCGAGTCCCCTCTTTTCTGCCGTCCAGATGGATGCCGCCAAAAATCAAGTGCAGCATAGTTGTGTTGACCTCCCTTTGGCCCGCCAACGCAGGCCGACCTGAGGTAAAACGACCTCATTATATACAATCTTACAATTTTATATAATAATCCAAACGGGCCCTTGTGTCCAGTTGCAAAATCGACATTATGTGTAAATTTTCTGTTATCACCCTTTCCCGATGATTTTCCTGTTGACAAAGCAGGGGGGTTAGGTTACAATCAGTGAAAACACTTTTATTCGCTAAAGAGGCAATGACCGGGTCAGTAAGTCGGCTGGAACGCGCAGAGAGGGAGCGGTTGGTGTAAGCTCCCGGGAAAAGCCGCCCGAATGTCGCCCGCGAGCCGCCTTGTCGAACAGGATATTTCCTGCGTAGGCTTGGCCGGTCCCCCGCCGTTACCGGGCAACGAGTGCGCGGAGCTTTCCGCGAATTTAGGTGGTACCACGGAGTGTACGGCTTCGTCCTATGGATATGGGACGAGGCCGTTTTTGTTTTATTCCCTTTTGGAGGTGTTTCTTATGACCGGAGCACAGGCCCTTGTTGAAAGCCTGAAATTACAGAAGGTAGAGCACATCTTTGGCTATGCCGGTGCCACCATCTGCCCCATTATGGACGTTCTTTCCACCATGCCCGAGATGGGTTATACTCTGGTGCGCACGGAGCAGAATGCAGGCCACATGGCTTCCGGCTATGCCCGCATCAGCGGCAAGGTGGGGGTGTGTCTGGTCACCTCCGGCCCCGGTGCCACCAACCTGATCACCGGCATTGCCACCGCCTATATGGACTCCATCCCCATCGTGGCCATCACCGGTCAGGTGCCCAGCCATCTGCTTGGTCGCGACATTTTTCAGGAAGTGGACATTACCGGCGCTGTGGCCCCCTTCATCAAGCACAGCTATCTGGTAAAGGATGCCAACGACCTGCCCCGCGTGGTGGCAGAGGCCTTCCACCTTGCAGCCACCGGCCGTCCCGGCCCGGTGCTCATTGACATCCCGGTAGACGTACAGAATCAAGAAATCAAAAAATTCTCCTGCCCGGATGAGGTGTCTATCCGGGGCTACAAGCCCAGCGTCCGTGGCAATGACCTTCAAATTAAGCGGGTGGTACAGGCCATTGCTAAGTCCCGCCAGCCTCTGATCTGCGCGGGCGGCGGCGTGTGGCTGGCCCATGCCCAGAAGGAACTGCTGGAACTGGCTGAGCGCTGCCACATCCCCGTGGTCAAGACCATGATGGGCATTTCCGTACTGCCCACCGACCACCCCCTCAATCTGGGCATGATCGGCGCTCACGGCAACCACTGCGCCAACAAGGCGCTGGCAAAAAGTGACCTGCTCATTATGGTAGGCACCCGCGCCGCTGACCGTGCGCTGGTCAACCCCACCGACATCCAGCAGCGCATGGCCACCATCCACATTGACGTGGACCCGGCCGAGATCGGCAAGAACATGACCGCCGCCATCCCTTTGGTGGGTGACGTAAAGGTCATTTTGCAGCAGCTTCTGGAAAAGGATATTCCTGTTACCGATTCCGATGCATGGCTGGCTCAGCTGCGGGACTACCGCAAGGCGGAGCTGGGCCGCGTCTTCCCCAAGCGGGACGGCTACGTGTTCCCCGGCACCGTGCTGCGCCATCTGGGCCGTAAGCTGGCTGATGATGCGGTGGTGTGCGTGGACGTGGGCCAAAACCAGATCTTCACCTGCAAGTACCTGCCCCAGAAGCACAGCCGCCTGCTTACCAGCGGCGGTCTGGGCACCATGGGCTATGCCCTGCCTGCCGCCGTGGGCGCAAAGGTAGCTGCCCCCGACCGCCAAACTCTCGTTGTGTGCGGCGACGGCTCCTTCCAGATGTCCATGAACGAACTGGCCGCCGTTCAGCAGGCAGGCATGGATGTCAAAATCGTCCTCATGCGCAACAACACACTGGGCATGGTACATGAGATTCAGAAGAAAGCCCCCTACCACGGTCCTTACGGTGTTTCGCTGGACGGCTCCCCTGCCTTTGATACCATTGCTGCAGCCTATGGCATCCCCAGCATCACGGTCAACGACGAGGACACGTTGGACACGCAGCTGGACCGCTTCCTCAGCACCCCGGGCTGCTGCCTGCTCATCTGCCAAGTGCATCCCGACATGAGCACTACGGATTAAGGAGGGAGAATCGAAATGAAACAGACCATTTCCGTTCTGGTGGAAAATCAGGCCGGTGTCCTGAACCGCATCACCGGATTGTTCTCCCGCCGCGCCTTCAATATCGAGTCTCTGGCCGTGGGTCCCACCGACGATCCCACCATCTCCCGCATCACCATTATCGTAGACAGCGGCAACAACATGGTGGATCAGGTGGAAAAGCAGCTGAACAAGCTGGTGGACGTCATCAAGGTCCGCACCTTGGAGGAAAACAACCTCATTGGCCGGGAACTAATGATTTTGAAGGTCAATGCCACCAACAAGACCAGGCAGGATATTATGACCATCTGCTCCATCTACGGAGCCAAGGTGGACGACATCTCCCCCTCCTCCATGACGTTGGAGCTGTCCGACACCCCCGAGCGGCTGGACACCTTCCAGACCATGATGCGGCCCTTCTCCATCCTTGAGGTGGTGCGCACCGGTGTGATCGCGGTGCAGAAGGGCAGCGGCAAGATTTAACAAGAAATGAGGTTTCCCCTTTGAAAGTCCGTGCAACTCAGGCCATCATGGAGTGTCTGCTGGAGCAGGAGGTGGACACCGTCTTCGGCTATCCGGGCGGTACTATCCTGAACCTCTATGACGAGCTTTACAATTATAAAGATAAGGTCCGGCACATTCTTACCGCCCACGAACAGGGCGCAGCCCATGCCGCCGACGGCTATGCCCGCACCACCGGCAAGGTAGGCGTGTGCTTTGCCACCAGCGGCCCCGGTGCCACCAACCTGACCACCGGCATCGCCACCGCCTATATGGACTCCTCCCCCGTGGTGTTCATCACCTGCAACGTGGCGGAGCCCCTGCTGGGCAAGGACTCCTTTCAGGAGGTGGATATCACCGGCATCGCTATGCCCATCACCAAAGCCACCTATCTGGTGCGCGACCCGGCCACCATCCCCGACGTGATGCGTCAGGCCTTCGCCGTGGCTGCCACCGGCCGCCCCGGTCCAGTGCTTATCGATTTTTTGAAAAACGTCACCGCCCCTGACCAAATGATTGAATACCAGTTCGTCCACTGGCGGGAAAACCGGGGCTGTTCCAGCCTCCGCTCCTTGGCCCACAGCCATGAGTTGAAGGCTCCGGAGCCCAACAGCGATGACATTGACATTCTGGTGGACATGATCGGTCAGTCGGAAAAACCGCTGGTCATCTGCGGCGGCGGTGTGGTCCGCGGTCGGGCGGACAAGCAGTTCATGGAATTTGCCCGTAAGCTGGACGCACCCGTAGCAATCACCCTGATGGGCGGCGGCGGCTTCCCCGGCAGCCACGAGCTGGCCACCGGCATGATCGGCATGCACGGCTCCCGGGCTTCCAACGTGGCCGCCAACCAGTGCGACCTGCTCATTGCCGTGGGCTGTCGTTTCTCCGACCGTGTGGCCTTGAATCCCGCCACCTTCGCCTCTCAGGCCAAGATCGTACACATCGACATTGACCGCTCCGAGATCGATAAGAACGTACTCACCGACCACCACATCGTGGGCAATGCCCGGCACGTGCTGGAGCTGCTCAACCAGCGGCTGAGCCAACAGGAACACACGGTATGGAAGGACGAGATCCTGTCTTTGAAGCGGGACACTGTGGTGGAGGAATGCGAACAGCTGACCCCAAAGCAGGTGCTTGAGACCATCCGTCAGCTGGTGCCCAAAAACGCCATCGTAGCTACCGACGTGGGCCAGCACCAGATGTGGTCCATCCAGCATTTCCACTTTGATTATCCCGGTCAGCTGCTCACCAGCGGCGGCTTCGGCACCATGGGTTTTGGTCTGGGTGCGGCCATCGGCGCCAAGGCGGGCAACCCCGATAAAGTGGTCATCCACACCACCGGCGATGGCTGCTTCCGCATGAACTGCCACGAGCTGTGCACCGTGGAGCACTACGACCTGCCCGTCATCACCGTGATCTTCAACAACGGCTGTCTTGGCATGGTGCGCCAGTGGCAGAACCTCATTTACGACCAGCGCTTCTCCGAGACTACGCTGGACCGCGGCCCCGACTTCGTGAAATTGGCCGAGGCTTACGGTCTCAACGGCTATCGAGTCACCAACCGCAACCAGATGGAGCAGGCCTTCAAGTCTGCGCTGGCCAGCGGCAAGGGCTGCGTCATCGACGCGGTCATCGACACGGATGACATGGTCCGGCCCATGGTGCCCGGCGGCGCGCACATCACCAACTTCCTGTTGGAGTAAGGAGGGCACAGAATGAAAACAGAGTTCAACATGGAAAAGAAGCTGTATACGCTGGCCCTGCTGGTAGAGGATATTCCCGGTGTCCTCAGTCAGGTAGCCCGCTTGTTCTCCCGCAAGGGCTACAACATCGAGTCCATCGTCTCCGGTGAGACGGACAAGCCCGGCATCACCCGCATCACCATCGTGCTGCTGGCCGACGAGCTGATGATCTCCCAGATCGCGGCTCAGTGCCGCAAGCTGCTGCCGGTACAGGCGGTCAAAATTCTGGATGAGGCCGTGTCCATCCACCGTGAGTTCGCATTGATCAAGGTCAAGGCCGACGACCGCAACAAGCGGGACGAGGTCATTCAGATCTCCAACATCTTCCGTGCCAACATCATCGACGTGAGTAAGGAATCTTTGACCATCGCCATCTTCGGCGAAAAGAGCAAGACCACCGCACTGATCGGCATGCTGGAGGATTTCGGCATTCTGGAGATCGCAAAAACGGGTACTCTCGCCATCGAAAGAGGACGAAGCACTATATATGATGACAACAAATTGAAGGAGGAATATAATTATGGGAAAAATGTATTATGAGAAGGACTGCGACATCAACTACCTCAACGGTAAGAAGATCGCCATCATCGGCTACGGCTCTCAGGGTCATGCTCACGCCATGAACCTGAAGGACTCCGGCTGCGACGTGTGCGTGGGCTTGCGTGCCGGCTCCAAGAACTGGGCCGCCGCCGAGAAGGCCGGTCTGAAGGACATGACCGTGGCCGATGCCGCCAAGTGGGGCGACGTGGTCATGATCCTGATCAACGACGAGGTACAGGCCGAGGTCTACAACCGCGACATCGCCCCCAACCTGGAGGAGGGCAACGCTCTGGCCTTTGCCCACGGCTTCAACATCCGCTATCAGCAGATCGTCCCCCCCGCCGGTGTGGCCGTGTTCATGGCTGCCCCCAAGGGCCCCGGTCACACCGTTCGCTCCCAGTACGTTGCCGGCAAGGGTGTGCCCTGCCTGGTGGCCGTGGAGCAGAATGCCACCGGCAATGCCTATAAGACGGCTCTGGCCTACATCGCCGGCATTGGCGGTGCCCGCGCCGGTGTTCTGGAGACCACCTTCCACGATGAGACCGAGACCGACCTGTTCGGCGAGCAGGCCGTGCTGTGCGGCGGCGTGGTGGACCTGATGCGCTGCGGCTTCGAGGTGCTGGTGGAGGCCGGTTACTCCCCCGAAAACGCCTATTTCGAGTGCATCCACGAGATGAAGCTGATCATCGACCTGGTGAACAAGGGCGGCGTGGCCATGATGAACTACTCCGTGTCCGACACCGCTGAGTTCGGCGAGTATGTCTCCGGCCCCCGTGTCATCCCCGCCGAAGAGACCAAGGCCCGCATGCGCGCGGTTCTGTCCGACATTCAGGACGGCACCTTCGCCGGCCGCTGGATCGCCGAGAACAAGAACGGCCGCACCTTCTTCAACTCCAAGCGTCAGCAGCTGGCCAAGCACCCCATGGAGCAGGTGGGCGCCGAGCTGCGCAAGAACATGCTCTGGGGCGACGACGCCGACCCCGATACCGCTTCCAATTAAACAACACACAAAAACTGCCTGTCCGCTGGACAGGCAGTTTTTGTGCTTTGACCGCATTGACGCCATCGCGTCCGCCTTCCACAGCTTTGGTCTGTCCATCCCGCCACAGCGAGGCCGAGTGACACAAAAGCGCAGGAAAAACAAATTTTTGTTGTGCCAACGTATGGGATGTGTTATACTTTACTCTATCAAATCGTTTTTACATAAGGAGTGTTTCCCATGCGTTCCGACGTCATTAAAAAAGGCATCCCCGCCGCCCCCAACCGTTCTCTGCTCTACGCCCTCGGTTACACCAAAGAGGAGCTGGAGCGTCCCCTGATCGGCGTGGTCTGCTCCTATAACGAGATCGTTCCCGGTCACATGAATCTGGACAAGATCGCTGAGGCTGTCAAGGCCGGCATCCGCGCCGCCGGCGGCACCCCCGTGGAGTTCCCCGCCATCGCCGTGTGTGACGGCATCGCCATGGGCCACGTGGGCATGGAGTACTCTCTGGTCACCCGTGACCTGATCGCCGTCTCCACCGAGGCCATGGCCATGGCCCACCAGTTCGACGGTCTGGTCATGATCCCCAACTGCGACAAGAACGTGCCCGGTCTGCTGATGGCCGCCGCCCGCGTCAACGTCCCCACCATCTTTGTCTCCGGCGGCCCCATGCTGGCAGGCACCCTGAATGATGGTCGCCGCACCTGCCTTTCCCATATGTTTGAGGCGGTGGGCGCCTACTATGCCGGCAATCTGGACGAGGCCGGCGTGGAGGAGTACGAAAACTGTGCCTGCCCCTCCTGCGGTTCCTGTTCCGGCATGTACACCGCCAACTCCATGAACTGCCTCACCGAGGCCATCGGCATGGGTCTGAGCGGCAACGGCACTATCCCCGCCGTCTACTCCGCCCGCCTGCGTCTGGCCAAGCATGCCGGCATGAAGATCATGGAACTGGTGGAGAAGGACATCCGCCCCCGGGACATCATGACCGAAGCTGCCTTCCACAATGCCGAGACTGTGGATATGGCTCTGGGCTGCTCCACCAATACCATGCTCCATCTGCCCGCCA
>JAZNTL010000048.1:0-41778 GCA_045591745.1 Lawsonibacter sp.
TAAAATGGCGGAGAGAGTGGGATTCGAACCCACGGCTCTTGCGAGTCACTGGTTTTCAAGACCAGCTCCTTAAACCGCTCGGACATCTCTCCGTACCGTCTCTCCAGTCAAAGGCAAGTGATATCCTAACACAGTTTTCCCCCCTTGTCAACCGTTTCCTGCACCATAAAACTTCCCTTGCGCAAAAATTTTCGCTTACATTCAAAAAAATTTTTTGATAGAATAACAGTATAAAACGATATGGAGGAAAACGGAAATGTACCGGCCTGGCGATTTGATTATTTACAATGGAGAGGGCGTTTGCCGCGTGGAACACATTGGCCCGCTGGATATGTCCTGGGCAAATAAAGACAAGCGATATTATACGATCCAACCGCTTTACCGGGAAGGCAAAATTTTCGTCCCTGTGGATACTGCAGTGTTTATGCGCCCCATCATCTCCCGGAAGGAAGCGGACGCTCTGATCCGCCGCATTCCGGACATCAAGAGCAATGTGTACGAAAACCGTAATCTGCGCATGCTCAATGAACACTATCAAGCCCTGCTCCAGAGCCACGACTGCGAGGATATGCTCCAACTCATCAAGGCGGTTTACACTAAGCAGAAAGAAAATCTGGCCGCAGGTAAAAAGCCCGGTCTTGTAGATGAGCGGTATATGAAGCGGGCCGAAGACATCCTGTACGGCGAGCTGGCCGTCGCACTGGACATCCCAAAGGATAGTGTGCTCGACTACATCACAAATATTCTGGAAGGCTGAAAAACTGCCCTGCGTCATTGGCTGACGCAGGGCAGTTTGTTGTTTTAAGCCATTTGAGCCTTGTGGAAAACCTTTTTACCCTTCTTGATCATCAGGCCGTCACCGGCAAGATCGGCAGCGGTGTAGCTGAGGGTGGCTGCGGCCACCTTCTCGCCATTGACCTCCACACCGCCCTGCTCCACCAGACGGCGAGCCTCTTTCTTAGAGGGGGCCAGCTTGCACTTGACCATCAGATCCAGCACGCCAATGGCACCGTCGGTCAGATCCTCAGCGGTCAGCTGGGTGGCGGGCACGTTGGACATGTCGCCGCCGCCCACAAACAGGGCCTTGGCGGCCTCCTGAGCCTTGGCCGCCTCCTCCTCGCCGTGAACCAGCTTGGTCAGCTCAAAGGCCAGGATCTCCTTGGCGGTGTTGAGCTGACTTCCCTCCCACTTGTCCATCTCATCGATCTGCTCCAGAGGCAGGAAGGTCAGCATGCGCAGGCACTTGAGTACGTCGCCGTCGCCCACGTTGCGCCAGTACTGGTAGAAGTCGTAGGGACTTGTCTTGTTGGGATCCAGCCACACAGCACCCTTAGCGGTCTTGCCCATCTTCTTGCCCTCGGAGTTGAGCAGCAGAGTGATGGTCATGGCGTGGGCATCCTTGCCCAGCTTGCGACGGATCAGTTCGGTGCCGCCCAGCATGTTGGACCACTGGTCGTCGCCGCCAAACTGCATGTTGCAGCCATAATGCTGGAACAGGTAGTAGAAGTCGTAGGACTGCATGATCATGTAGTTGAACTCCAGGAAGGACAGGCCCTTCTCCATACGCTGCTTGTAGCACTCGGCACGCAGCATATTATTCACGGAGAAGCAGGCACCCACCTCACGCAAAACGTCCACGTAGTTGAGCTTGAGCAGCCAGTCGGCATTGTTGATCATGCGGGCCTTGCCCTCGCCAAACTCGATGAAGCGCTCCATCTGCTTTTTGAAGCATTCGCAGTTGTGCTGAATGGTCTCCACCGTCATCATGGAGCGCATATCGGTACGGCCGGAGGGGTCGCCGATCATGGCAGTGCCGCCGCCGATCAGGGCGATGGGCTTGTTGCCGGCCATCTGCAGGCGCTTCATCAGGCACAGAGCCATGAAGTGACCCACGTGCAGGGAGTCGGCAGTGGGGTCAAAGCCGATGTAAAACACCGCCTTGCCCTCGTTGATCATCTTGGAAATTTCTTCTTCGTTGGTGACCTGAGCGATCAGGCCACGGGCTTTGAGTTCTTCGTAGCAAGTCATGATTCTTTCTCCTTATGTTAAATTTATTTATTGTTACCTATTTTATCCCGGCGGGCCAGCAGGACATTATAGCCTACCACACCTCCCACAACGATGACAGCCCCCAGCACACAGGTCATGCCGATGCGATCCACTCCAGGGTAAAACACCGCCACCAAAATCGGGTTGAGCACCGGCTCCAAGCCGGAAATAAGGCTGGCGGTAACGGGGGGTGTGGTCTTTAAGCCCTCTCCAAGGAAGATGTAGGCAAGGCCCACCTGAAACACACCCAGCACCAGCATACTGATCATGGGCACAGGCCCAAAGTCCGTCTCCTGCAACACGAACGGCAGACCTACCGCAGCACTGAACACATGTCCGAAAAAGGCCGAAGACAGGGCGTCGCCCCCGGGCAGATCATTGAGCATAAAGACCACCGCATAACTGATACCGGAAAGCAGAGCCAGAACATCTCCGGCCAGACCGCCTCCGGACAGGCTGTCCACAAAGAAACACAGCACTCCGCCGAACACCACCGCACAGGCTGCACCATCCAGCCGATTGGGTCGTTTGCGGAAGAAAACCACAGACAGCAGGATCACAAAGACGGGTGCGGTATATTGCAAAACAATGGCATTGGCCGCCGTGGTCATCTTGTTGGCAACAGCGAACAGGATATTGGTGCAGGACACCGCCGCCGCACCGAGTGCGATCCATCGGTTAAAACGCAACCGCTGCCCCGTTTTCCAAAAGTACAGCCCCATCACAACAACGGCGATGGCCGTTCGGCCTCCGTTGACGGCAAAACCGCTCCACGGAATGCCCTTCATGCAGATTCCGCCCAAGCTGTAACAAATTGAGGCAAGGAACACAAACAGCGTTCCCTTTTGCTGTTGGGTCACCGCCCCACCTCCCTAACAAAAAAGCCCTCTGTCCATCAGGACAGAGGGCGAATGAACGCGGTACCACCTCTGGCTCGTCCGCCCCTCACGGCAGCGGACCTCATCGAGTGCTGACACACTCCGGCGCGATAACGGGCGCTCCCGGCACGACCCTACTGCGCCATAGCGGTTCAGGCGGCTGCTCCGGGGTGTATTCACAAGGCGAAGCTCTGCGTCCTTTCACCAACCGGACGCCTCTCTGCGCAGCCTCTTCCCTGTTACTGTTCCCCATCAAAGCAATGAGATATACAACGAGTGCATTATAACGGGCAACCCCGCCTTTGTCAAGTGCCTGTTACCCCCTGATCCACCCCTGCTCCACCATATAATCGTGGTAGTGGACCTTTTGCCAGTCGATCATGCCACCGGAGTTGATAAATTCAACGAACTCAGCCTCGCTCATCCAGCGGTAGCCCTCCGTCTCCCCCGGCTGGAGGGTGATGGACTCCTTGTCACAGTCTACCGTGCACAGGAAGTTATACAGGATAATGTGGCTCTTCTCGCTGATGTGACGGCCCAGTTCTTGAAACTCATGACAGTCGATGCCCGTTTCCTCACGCAGTTCCCGGCGGATGCAGTCATATTTGGTCTCCCCCTGCAAAGCCGCGCCGCCTGCGGACACATCGTAATAGCCGGCAAAGGATTTTTTCTCTTTGGCCCGCTTCATGCACAGGATACTGCCGTCCACGTGGCGCACGATGACACCGCAGGCCATGTGGTACAGGCCGTCAGGCACCGGCTCGCCGCGGATGAGAACGGTGTCTGCCACCAGCTCGCCCTGTCTTGTATAGGCATCCCACAGTTCCATGCTTTTACCTCTCTTTTTTATCGGTTCTGATGAATAATAAATCCAATCACTGCAACCAGAACGATCGCTCCCACAGCTACAATAGGCAGTAAAGCAAATGCCATTTACAGTTCCTCCTGTCACTCGTGTTCTTTATGATATTCTTCGGCCTGAACCAGCATTTCCTCGGCGCTGTCCAGCGCACTCTTTGTCATCAAATCACCGCTGGTCAGCCGGGCCAGTTCCTCCCGCCGGCGCTCCCGGCTGAGCATCTCCACGGCGGTATAGGTGCGGCCGTCCGCCTCTCCCTTTTCCACGCAGAAATGGCTGTGGGCCATGGCGGCGATCTGGGGCAGATGGGTGACGCACAGCACCTGCTTGTGCCGAGCTACATCGGCCATCTTCCGGGCCACCTTCTGGGCCGCGCGGCCGGACACCCCGGTGTCCACCTCGTCAAAGACCAGTGTGGACACATCGTCGTTTTCCGCAAGCACATTTTTCAGTGCCAGCATGATGCGGGCCAGCTCACCGCCGGAGGCAATTTTGTGAATGGGCTTGAGTTCCTCGCCCACGTTGGCAGACATGAGGAACTGCACCTCGTCCATACCGGTGGCATCCAGTTCGTCCGCCTTTTCCCCAAAGTCCACCCGGAACTGCACCTTGGGCATGTCCAGTTGGGACAGCTCTTCTTGGATACGCTCCTGCAGCTTTGCGGCGGCAGCCTTACGCGCATCGGACAACTCCTGCGCCTTTTGCTTTGCAGCCTTGCAAGCCTGCTGCTCCTGCTGTTCCAGCCGAGCAATGGTATCGTCGGCGTACTGGATCTCATCCAGCTCCTTTTTGCACCGTTCCAGATACTCCAGCATCTCGGTCACAGTGGAGCCGTACTTCTTGCGCAGACGGTAGATGGTGTCCAGACGGCTTTCGATCCGGTCCAGCTCGCCGGGGGAAAAATCAAAGCTGTCCCGCAGATCGCGCACCAGCTCGGCAAGGTCCTCGGCAGCATAGCGCACCTCGGCAGCCTTTTCGCCCAGCTGTGCCAGCTGACTGCTGACCCGTCCGGCGCTTTGCAGCTCCTGCTGAGCACCCGCCAGCAGGCTGACGGCACCATCCGTGCTGTCTCCACCGTTCAGGGCATAAAAGGCACTTTCCACCGCGTCCATAATCCTGCCGGAATTGCGCAGCAGGTCACGGCGCTGGGACAATTCCTCGTCCTCACCTTCCTTCAGCTCGGCACGCTCCAGCTCGCCGATCTGATAGGTAAGGGTGTCCAGCTTCCGGGCCTTTTCCGCCTCGTCCATGCGAAGCTGGTCAATTTGGCGGCGGATGGCTGACAGCACATGATATGCCTCGGCATAGCTTGCGACCATCTCCTCCAGCCGCCCAAAGCGGTCCAGATAGCCCAGATGGCAGGCGGGGTCCAGCAGCTGCTGGCCGTCGTGCTGGCCGTGGATGTTCAAAAGCTGCTGACCAAGGACCTTCAGCTGAGAAACAGTAATGGGCCGTCCGTTGATGCGGCACACGTTACGCCCGTCACCCTGAATCTCACGTTCCAGTAAAAGTTCCCCGTTTTCGTCCGGACCCGCGCCGTTTTCCGCAAACCAGACAAGCTCCGGCAGGGCGCAGAACACTGCGCTGACCCGGGCAGACTTGGCCCCCGTGCGGATCAGGTCACGGCTGGTGCGCTCCCCCATCACCGCGCCGATGGCATCGATGACGATGGATTTGCCCGCACCTGTCTCACCGGTCAGCACGTTGAATCCCGGCTCAAAGCGAATATCCGCCGACTGAATGACCGCAATATTTTCAATGTGGAGCAGGGAAAGCATGTCCCATCCCCCCGTTTAACTGAGCATTTTGTGAATCTCGCTGCAAAACTCTGCTGCCGCCTCGTTGGTACGCATAATGAGAATGGCCGTATCGTCCCCGGCCAAAGTGCCAACCATCTGGTCAATGTCCATGGAATCCAGCGCCGAGCAGGCGGCGGACGCAAGGCCGGGCATGGTGTTGATCACCACGATGTTCTGGCCACGTCAAAGGAGGTAACTCCCTCCTTGAAGATGGTACGCAGACGGACGGAGAAATCTGCGGTATGCTTGCGCTCGGACAGCGCATAGCGGTAGCGGCCCGTTCCGGCCAGTTCCTTGACCAGATGCAGCTGCTTTATGTCCCGGGAAATAGTGGCCTGGGTGGAGGTAAAACCGCGGCGGCGCAGTTCGTCCAACAGCTGCTCCTGAGTTTCCACATCCACGCTTTCGATAATCTTCAGTATCTCAGCCTGTCGCGTTCCTTTCACAGTCTGTACCCTCCCAGCTTCTGATTGAGCAGTTGATAGAAGTTCTTGTCGGACAGCTTGACAAGGCGGGTGCGGCGCTGCGCACGGCAGATCTCCACCCGGTCATTTCCGGAAATGCGGGTGGCCTTTCCGCCATCCACAGACAGGTATACGTTCTTCCTGCTGCGCCGGGGCAGCTGAACGGCAATGGTGCGCGTACCTGCCATGACCATGGGTCTGGCAGACAGTTGATGGGCGCACACAGGGGTAACGATCAGGTTATCAGAGCCGGGCTCCACGATTGGGCCACCCGCAGACATGGAATATGCCGTAGACCCGGTGGGTGTGGCCACGACAACACCGTCACCGGACAACTGACAGACATTGGTACCGTCAGCAAATACGTCCAGTTCCGCAACGCGGGCAATAGAGCCCTTGGACAACACTGCGTCGTTCAGGGCCAGTTCATCATAAATCACCTGTTTGCCACGCAGAAGCTGAACCCGGAGCATCATGCGCTCCTCAATGGTGTATTCCCCGGCAGCCAGACGCTCTAACTGTCCAAGCTCCGCCTCCTCCAGTTCGGCCATAAAGCCCACGCTTCCCATGTTGATACCTAATATGGGCACGTCGTGCATGGCAGCGTCCTTGGCCGCGTGAAGGATGGTTCCGTCTCCACCAAAACAGATGAGCATGTCCGCCCGGGTCAGCTCCTGCTGCAGGTTGGAAAACTTCAAATGTCCGGGCAGCTCGGCATGACTTCCCTGCCCCAACTCAAAGGGCAGGCAGAAGCAGCACTCCGCTCCCACTCGTTCCAGTATGTTCCGAGCCTGCTGCGCCGCCCGCATCCCCCTGTCACGAAAGGGGTTTGAACTTAAAATCACTCGCATTTCTCTTTTTCCTCCAAAGTACCATGGGAGCGTTCCACCAGCATCTTCAGGTCGCCTGCGAACGCCTCGCCCGTCTGGGCACTGAGCCAGCCAAGATACTCGATATTCCCTTCCGGACCCCGGATGGGAGAAAAGTCCATATCCAACACGGTAAAACCCGCGTCATGGGCATGGGCCAGAAAATGCTCCAGCACCTCAAGGTGGACGGCCGGATCACGTACCACACCCTTTTTGCCTACCTTGTCCTTGCCCGCCTCAAACTGGGGCTTGACAAGACACACTACCTGTCCCTCCGGCTTCATTAGGGTACGCAGGGCAGGCAGTATCAGATTCAGCGAAATAAAGGACACATCCACCGAAGCAAAATCCAGCGGCTGGGCAATGACCTCCGGTGACAGATAGCGTGCATTGGTGCGCTCCATACACACCACCCGAGGGTCGGTGCGCAGGCGGTAGTCCAGCTGATTATAGCCCACATCCACCGCATACACCTTCTGCGCTCCGTTCTGGAGCATACAGTCGGTAAAACCACCGGTAGAGGCCCCAATATCGGCACAGACAGCATCTTTCAGGGAAATGGGCCAGCATTTCATGGCCTTTTCCAGCTTTAAGCCGCCCCGACTGACGTAGGCAAGGGTCTTGCCCCGAACCTCTATCTTATCCTCTGCGGTCACCGGTGCGCCCGCCTTGGTCTGCTTCTGGTCATTTACATAGACCTGTCCGCTCATGATAATGGCCTGTGCCTTCTGGCGGCTTTCGGCCAGACCACGCTGGGTCATCACCACGTCCAAACGCTCTTTAGCCATCCTTCAGCACCTCCATCGCCTTGCGGCACAGACTTTCCGGGTCAAGACCCAATTCCTGCTCCAGCAGCGCAACATTGCCGTGGGTCACAAAGTCCCTGCCGCTGTTGACAAGACAGATTTTGCCCGGTACCTGCCGTTGGGCAAGCAGAGCCGCCAACCGCTGTCCCACGCTGCCCGCCTCCACGCAGTCCTCTGCCACCAGCATTGCACCGGTCTTTTTTACAGATTGACATACCAATTTACCATCAATGGGTGTAATGGTATTCAGCTTCACAACTTCTGCGTGGATACCCTGCTGCTCCAGCAGCCGGGCCGCCTCCAGAATGCGGTTAATAAGGATGCCGTAGCCGACCAGCGTAATGTGGCTTCCCTGACGCAGCACTACCTCGTTGGCCGGACCGGAATCCTCCCGGTACGAACCCTCTCCCCCTCTGGGGAAACGCACAGCCACAGGACCGTCACAGTTGAGCACCGCCTGCTCCAGCATGCGCTCCAACTCCGCAAAGCTGGCCGGTGCCAGCACCGTCATGCCCGGAATACTGTCCAGATAGGCTACGTCAAGGACACCGTGATGGGTTTCGCCGTCATCACCAACAAGACCGGCCCGGTCCACCGCAAAAACTGCGTGCAGGCGCTGGAGGGCTACATCATGCATCAGCATATCGTAGCCGCGCTGCAGGAAAGTAGAATAGACCGCAAAAACGGGTATCGCTCCCTGCTTGGCCATTCCTCCGGCCATGGCAACAGCATGCCCTTCGGCGATACCGGTATCAAAGAAACGCTCCGGAAATTCCCCGGCAAAGCCATCCAGTCCCGTTCCGCTGCACATGGCTGCAGTAATGGCGCACACACGCTTATCTTCACGGGCAAGGCGGCACAGGGTGCAGCCAAAAACCGCAGAGAAGTTGTCTCCACCCTGCTTGAGCGGCATGCCGCTTTCCACGTCAAAGGGCGATACCCCGTGGAATTTGTTGGGTGTACGCTCGGCATGAGTATAGCCTTTCCCCTTTACAGTTCTTATGTGGAGCAGCACAGGACCATCCATTCCCTTGGCATAGTTCAGCATTCCGGTCAGTTTCTTCACATCGTGTCCGTCCACCGGACCCAGATAGGAAAAGCCCATATCTTCAAACATGCTGCAGGGCAGGATGCTCTCTTTAATGGCTTTTTTGACTCGATGGGTAAAGGTATAGAATCTTCTTCCAGGCCGAGTGGCACAGGTAATTTTGCGGTAGTGCTTCTTAAAACTCAAATATTGGGGCTTGAGCCGCTGGCGGGCCAAATACCGTGCAACACCGCCCACGTTCCGGGTGATGGACATGCCGTTGTCGTTCAGAATGACCAGCAGCTTTTCGCCGCTCTGCCCGGCATTGGACAGTCCCTCATAGGCAAGACCTCCGGTGAGCGCACCGTCACCGATCAGGGCAATGACGTGATAGTCCTCCCCCATCATGGTGCGTGCCTCGGCCATACCCAGTGCCACGGACACGGAGTTGGACGCGTGTCCCGCCACAAAGGCATCCGTTTCACTCTCTCCGGGCTTAGGAAATCCGGCGATACCGCCGTACTGACGAATGGAAAACATCTTTTCTGCCCGTCCGGTGAGCATCTTGTGGGGATAGCACTGGTGGCCCACGTCAAAGACCAGCCGATCCACTTTCAGGTCAAAGGCCCGGTGCAGCGCTACGGTCAGCTCCACCGCACCCAGATTGGAGGCAAAATGGCCGCCTGTCTTGGCCACGCTTTGGATCAGCTCTTCCCGCAGCTGCTGACACAGCCGGACCGCCTGCCCCTCAGACAGGTTTTTCATATCCAGTTGTTCCAGTTCCCGATCAGAAAGCATACTCAGCCCTCCCTATGGGTGTTCTCAGTGGTCACGTCCCGCCAGCAAATGAGCAAGCCAGATGTGGAACTCCGGTTCATCAAAGACGGACAGAGCCTGCACCGCCTGCTGCGTCAGCTCATCCACCAAAGCAGCGCAGCCCTCCAGCCCCAGCGCGGTGACAAAGGTGGTCTTTCCGTTTTCCGCGTCAGAGCCGATGGGCTTGCCCAGCACCTCGTTCGTGCTGGTCACGTCCAGCATATCGTCCCGAACCTGAAAGGCCCGTCCAATGCACTGGGCATAAGTGCGCACCGCCTTCCGCTGCGTGCCGCTTCCTCCGGCCAAAATACAGCCCAGCTCCGCGGCGGCGCTGATAAGCGCACCCGTCTTCAGCGACTGCATCAGCTTCAGCTCTTCCAGCGAAAGAGGACGCTTCTCCCCCTCCATGTCCAGCATCTGACCGCCGATCATCCCCGCCGCACCGGCGGCATGGCTCAGGCAGTCCATTGCCTCCAGCACACGTTCGGCACTCAATCCGGCCCGGTGCTCGGCCATCATTTCAAAGGCGGCTGTGAGCAGGGCATCGCCTGCCAGCACAGCGGTGGCTTCTCCATACACCTTGTGATTGGTGGGCTTGCCCCGGCGCAAGTCGTCATCGTCCATACAGGGCAGGTCGTCATGGATCAGAGAGTAGGTATGTACCATCTCCACCGCACAGGCAAAGGGCAGGGCCGCCTCCACGTCTCCGCCGCACATACGGCAGGTTTCCAACGTGAGCACGGGGCGGATGCGCTTGCCCCCGGCCATAAGGCTGTACTGCATGGCATCGTAAATGTCGGCATACTGCTCCCGCCCGGCAAAGCACCGGCTGAGGAAATCCTCCACAAGGGCGCAATCGGCCTCCAAACGCTTGTTAAGGTCCATGGTTATTCCTCCCCGTCAAAGGGTACTTCCTCGGGCTGGCCCTCCGGCCCTACCTTCAAAAGCGCCACCTTCTGCTCCGCCTTATCCAGCAGCGCGGAGCAGGCTCGCATGAGCTTGGTCCCCTCCTCAAACAGGGCAAGAGACTCCTCCAAAGGGGCTTCGCCCCGTTCCAGCAGCCCCACAATTTCCTCCAACCGGGCCATGGACTGCTCAAAATTCATCTTCTTCGCGGCCATTAGGCTCACTTCCTTTCCTCTACACGGCATGCAAGACTTCCCTCCCGCAGCCGCAGGTCCAACGCATCTCCCACCTCTACCTGTTGCGTAGAAGTAATTACAGTACCATCCTCGCTTCGGGCGATGGCATAGCCACGTCCCAGCACCTTTAATGGGCTTAGCGCATCCAGCGCGGCTGCCAGCTTGCCAAGCCGCCCCTTTTCCCCTGCCAGCGAGCGTTCCAATCCGTGGAGCAGCCTGCGGCTTTGGTAGTCCAGCAGCAAACGGCGCTCGCGCACATAGTTGGACGGGTCAGTCAAAGCCGGGCTGCCTCCCAGCCGCTCCAGCTTCTGCCGGGCAGTGGTCATAGGATGGACGATCCCCCGCTCCAGCCGACGTGCCAGATGGTCCAGCGACCCGGCCAGCTCCACCCGATCGGGCACCGCCAGCTCCGCAGCGTTGGACGGTGTGGCCGCCCGCAGGTCGGCAACGTAGTCGGATATGGTCACATCCGGCTCATGGCCCACGGCAGAAATGACAGGAATATGAGAACGGTAAATGGCCCGCGCCACCACTTCCTCATTAAAGGCCCACAAATCCTCCACCGAACCACCGCCCCGTCCGGTAATGATCAAGTCGGCAAGCTCATAGTAGTTTACATAATCAATTGCTGCCGCGATTTCTTCCGCTGCCTCTTCCCCCTGTACGCGCACAGGGATCACAAGAGCGTCAGCTCGAGGCCAACGGGCATTGAGAATGCGCAGCATATCCCGAACCGCCGCTCCCGCCGGGGAGGTAACAAGGGCGATCCGCTCCGGGAATTTGGGCAGGGACTGTTTATGCTCCTGCCCAAACAGCCCCTCACGGGCCAGCTTTTCCTTCAGCTGCTCAAAGGCCAGCTGCAGGTCACCCGCCCCCTCCGGGGTGAGCTGAACGCAGTAGAGCTGATACTGTCCATCACGAGGAAAGACGGTAATGCGTCCGGCGGCGATGACCTGCATGCCGTTCTCCGGACGAAAGCGCATGCGCACCGCATCACCCCGAAACATGACGCAGCGCAGGGCACTTTGTCCGTCCTTCAAGGTGAAGTAATGGTGACCCGATGGGTAAAGCTTGTAATTGGAAATTTCACCACGGACAAGGACTCCGGAGAGCACCTCGTCCCGGTCCATCTGTCCCTTGATGTATTGGCTGATTTGAGAAACACTGAGCACACGCACTTCCCGATTCATCCCAGTGCCCCCCTCTCCAGTGCCCGATGGGTCAGAATGGCCACACCCATGGCATTGTCGGTAGAGAATTGTGGCTGGGCAAAGACCGCGCCGCACTGTTCCTGCATAGCCTGACGCAGCCGGGAATTGGAGGCCACACCACCGGAACACAGCACGCTCAGACCCGGATAGTCCTTCAGCGCCTGCTGAGTGGCGCGCACCACCACATCTGCCACCGTGTCCAGTACAAATCGGGCAATGGAGGACGGCTCCTCCCCCGCCTGTACCATTGCCTTAACTTTGTTCTCCATTCCGGACAAAGAGAAGCTGAGTCCCTGCAGCTTGACCTTGAAGGGTTTTGTCTGTGCTCCCTCGTTATACAGCCGGTCAAGGGCCTTGCCCGCCGGGAAAGACAGGCCCAGCAGCACACCGGTGCGGTCAATGAGCTGACCGGCAGAGATGTCGCTGGTCCCACCAAGGATGCGTGCCTTTACATTGAATCCATCCGGCTCCACCAACAGCAGCTCCGTGGTGCCGCCGGACAGATGCCATGCCAGAAAGGGCTTGTCCAGCAGGTCCATTCTGCCCGCCGACCACGCGGCGGCAGCAAGGTGCCCCTGCTGATGGGAGCAGGGAAAAAAGGGCACCTTCAGAACGCAGGCCAATGCCTGAGCCTGAGAAGTGCCCGCCAAAAAGCAGGGCATATAGGATCCCTCCACCGCCCGGGGGCGGGTACTGGCTCCTACTGCCCGAATATGATTCAGTTCCATCTGTCCGGCCAGTTCTTCCACCAGACCGGGCAGACGCTTCACATGCTGGAACAGCGCATCACTTTGACGCAGCCCCAACGTGCCCTCCGGAACGTCCAGCAGCTTGCCCACGTTGCGTCCGTCCTCACCGTCAAACAGTGCTACGGATGTGGTGTAGTTGCTGGTGTCCAGTCCCAAGACCGCACCGCTCATTGGGACTCTTCCGGGAACTCGCTGCGCACAAAGGTGCCCAGAATACCGTTGATGAAGGAAACTACCTCAGCTGTCTCGTAGTTCTTGGCGATTTCCACCGCCTCGTTGATGGCGGCTGCGTTAGGAATGTCCGGCATATACAGCACCTCGTACATGGCCACACGCATAATAGCGGCGGCTACACGGGGAATGCGTGCAAAGCTCCACCCCACGGAATGGCGGGAAATATAGTCATCCAGTTCCGGACCGTGGTCAAACACACCGGACACCAGTGCCCGGATATACTGCTCCTGTTTTTCATCGGGGAACTCCGCGTACAGGGACTCCTCCGCTCCGATCAGGGCAAAGTTTTCCGCAGTCAGTTCCTCTTCCAGCAGCTGCTGGGCACTGCGGTCGCCAAATCCCAGCTCAAACACCATATGCACGGCGATCTCACGGGCAACGGTTCTTGTCATAGGTATCTCTCCTTCGGTCTGTTGCTGTGTTTATACATCGGTTATTAATCATTATACATGTGAATATACAAAAATGGAAGTGGAAATTTCATTGAATATAAAAGAAATTTCCGGTGGATAAGGATGAATATTCATTTTGCACGCCGCAACAGAAAAACAGCGGCGGATGACATCATCCGCCGCTGCTACGCTTTAATTACTGCTCCTGCTTGGGGGCTTCCTTTTCAAAGGTGACACCGCCCACATTGATGTCCACCGCCTGTACCTTCAGGCCGCTCATGGACTCGATATTGGTGGCAACCGCGTCCTGCACGGCACGGGCCACATCCATGATGGTATATCCGTACTTGACCAGAATGGTCAGCTCCACACGAACCTGCTCGCCTTCTACCTGCACGCGCACACCGCGGGCCACGTTCTTTTTGCCCAGCAGGTCGCCGATGTCCTTGCTGCCGGAGGCCAGGCTGCTCACACCGGCCACTTCCAGCGCGGCAGCGGCGGTGATCACACCCAGAACCTCCTCGGAAATATGGATGTTGCCCAGCTCGTCGATCTGGGTGACGTATTCTTTCATTTCGGCCATAGGGGGGCACTCTCCTTTTCATCGGTACTGGAAACCTCTTTTGTCCATTGTACCACAGAATCGGAAAATTACAACGATTATTTTCAGGGAACCTCAATGATCTTGATCTGGCTGGCGGTAAATTCCGTAGTTTGAGTCACAATATCCGTGATTCGGGCGGTATCCACGTCGGTAAGCTGTCCCCCGGGAACCTGCACCACCACGCTGACCGTATCCTCACCAATAAAGGCAACGCAGTCGGTATACCCCTTGGCTACCACAAGATTTTCAATTTGGGCTTCGGTGACGGTAAAGTCCGCCATGGTCTGAATGGCCGCATTGGTCTGCTCCTTCATAGCCTGATCTGCCTGTGCACTGGCCGAGGCCTCCTGCAGCAGGGACAGGGCGCTGTCCCGGGCTTGCTGACGGTTGAGCCGCGCGTTGGCAAAGTAACCGGAGGAAGTGGTATCGCCCTGTGTCTGCCCTTCCTCTCCCGCCGTACTGCCACTCAGCAGAGGATCATTGCTCTCCCCCGCCACCAGTGCCGCGTCCCCCAGCGTCTTGCCCGCATCGGTTTGATCCCCGGTCTGATAGTTCCAATTCAGATAGACCGCGACGCACACAAACAGCACCACCGCAGCCACCACCGAGTTGCGCCGCACCATCTGCATCCATGCTTCATTCTTCCCCTTTGTGTTTGCCATACCTGTTTCCTCCTTCATTGTCGTTTACATATGGATATTTTCTCCGCACTCAAACCGGTCAGGGCACGCACCGCTTCCAGCAGTTCCAGCTTGACCCGGGCATCGCCCCCTCCGGTACAGACCACCAGCGCCCCCTGATATTTTGGATAAATGTTTTGCAACGGCACAGTCGCCTGTGATCCCGACCCGGTGGACACGACCACTGTTTCGGTGCGCTGCTCCCGCTCAGATACCTGAGTATCCCGTGCCAGTATCTGACGGCTGCTCTCTTTCAGAGTCAGCACCACCGTCACCTCGCCGGCCCCGCTGATCTGTGATAGTGCTCGTTCCAGCTTTCGTTCCACTCGTTCCACATCAAACTGGCTGTCCGGCTGTAACGGCAATTCATTTTTCTCTCCTCCGGCCTCCCCGCCGGGCAGCATCAGCAAAACTACACCTGCCAGCACCACAAGCAGAACATACTTATAGCGTTGCCACAGCTGCTTCCCCCGTTCTGCAAGGCCGGACAAGTCCCATCCCAACTCATTCACCTCCTGTGTAAACAAGACCCTCTGGGGCAATGCCCAGCTCACTGCGCACCAGCGCCGTCAATTCCTGCCGCTGCCCGTCGTTCAGCTGCCCGGCAACAGTTGCCCTGTGCGGCAGCCAAACTCCTGCTTCATCTTCTTTACACTCCACCCGCACCTGACATACAGCGCCCAGCATGGCCGCCTTGTCCACAATATATGCGCCGCATTCCCGCTCTATGAGTGTTTTCAATATCTGTTCACTGCCCTGCTCCAGCCCGTCACGGCTGTACTCCATTTCCCCACGAATTTTGGAAAGCAGCCGCCCGGTATCCGGCAGCTGCACAGACAGCACGGGCCGCAAAACCGTACACAGCAGCACGAGGGCGCACACCAGCTTGCCCACCTGCTTTACCGCTCCCTTGGGCATCAGTCCATCAGCAAGTGCCGCTATCAGTGCCGCACAAGTCACACTTAGCAACCATTGCCGCACCAGTTCCATTATCGGACACCTCCCGCAAGTCCGGACACAATGCTGACCAGCAACAGTAAAGCACTTGCACCTGTCATACCAAGCATAAGTGAAAACGCTGTTCCGATGCTGTCAATGAGCTTGGCTAACCGACTGTCTGCCAGTGTAGCCGCCAGCGCACCGCAAAATTTATAAGTCAGATATTGCGCCCCCAAACGCAGAAAGGGTACGATGCAAATACCCAGCACCGCCAGCATCCCAAACACACCCACCGTGTTTTTCAGAAGGCCCGCTCCCACCAGAATGGTATCAGCCGCATTTGCAATAATGCTGCCAACCACAGGGACAGCAGTGGAGATGGCCATTTTCGCCGCCTTGAGGGCGGCAGCATCCGCCGTACCCGCAATGGCTCCGCTCACCGTCAAATAGGTCACAAACAGCACCAAAAGCGTGCTCAGTACACGGGTGGCAACCCACTTGAGCACCCCCGCTACCTTGTCCAGACCGGGATTTCCCACTGCCGCGTGGGCGGTACAGGCTACCACGTAGGCATAGACCAGCGGCACCAGCACCCGGTCGATGAGGCTGAGCAAGATACTCGAAAACAGAGCGGTGGACACCTGTCGCACTGCTGCTGCCGTCGGCGCCCCCGTTGCCGCAGTGCACGCTGCGGAAATGGGCAGCAGTATCTGAGAAAAGCCCTGCATCCGGTCGATGGTACTGCGTCCAAGTCCCATCATGGCACTCATCTCGTTGGCCGACACGGCTGTAATGGCCAGTGCTCCTGCCATTACACACACGTTCAGGCCGTCCTGTTGTATACCCGCAACCCGCATCCCCTCTGCCAATGCGCATACAATGACGATGACCAGCAGGGACACCGCACTGCTCAGTCCCCTGCGCAAAACCATAGGCAAATGCTCCACTGCCCGCTCCAGCAGTTGGTCCAACCCCCGGTCCAGTTGGGTATCCGCAGACAACTCCACACCCGTGTCATACTGTTCCCCCGCCCGGGCCAGCTCGTCCATTTCAAACGCATCCCACAGCTGCCCATCCTGTGCCCGGCACACAGGTGCAAGAAGCAGCGCAAGAAGCATAATTACCAAACCTCGTCTTATCATATCAGCATCTCCGCCAGCAGCTCCACCACACCGATGACCAGCGGTACTGACGCCGCCAAAGCCAAAACGGTTCCTGCCACCTCCACAAACGCGGCAATACCGCCCTCCCCTGCCGCCCGGCAGGTCTCACCTGCCACGCGGGTGATGACAGACAGCCCCACAACCTTGATGACCGGCTGGACCAGCTCGCTCTCAAGCTGCGCGACCCGGGCCAGACGGCTCAACGCGGATACTACATCTGTCAGCGCCAGAGCACTCATAGCAAGGACCCACGCCCCTGCCGCCAGCATGATCAGCACTGCAAATTCCCCGGCATTGCGCCGCAGCATCATGGCGCACAGTGCCGCCGTCACCGCACCCGCGGCAATTTTAAGCAGCAGTTCCATCACAGTCCGAACAGGCTTTTCACCAGAGTGAACAGCTTGGCAATCTCCTGCACCACCATCATCAGCACCACCACCAACGCGGTCAGGGTGACCATGGTGGCCTGCTCATCCCGCCCGGCCCGAGACAGCACCTGATTGAGTACGGTGACCAGAATCCCAATGGCAGCGATCTTAAAAACAAGATCCACGTTCATGCCTTTCGTCCTTTCTGCCGCGGATGCGGCCCTTTCTTCCGTTTACACCAGCATTAGGGATATGAAACCACCTACGGTCACTCCCAGCACGCTGTAGACCTTCCCCATGCTTTTCGCCTGCTTGCTGATGAGCGCTGTGTGCCGGTCAAGCATCCCTCGCAGCCGGGATAGTGCTTCTACCTGCCCATCCGTTTCATAGCGTCCCATGAGGGCAGAAAGGTCGTCCAGCAGTTCTCGATCCTGCTGTGTCAGGCCGCTGTTTCCCAATGCCACATTCCATGAATGCGTAAAGGAGTTCCCCTTTTCAAGCTCTATTAGGCAATCAAAAAACAGCCGTTCCCCCTGCTTTGTTGTCCGGTGGGACGCACGCTTGAGCAGTTCCGGCAGAGCAGCCCTGCTCAATGCCAGTTCCCGCTCCAACAGTTCCAGTCCCTGACCGATATCGTCCAGTATCTTCCCTCGGTGGTGCAGGACAGCCGCCGCACGCAGGCCCCACAGTACGCAGCCGCTCCACACCAGAAGCACACCAAGCACCTTCAACATAAAAACCGTTCCATCGTGTTTGTTTGTATCACGCGCCGTCCTTCTTCCACGCGGATGGTGATCAGCATTTCAAAAATCCCCTTTTGCAGCATCTCCCGGTAGAGCGGTCTGCGCTTCAGGTCCTCCGATCCGCGGCCGTGGGCAGTAGCCAGTAAACCTACACCGCACCCCACCGCCTGTTCCATAGCAGCGATATCCTCCCGGGTGGTGATTTCATCCACCGCGATCACGTGAGGATTCATCCCCCGCAGCAGCATAGGAATAGCCAATGCCTTGGGACAGCTGTCCAGAATATCAGTGCGGCTGCCTAGATCCATGCAGGGCCGTCCGTGCCAAAGGGCTGCCAATTCTCCACGCTCATCGGCTACTGCCACGCGCAAGGGCTGTCCTACATCGCCCGAGGCCAGACAACGGATCAGGTCTCGCAGCAGTGTGGTCTTTCCCGCCCCCGGTGGGGCCAATATAAGGGTGTTGGGCGGTCGTTCTGCCTTGTACAGCGCAGCTGCTGTCGGTCCCGCTATCCCCTTCTTTTGGCGTGCCACACGCAGATTGGCCCCGGAAAGGTCACGCAGGGCATGTATAGTGCCACCTTCCATGACTGTTGTTCCGCATAGCCCCAGCCGATGACCTCCCTCTACCGTAAGATAGCCTCGGCGCATCTGCTCCAGCACCGTGTGCAGCGACCAGCGGCTGGCCAGCTCCACCACCCGATCCAACTGTCCCGTATCCACCGGGGCCGCTCCGGGAATGGGCCGCTCTCCCTCCGGCAGCACCAGTGTGGGAGGAAGCCCAACGCGGAGCCGTACCTCCTCCGTCAGTTCCATGACAGGCTCATCCACCGCCAACGCTTGCGTGCGCAGGGGCTGGGGCAGTATACTTACCGCCTGTCGGTAGCTTTCCATCCGCCACCCCTCCTTTGTGTTTGTCCTATCCTATGAGGGCTCGTCCCGGACTATGCCTCAAACAGGCAGCAAAAAAACGACCCGCGCCCTCGGACGCGAGTCGGTTTTGGATATATTTCAGTTACTTACCGTGGCTTATTGCGGCATAGAGGGTGTTTTCCATCAGCATGGCGCGGGTCATAGGACCAACTCCACCGGGAACCGGAGTGATGTAAGATGTCTTTTGTGCCACTTCCTCGTAGCACACATCACCGCACAGCTTGCCCTGCTCGTTGCGGTTCATGGCCACATCCACCACTACTGCTCCTTCTTTGACCATGTCGGCAGTGATCAGCCCCACCTTGCCGACCGCTGCCACCAGAACGTCCGCCCGGCGGCACTGTTCGGCCAGATCCGGAGTACGAGAGTGGCAGATGGTGACGGTGGCATGCTTTTGCAGCATCATGATGGACTGAGGCTTGCCCACAATGTTGGACCGCCCTACCACCACGCAGTGCTTGCCGGCCACGTCCACACCGTATTCCTCCAGCATACGCATGACACCGGCGGGAGTACAGGGCAAAAAGCCCTTTTCCCCAATCATCAGTTTGCCCACGTTATAGGGGTGGAAGCAGTCCACATCCTTGTCCGGACGGATGGCCCGCAGTACTTCCTGCTCGTTGAACTGTTCGGGCAGCGGCAGCTGCACCAGAATACCATCAATGTCCTCCCGCTCGTTAAGCACAGCGATCAGCTCCAGCAGTTCCTCCTGTGCGGCAGTGCCGGGCAGTGCGTGCTCCTCGCTGTAAAATCCGCACTCCTCACAGTCCTTTTTCTTGCCGTTCACATACACCCGGGAGGCGGGATTGTCGCCCACGATGATCACCGCAAGGCCGGGACGGCGATCCAGCTTTTCGGCCTTTCGCCGCACCTGTTCCTTTACCTTGGCCGCAAGGGCCTTTCCGTCCATTACAACAGCCGACATAGGTCAGTTCTCCTTCTTTATCTCTTGATTTTCCTGTTGCTTTAATCTGATCGCGTACAACTCACGGTGCTGACCGCGGCGGAACCAAAGCTGCCGGATCAGAACCCCGGCACCAATTGCCGCAGATATCAGTGCCACTGCCTGAGAGGTACGCACCGGCACACCAAACACAGTCAAACCAAAGAAATACAGGCTGTCAGTGCGCAGACCCTCGATCCAGAAGCGGCCCAAACCGTACCAAAGCAGATAGCTGAAAAACAGCTGTCCGTCGAAACGATAGGCCTTTTTCGACACCACATAGAGCAAAACCAGTCCTGCCAAATTCCACACAGACTCATACAAAAATGTGGGATGTACCCCGACGGTCCCGTCCAGCATGGCGCGGTAGATGACCTCCGCGTCCTGCTGTCCCGTCTTTAGAAATTCCTGTGCGATGGTGGGCGAACACATGCGCCACGGCAGGGTGGTAAGCCCACCGTAGGCTTCCACATTCATAAAGTTACCCCACCGACCAACCATCTGACCGATGAGCAGACCCTGCACTCCAAGGTCGGCAAAGGGCAGAAACTCCAGCTTCCGCCAACGGCAGAAGGCCAGCAGTACCAGCGCTGCGGTGATCACAGCGCCGTAGATGGCAATGCCGCCGTCACTGATGCGCAGAACGGCTGCCCAGTCAAGAGAACCGTCCGATCGGCGGTACTGGTCCAGATTGAATAGCACGTAATAGGTCCGGCAGCCGATGAGGCACAGAGGCACCTGCGCAATGAGCATATCATAAATATCGTCCTGCCTGATACCAAAGCCCTCCGCCCGGCGGCAGCACCACAGCACCGCCAGTAAAAAGCCAATGGCGATGATGGCTCCGTACCAGTACACGTTGCGGCCAAACAGGATAAGCGCCACCCGATTCAGCTCAAATTCCAGCCCCAGGCCGGGAAAGGATACCGTGTTTACCATGGCATCTCCGGGCAACTGAATAAATGCCATTACGTTCCCTCCTTCGGCCGCACAATGGACAGGGTGGTGCGTTCCGGGGTCACCCAGCGTTCCAACAGCTGACGGGCATCCTGTACCGTAAGGCTGTTGAACACCTCGGGAAAGGCCAGCGCGTCCGCACCCAAAAAGAAGTTCTGTGCCTGACCCACACACAGATTTTCAAAGGAGTTCAGCTCCCGCACCCGGTTGCCGTAGGCGGCTTTTTTCAGCCGCTCCCACAGCCGCTGGTCAATGCCCTCGTCCACAAGGCGACGGGCCTGCTCACTCAGTTGACGTGCCACCTCTTCCGGGTCACGGCTCTCGCCCCCGGCATAGAGGAACACACAGCCGGGGTACAGCTCACACCCGCACTCAAACTCGTCATTCACCAGACCCTGCTCGTAAAGACCGGCATACAGGGCGCTGGACGGCCCGGCCAGCACCTGCGCTGTCAGTTCACCCAAAAGCTGCAGACGCAAAGTATCCGGCCCCTCCTGTACGGGGTCGCCCTTGAACCCGATTTGGAAGATGGGTGTCGAGACCTCCATAACCATCTCGGTCTTGGGCCGCGCCGCCCAGGCAGGCTCACTCAGGCCGTGATCCCGCTCCACCTCCAGCCCCGCCTTTTCAGGCAGGACCTCCCGGGCAATGGCACACACCCGTTCCGGGTCCACGTTGCCCGCCACGCATAAAACCATGTTGGAGGGATCGTAAAAGGCCTTATGACAGGCATAGAGCGTATCCGCGGTGATATGGGAAATGGACTCCACCGTACCGGCCACACCGGTGCGGATGGGATGGTTTTCGTACAGGCCGGACAACAGGTTCATAAACACCCGCCAGTGAGGGTTGTCCTCGATCATGCGGATCTCCTGTCCGATAATTCCCTGCTCTTTGTCCACGCTTTCCGGTGTAAACCACGGAATGGAGACAAAAGACAGCAGGATACGCAGGTTTTCTTCAAACTGTTCCGTGCTTTCAAAGTAATAGCCGGTAATGGCACTGCTGGTAAAGGCATTGGGGGACGCTCCGTTGGCCGCCAGATCCTGCAATGCGTTGCCATCCTCGGTATCGAACATCTTATGCTCCAGAAAATGGGCCACACCGGCCGGGGTATCGTGCCACTGGCCGCCCAGCCGAAAGCGCATATCCATGCCGCCGTAATTAGTGGCAAAAAACGCGTAGCTTTTGCCGTAGTCCGGCTTGGGGTCCACGAAGACGTGCAGACCGTTTTCCAGTTCCTTGTGGTATACCGTCTCCCCGATACGGGGGTAGTTCTTTTTGATCATTGCACGCCCTCCTTCCCCTTGAGGAAATAGATGGTATCCAGTTCCAGCACTTTGGCCGTCCGGGCCAGCTGTTCTACTGTCACCCGCTCGATCTTTCGAGCCAGCTCCTCCGGTCCATCCTCCAAGCCGGCCACCGCCTGTCCCAGCCAGTAATCCACCATGCGGCCTTGTGAGTCCAGCGTGGTGCGCAGAGCATTGACCACAATACGTCGGGCTCCTTCCAGTTCGTCAGCGGTGATCTCGCCCCGGCGACAGGCCTCCAACTGGGCAAGGATCTCGTCTCTGGCCTGCTCAAACTTTTCAAACTCAATGCCGGAGGACACCAGCATCAGGCCCTTGAGCCGCTCCAGACCAGAGCTTGCAAAGTAACACAGAGACAGCTTTTCCCGCACGTTCATAAACAGCTTGGACATACTAGTACCGCCAAACACGGCATTGAGCAGCAGCAAGGCCGGGAACTCCTCGTCCCGGGCGGTGATGTCGCCGGTGCGCAGTCCCATAGCAAGCTTGCCTTGCGTCACATCGAGGCTCTCCTCCACCATACGGGGCGCGTCCTTGGGCGGGTGTGCCACTACCTGACAGGACGGCTGTTGGCGCTGCCCACTCACAGGCAGCGCGGCAAAGGCATTGCGCAGCGCTTCCTCCACCCGCTGCAGTTCTGCCGAACCGCAGTAGTAAAGTTCTACCCGGGCATGGGACAACAGCGCCTGATACCGCTGCCACAAAGAGTCAGGCGTGATGGCGCGCACGCGCTCCTCCTCCCCCAGCTTATCCACTCCAAAGGCTTCTCCGCGACACATCTCCTGCCCCAGCCGATACATGGAATACTGGCGCTTATCATTGCGTTGGGCGCGGATGCGGTCAATGAGATTGGCCCGCTCACTGTCCACATACTGCGCGGAAAACACACCGTCCTCTGTATACGGATGGAGCAGCAGCTCGCCCAGCAACCCGGCCGCAGGCTCCAAAATTTTCTCCCCGTTCAGGGCATAGGCATCGTCCAGAAAGCTGGCGATGAAGCCAACGCACTGTGTCTCACCCTTTTTGGTGACCAGTGTATCAATGGCACCGCCATACAAATCATCCAGCGCGGCGGAAATAGACTGCAGATCGGGGTGAGCCGCCGTGCCTCGGCGCAGCACCCAGCCAAGCAGTGCGTTTTCCGAAGCCGTTTCCCGATCAAGGGGCGTCAGCAGGGTCACGCCGAAACAGCTGCTTTTAAATTTATTGGTATGCACCGCCGTTAACCGGACACCGGGCATGATCTCCTTATGCGTAACGTTCAGCAAGTACACCAGTCCTTCCCAAAAAATACCGTTATGGGTATTATACAACCACAAGCCCCGGAAAGCAAACTTTCTTACCGGGCTTTTCCAGTTTTCCCCTGCACTACATAAAGTATACCCCCCTGCCTACCCCGTGATTTTCGCGGAAAATATAGCGTTTGACCCTTGACAAATACCGTAAAATATAGTATAGTATTCCGAGGTAAAGGTAAACACCTTTACAGTTTCCCGTTTTGGAGGTGGATTTGTGAAAAATCAGGCTTTCCGTATGGCGCTTCTGTTCGACTTTTACGGTGACGTGCTCACCGACCGTCAGAAGGAGTTTTATGACCTGTATTACAACGAAGACCTGTCTCTGGCCGAGATCGCCGAAAACTACGGCATTACCCGTCAGGGCGTGCGTGACGTGATCGTGCGTGCCGAGGCTATCCTCACCGATCTTGAGGACAAGACCGGCCTGATCCGCCGTTTCCATGCCATGCGCGCTCAGCTGGAGGAGATCGTCCGTTCCGCTGACAGCATTCTGGAGCGCAACGCTCAGTATGACGACGAGCAGATCGACACTCTGGCCCGTCAGATCCGCGACACCGCCGATGCTATGAGCAAGGAATGATCCATGGCATTTGAAGGACTGACCGAAAAACTCTCCGCCGCATTCAAAAAGCTGCGTGGCAAAGGCCGCCTGTCTGAGTCCGATGTGAAGGAGGCCATGCGTGAGATCCGCCTTGCCCTGCTGGAAGCTGACGTCAGCTACAAGGTAGTCAAGGAATTCATCGCAAAGGTTTCCGAACGCGCCGTAGGCTCGGATGTGCTGGAGGCCCTCTCCCCCGCCCAGATGATCGTCAAGATCGTCAACGAGGAGCTGACCGCCCTCATGGGCGGCGAAAGCACCAAGCTGACCATTGACCCAAAGCCGCCCACTGTGGTGATGCTGGTGGGTCTGCAGGGCGCGGGTAAAACCACCAACGGCGCCAAGCTGGCGGGACTGATGAAAAAGCAGCACTCCAAACGGCCCCTGCTGGCCGCCTGTGACATCTATCGTCCTGCTGCCATCCAGCAACTGGAAGTGGTTGGCGGACAGCTTGGTATCCCCGTGTTCCAGATGGGTCAGACCGACCCGGTGAACATTGCCAAGGCCGCTGTGGAGCATGCCAAGGCCCACGGCAACGACATGGTCTTTCTGGACACCGCCGGCCGACTCCACGTGGACGAGGAGCTGATGGCGGAGCTTCAGAACATCAAAGCCGCCGTCTCCCCCATTGAGATCATTCTTGTGGTGGATGCCATGATCGGCCAGGACGCCGTTAATGCGGCAAAAGCATTTGACGACGCGCTGGACATCACCGGTGTGATGCTCACCAAGCTGGACGGCGATGCCCGTGGCGGCGCTGCCCTTTCCATCCGGGCTGTGACCGGAAAGCCCATCAAGTTCGTGGGCACGGGTGAAAAACTGGACCAGATCGAGGTCTTCCACCCCGACCGCATGGCAAGCCGCATTCTGGGCATGGGCGATATGCTCTCCCTCATCGAAAAGGCGCAGGAAACCTTTGACATGGAGAAGGCCGCCAAGCTGCAGGAGCGTCTGCGCAAGAACAAATTCACTCTGACCGACTACTACGACCAACTCTCCCAGGTCAAGAACATGGGCTCCCTGTCCGACATTGCGGGCATGATCCCCGGTATCAATGCCAAAGATCTGGAGGGTGCTACCATGGACGAAAAGGCGCTGGCTCACACCGAGGCCATCATCCTTTCCATGACCCCGGAAGAGCGCGAAGACCCCAAGCTGCTCAACTCCAGCCGCAAAAAGCGTATTGCCGCTGGCTGCGGCCTGCAGGTGGTGGATGTAAACCGTCTGCTCAAGCAGTTCGAGATGATGCAGTCGCTGACCAAACAGTTCTCCGGCGGCAAGCTGCCCAAGCACATGCGCCGGATGATGGGCAAGGGCGGCAAGGGCGGTCTGCCCGGCATGGGCGGAATGGGCGGTTTCCCCTTCTAACTTCTTTTTGGGCAAAGCACGCAAGCGTGTTTTCCATATAAACTTATCAATTCATTTGGAGGTGAATATAAAATGGTTAAAATCAGACTGCGTCGCATGGGCGCCAAGAAGGCTCCCTTCTACCGCATCGTGGTGGCCGATTCCCGCTATCCCCGTGATGGCCGTTTCATCGAGGAGATCGGTTACTACAATCCCCTGACCAAGCCCGCCGAGATCAAGGTGGACGCCGACAAGGCTCAGGCCTGGATCAAGACCGGCGCTCAGCCCACCGAGACCGTGAAGGCCCTGCTGAAGAAGGCCGGCGCCATCTAATGGTTGGAGGACAAACTGACCAATGAAAGAGCTTTTGACCTATGTGGCCCGCAATCTGGTGGACAACCCCGATCAGGTGTCTGTCTCCCAGTATGCCGGCGACGGGGAGACGGTTCTGGAACTGCGCGTTGCTCCGGAGGATATGGGTAAGGTGATCGGCCGTCAGGGCCGCATCGCCAAGGAGATCCGTACCCTGATCCGCTCCGTGGCTCAGCGCACCGGCCAGCGCGTCTCCGTCGAGATCATCGACTGAAAAAGCGGCGCAGAGAGATTTCCCTGCGCCGCTTTTCCTCTATCTTGAGGAGGTTACACTATGAAACAGGATTTTTTGGAAGTGGGCAAGATCACCAACACCCACGGCATCATGGGCGAAGTGCGCGTAGAGCCTTGGGCAGACTCCCCCGACTTCCTTTGCAAATTTAAAACCCTCTATGTAGGTAAGACCCAGTGGCCTATTCAGGTGGAGCGAGCCCGGGTGCACAAGAACATGGCCATCATAAAATTCGAGGGCATTACCGACATGAACGGTGCTCTGGCCATGAAAAATCAGGTGCTTTACATCGCCCGCAAGGACGTGGACCTGCCCGCAGGCCACTTCTTCCTTGCTGACCTGATCGGACTGGAGGTCCGGGAGGCAGACACCGGTAGCGTGCTGGGCCACATTGCCGAAGTGCTCACTCCCCCTGCCAACAACGTGTATGTGGTCAAGGGCGGCGCGCGTGATCTGCTTATCCCTGCCGTGCCCGATTTCGTGCTGGAAACTAATGTGGACGGCGGTTATATGACTGTTCGCCTCATTGAGGGATTATAAGATGTAAAAAACTCGGTTCCTGCTGTGCAGGAACCGAGTTTTTTATGAAAATATCATATCCGCTCAAATTATGTAAATGTAAAAAAGTCGAGAACATAAACACCTTTCGACGCCCTTCTCTCACTCTCCCCTGCCAACGCCATCTATACCGTCGAATATAAGGCAACAATGGCACATTGCGCGATATTTTTCTCTTTCAATCTCCTCCAAAACACTATATACTGTGTCTTGCAATCATTTTAAAAGGAGTTTGACACAAGATGCAGGAAATCGTCATTGGAACAAAAACCTGCCGGGACGAGCAGGATATCCTTCACACCTTTCAGTATTCTCTGTTGCTTCGGCACATTCCCGCCGGAAGATTTTCCTTTGAGGAATACGGGGTGGCGGTAGCCTATCAGGGCGGCTACCGCATCCGGATACCGGGCATTACCCACAGCCGCACCCTCATCGACAACCTGATGGCACTGCTGATGGAACACGTCGTCTCCCCTACCGAACTTTGCTACGTGGTGGAAGACTGGGCAAAAGAAAACCACCTGCCGCAGCCGGAGCTGCAGCAGGTGGTGGAAGTACAATGATTTACTTCTTTTTCTTGTTGTCCAGCTTTTTCAGCACGCCAACAAACAGAGCGATGACGCCCAGCACCACGAAGATACTGGCCATGCCCTGACCAAGGATCTGAACAGCGCCGCCAAAATTCTCGGCCATACCCACTTCAGCGGTCATAATGGTGGTAGGACCATCGGCACCGCCGATGACACCGGCCACCTCGTCAGGGGTGGGAGCGGGAGCGATCAGCAAAGTCTCGTTATTCATATTCAAGTCCTCCTATCAGCCCATGAAGTACTGCAGCACCACACCGCCGGCGACCACGGAAGCGATCTGGCCGGACACGTTGGCGGCAATGGCATGCATCAGCAGATGGTTCTGGGAATCGGCCTCCTGACCCAGCTTCTCAATTACGCGGGAAGACATGGGGAAGGCAGAGATGCCGGCGGCACCCACCATGGGGTTGATCTTGTTCTTGGGGGTGAAGATGTTGAGCACCTTAACGAACAGCACGCCCACCACAGAGTCCAGAACAAAGGCCACCAGACCAAGGCACATAATGAGCAGGGTTTCCACGCGCACGAACTCCTCCGCCTTCATGGAGGCGGCAATGGTAATGCCCAGCAGCAGAGTGATCAGGTTAGCCAGCTCGTTCTGAGCAGTCTTGGACATAGTCTCCACCACACCGCACTCACGGATCAGGTTACCGAACATGAGGAAGCCAACCAGAGCCACGGAAGCGGGAGCTACCAGACCGGCGATGATGGTCACGATGATGGGGAACAGGATGCGAGTGCGGCGGGACACGGTGCCGCCCTTATAAGGCATACGCATAGCGCGGTCCTTCTTGGTGGTGACCAGCTTGATGGCGAAGGGCTGGACTACAGGCACCAGAGCCATGTAGGAGTAGGCAGCCACAGCGATGGCGCCGATGTAATTGGAACCCAGCACCTGGGACACCAGAATGGAGGTAGGACCGTCAGCGGCACCGATAATGCCGATAGAGGCGGCGTCCTTCATATCAAAGTCCAGCAGAACGGCAATGATGATAGTCAGGAAGATACCAGCCTGAGCGGCAGCACCGCACAGGAACAGCTTGGGGTTGGTCAGCAGGGGGCCAAAGTCGATCATGGCGCCGATGCCGATGAACAACAGAATGGGCAGCGCCTCAGACGCCTCGATACCCACCTCGAACAGCCACTGAACGATACCGTGGGTAGCAATACCGTTCTGCACCTGATCCATTACACCGGACAGGGGCAGGTTGACCAGAATGGCACCAAAGCCCATAGGCATAAGCAGAGCAGGCTCAAAGCCCTTCTCAATTGCCAGCCAGATGAGCACCGCGCCCACCACGTACATGACCAGCTGCTGCCACGTAATGGCGGTCAGATTTTCCCACAAGAAACTAAAATCCATTTTCTCTCCTCCATTTCGAATTTTACATGGGAACGGGTACAGTCGGCCTGTCCTGCAACAAAAAAAGACCTGCGTTCCGGCCCCGGAACGCAGGTCTGGTCATTTCAGGCAAAACCAGGGCAAATGCCCATGCTTGTTGGCTTCACCGCGCGGCAGGCCGCGCCGACTACTCCCCTTTGCTGTTGGGATAATATCACAGGAAAAGCACTCTGTCAAGGGAAGATTTGGGGCATTAGGAAATTTTTATCGGGCTCTTTTCAGCACAAAGCAGCCTCTATGGCCTGCTCTTTATCCTGCATTGCTTTCAGCGTTTTTTCCAGCAGCTCGTCCAGCTCCCAGCCGAGCAGCTGCGCACCTTGGGCAATCACGTCGCGGGAACAGCCGGCGGCGAACTTTTTGTCCTTGAACTTCTTTTTCAGCGACTTCAGTTCCATATCACTGACACTTCTGGACGGACGCATCAAAGCTGCCGCGCCAATGAGCCCGGTCAGCTCATCACAGGCATAGAGCACCTTTTCCATCTCATGCTCCGGCTTCACATCCACCCGGTGGCCCCAGCCGTGGCTGACCACGGCACGGATCAGTTCCTCCTGCGCCCCGGCGGTCTCCAGCAATTCCCGGCACTTGATACAGTGTTCCTCCGGCCACAGTTCAAAATCAATGTCATGGAGCAGACCCACCATGCTCCAAAAATCCGCCTCATCCTCGTAACCAAGTTGGTGGGCGAACCAGTCCATTACCTGCTCTACGGTGATAGCATGACGCAGGTGAAATGCATCCTTATTATATTGTGTCAGCAGTTCCCAAGCCTGCTTGCGTGTAAAGGGCATACCCTTTCTCCTCCTTTATCAGTAGGCAACAACAATTCCGCCATCGTTGGCATATACGGTGGTGATGCCCCCCGCCTCGGTAATGGAGATGTGGGAAAAGCGGCATTTTTCTTCGATCATTTTCTTTACCTGAAACGCGCGCTCCAGACAATTCACGTGGGTGATCAGCAGAGGACGCCCCACATGCTCGGGGTCTTCCGCGGCCTTGTCCACCAGCTTGGCAAGGGCCTGCTTCACCGTCAGGGCCTGTCCCACCTTGCCGATCTCGCCCTCCGGCGTGGCATGGCAGAACAGCTTGATACGTAATGCCCCGGTGACCACCGCCTGGAGCTTGGTCAGCCGCCCGTTCTTGCGCAGATTTTCCAGATCCTCCAGCACAAACAGGGTCTTCATGCGGGCAATGAACTGTTCCACCTCCCGCACGACCTTTTTAAAGGGCAACCCCGCCTGAGCCAGTTCCTTGATTTTCAGGGCGATGGCCGTCTCACCGCACACGGCGGAGCAGGAATTGAACACGTGCACGTTGGTCTGGGGTTTCTCCTCTTCCAAGAGCACCTTGGCCTGCTGCGCGCTATTGTGAGAGCCGCTGAGCAGGGCCGACAGCGTGACTACATAAACGTCCTCTCCCCCACCCTGGTAAGCGTCCAGATAGGTCTGAGGTGCGGGACAGGATGTAGTGGGCGCATCTTTGCTCTGCTTCATAGCCCAAAGCAGGTCCGCCTGATCAAAGGTCTCGTCATCCACAAACGTACTGCCATAACAATCGATGGTCAGCGGCACTTTGACAAAGCAGTCGTCCTGCTTCATCTGCGGTGTCATCTCGCAACAACTGTCTACAACAATTCTAAAGCTCATAATTCACACCCCGAGATATAGTTTTGAAAACCAGATTAGGTATACTATAACACATACTGCCAGAAATGTAAAGAGAACAGGAACGCTTTTACCAAATTCCTTCCTCTTCCATCTCCTTGATCAGCTTTTTATCCTGTTTGGAGGACAGATCAAGTTTTTCAAACATATCGGGACGGCGCTCCCTTGTACGCAGAATGGCCTGCTTGCGCCGCCATTTCTGAATGTTGACATGGTGGCCGGACAAAAGAATGGGCGGTACGGCCCGATCATGCCATACCTCAGGCCGGGAGTACTGGGGCGCCTCCAGCAGGCCGTTCCAATGGCTTTCATTCTCATAGCATTCCGGGTCGGACAGCACACCGGGCACCAGACGGCATACCGCGTCGGCAATGGCCATAGCCGGGATCTCTCCCCCGGTGAGCACAAAGTCGCCAAGGGACAGTTCCTCGTCCACACATTCCTCGATGAATCGCTCGTCAATGCCTTCGTAATGGCCGCACACCAAAATCAGCCGCTCATAGTCGTCCTTGAGCCGAATGGCATCCGCCTGCCGAAAGGTCTTGCCCGCCGGAGACATAAAAATGGTATGCACCCGCTGACCCGCCTCATCACAGATATGCTTCCAGCACCTGTAAAGAGGGTCTGCCTGCATGACCGCTCCTCTTCCCCCTCCGTAAGGGTAGTTATCCACCTGCTTTTGCTTGTTTACGGTATAATCCCGGATCTGGTGACATTCGATGCGGATAAATCCCCGCTCCTGTGCCCGGCCCAGAATGGACTCGCACAGCATATCTCCCACCACATCAGGAAACAGGGTCATAATATCAATACGGTACATAGGTTTTCCTTCTTTTTCTGTTTTTTCTTATACCATGAAGCCGCAAGCGTAATGGTATCGCCGCACAGCGGTTTGGAAAAGGACTGAAGTCAAAGCATAATAACTGTATATTAGTTATTATACCTGATTGCACACCCTGTTTGCAATCTTGCGAAGTGAAAAGTGAAAATTTTTCCACCCCCGTCCTCCCCTTGTCTTTTTGTCGAAAATACGGTATTCTTTATTTATACTGTATTTTATTCGGGAGGTCCTTATGAACAAGCCACTTGCTTTGCTCCTGTCGGTCTGTCTGGCCGTTTCTTTTTGCCTGCTTCCCGTTTCTGCCGCCAACGTCCCAGCAGGCCCTGATCAGTTCTGTTCCCAGCAGGAGTGGGAAGTGCTGAAGCAAACCAATCGTGAGCGTCTTGCCGCAGGCCTTACCCCCTACTCCACCTTTCCCGCAATGCAAAACGCCGCAAACGTGCGAGAAGACGAGCTGACCGCTCTTTACTCCCACACCCGCCCCGACAACTCCCAATGCTTCACGGTGCTGACCCAAAATGGTATGGGCTACCGTGCGGCCGGCGAGAACATCGCCGCCGGGCAGACTTCCCCTGACGGTGTCATGAAGGCATGGATGGACAGCGAGGGGCATCGGAAAAACATTCTGGACAACACGTTCTCCCATATGGGAGTAGGCTACACCGACCGTTCCTGCACCATTGTCAGAGATGACACCACCGCACAGCTTCCAAACGGCTGGGTCCAGCTGTTTCTTGACCAGAACTGCTCCATTGCCGCAATCTCCCTTTCCCAACTGTCGGTGACCTGCCCGGTGGGGGGCTCGCTGGAGGATCTGGACCTGTATGTACAGGCCGCCTGCCCGGTACACGGAACCTGCTATCTGCCTTTGCTAAACGAAATGTGTACCGGCTTTGACCAAAATACGGGCGGCACACAGACTGTCACCGTTTCCTGCGCGGGGCTGACCGCCACCCTGCTGGTACATGTGGGCACACAGCCGCTGGACACCGCCAGTGCAGACGGCTGGGCTGTGGACTGGTTGACCAAGGCCGATGGGCTGGGCCTGCTGTCCGAGCGCAACCGCACCGGCTTTACCGCCAACGTGACCCGCCTGCAGTTTGCTGACCTGGCCGTTTCTCTGGCCGAATCCCTGACCAACACCCCCATCGTTCCGGCGGAGGAAGCCGCCTTCACCGATACCACCGAGGAGGTCATCCGCAAAGCCAAAGCCGCCGGGATCGCCAGCGGCTATCAGGTGGGCGATGGCTTCGAATTCCGCCCCGGCAACCCCATCACCCGTCAGGAGATCTGCGTGATGTTGGCTCACGTTGCTGACTACGTGGTCGCTCATCAGTCCGAGCCCACTCAGCTGGACCGGGCCGAAACCATCAAGGGCACCTTTACCGACACGGACAAGGTGGCAGACTGGGCGGTAAAGCAGGTGGCACTGATGACCAATAACAGCATTATGGGCGGCAAGGCCACCGCAACGGGCAGTGCTCTGGAGCCGGAAAGCAACACCACCCTGCAGGAGGCTGTTACCCTTAGTGTAAAGCTCAACGACATATTCAAATAAATGCGCAATAAAAAATCGGCATCTCAAAGAGATGCTTATTTTTATATTCATTAACCGGGAGGCCAGGTCATATCCCGTCCGCCCAGCACATGGAAGTGCAGGTGGAACACAGACTGTCCGGCCTGCTGGCCGATATTGGACACCACGCGATAGCTGTCCACACCCAGTTCCTTTGTCACCTTGGCAATGACGGTAAAGATATGGGCCACCACAGCGGCATTTTCTTCATTCACCTCGGAAACGGAGCCGATATGGGCCTTGGGAATAACCAGAAAGTGCGTGGGTGCCTGAGGGTCGATATCATAGAAGGCCAGACAAAGTTCGTCTTCGTACACTTTGTTGGAGGGGATATCCCCTTTTACGATTTTGCAAAACAGACAATCAGACATGCCGCATCCTCCTTTTACAGTCCCAGCTTGGCAGACACAATGTTGTCCACCGCGGCCAGTGCATCGTCCAGCTTGACCACGTCGGTACCGCCGCCCATGGCGCTGTCGGGCTTGCCGCCGCCCTTACCGCCGCAGATGGGAGTTACCTCGCGGATGATGTCGCCGGCCTTGACGCCCTTGGCCACCGCGTCCTTGCCGCAGGCCGCCAAGAAGGTGATCTTGCCGTCGTTGACCGTGGCCAGCACAGCCACGATGTTACCCGCCTTGTCCCGGAGCATGTCGCCCATCTGACGCAGGCGGTTGGCATCCGCATCGGCTACGGTGGCGGTGAGCACCTTCAGGCCGCCCACCTCATGAGTGCCGAACAGCAGACGCTCGGTCTCGCCGGCGGCCTCACGGGCCTTGTATTTCTCCACAGCCTGCTGAAGCTTCTTGATTTCCGCCATGGCCGCTTCTGCCTTTTCCAGAATCTCCGCGGGCTTTGCCTTCAACGCGGCGGCGGCCTGGAACAGCTTCTGCTGATTGTGATTCATGGTGTCCAGAGACACTCTGCCGGTGGTGGCCTCAATACGGCGCACACCGGAAGCCACGGAGAACTCGCTGGCAATATGGAACACACCAACCTTGGCGGTGTTGTTCAGGTGCGTACCGCCGCAGAACTCCACAGAGTAGCCCTCGCCCATATCCACCACGCGCACTGTATCGCCGTACTTTTCACCGAACAGGGCGATGGCACCCTTCTGCTTGGCCTGCTCAATGGGCATCTCCTCGGTGACGATGTCGTAACCGGCCAGCACCGCCTCGTTGACCATGGCGCTGACCTGAGCCAGCTCCTCGGCAGTGAGCGCGGAGAAGTGAGTGAAGTCAAAACGCACACGGTCAGGCTCCACCAGAGAACCGGCCTGATGGACGTGGTCGCCCAGCACGGTACGCAGAGCCTTATCCAGCAGGTGGGTGGCGGAGTGGGCGCGCATGATGGCGGCGCGGCGGTCCAGATCGATGGCGGCACATACGGTATCGCCCACCTTCAGCGTACCCTCGGTCAGTTTTCCGGTGTGCATGTACTTACCGCCCTTGTTCTTCTGCACATCGGTAACAGTGAAGTTGACCCCGTCGGCGGTGATCACACCGTGGTCGGCGGTCTGGCCGCCCATTTCCGCGTAGAAGGGAGTCTTGTCCAACACCACGATGGCCTCCACACCGGGCATCAGTTCCTCAGCCTGCTCGTTTTCCACCACGATGGCGACCACCTTGGCATCGTCAATGATGGTGCTGTCGTAGCCCACGAAGGTGGTGGCAGGCACTTCCTTGCCGAACTCCACACCGGCCCAGCCCAGATCGCCCAGAGCCTCACGGGCCTTGCGGGCACGGGTGCGCTGTTCGTCCATCTGCTTATGGAACTCGCCCTCGTCCAGCGTCATCCCCTGCTCCTCCACCATCTCGATGGTCAGATCCACAGGAAAACCGTAGGTGTCGTACAGCTTGAAGGCATCGGCGCCGGAGAAGGTGGTCTCGCCCTTGGCCTTATGCTCGGCCAGCATGTCGTTAAAGATCTTCAGGCCGCCGTCAATGGTCTTGGCAAAGTTCTCCTCCTCAGTACGAATGACCTTGGTAATATAGTCCTGACGCTCCCGCAGTTCGGGATAGTGGCCCTCATTCTCATGGACCACGGTGTCGCACACCCGGTACAGGAATGGCTCGTTGACGCCCAGCAGCTTGCCGTGGCGGGCAGCCCGGCGCAGCAGACGGCGCAGCACGTAGCCACGACCCTCATTAGAGGGCAGCACGCCGTCGCAAATCATAAAGGAAGAGGAACGGATGTGGTCGGTAATAACACGCAGAGACACGTCCTTAGCGGCGCTTTCGCCGTAGTGGGCGCCGGTGATCTCAGACACCTTGTTGGTGATGTTCATGACGGTGTCCACATCAAACAGGGAGTACACATCCTGACACACACAGGCCAGACGCTCCAGACCCATGCCGGTGTCAATGTTCTTCTGCTTCAGCTCGGTGTAGTTGCCCTCGCCATCACTGTTAAACTGAGAGAACACATTGTTCCAGACCTCAATATAGCGGTCGCAGTCGCAGCCCACAGTGCAGTCGGGGCTGCCGCAGCCGTACTTTTCCCCGCGGTCATAATAGATCTCGGAGCAGGGGCCACAGGGACCGGAGCCGTGCTCCCAGAAATTGTCAGCCTTGCCAAAGCGGAAAATATGGTCAGCGGGAACACCGATCTCCTTATGCCAGATATCAAAGGCCTCATCGTCGGCAGGAGTCGTCTCGTTGCCTTCAAAAACGGAAGGATACAGACGGTTGGGGTCCAGACCTACCCACTGGGGGCTGGTCAGAAATTCCCAAGACCAGTGAATTGCTTCTCTCTTGAAGTAGTCACCAAAGGAGAAGTTGCCCAGCATCTCAAAGTAAGTGCCGTGGCGGGCGGTCTTGCCGATATTCTCAATATCGCCGGTGCGGATGCACTTCTGACAGGTACATACCCGGGTACGGGGAGGCTCCTGCTCACCGGTGAAAAAGGGCTTCATTGGTGCCATACCGCTGTTGATCAGCAGCAGCGACGCGTCGTTCTGGGGGATCAGGGAATAGCTGGGCAGGCGCAGGTGTCCCTTGCTCTCGAAAAAGGACAGGAACATTTCGCGCAGTTCATTTACACCGTATTTCTTCATTTCTCTTTCCCCCAAATCACATCATGTCCGTGGCAATACTGAGACCGATCATATTCATTTCCAAATCAAAAGCGATACCGAATCCCACCTTGTCCTTGGTATACTGGGTGTGGATCACAGCAACACCGTGGGGCTCGGTAGCCCCCTCAACTCCTTCGGCATAGGAATCGATCTTTTTTTCAAAGATGCCGGACTCCTCCACCAGTATCTGCCCCTCCACCAGTTCTTTGATCACATCGGCGGTAATTTCCTTGCCGGGCTGGGTGCGAATATCCTCCCGGAACATGCTGGCCACTTCCTCGTACTTTTCAGCCAGCAGCAGTTCCAATACTTCCTCTCCGGCTGCCACTACCACCTTTTCGTCCATCCCCTCAGGCAGAGGCACGGGCTTGTTGGTGACGCAGCCGGTAAGCAGTATGCTGAGCACCACACCCAGACAGACAACGCTCAACACTCGTTTCAGTTTCATCTTTTGTTCCTCCTTAACAATTAAAAATGCCCCTGACCCAACGGTCAGGGGCGAAGCTATACACTCGCGGTACCACCCTGCTTGTACAAAGAAACTTTGCACATCTCAACCATCCGATAACGCAGATGAGGCGTTCCGCTCTTCACGGACCGTTCGGGAGTGGCCTGCACAGTCGCACGCGAGGGCTTTCACCGTCCCCTCTCGCTCAAAGCGCCGAAGCTGTGCTTTGCTCCGTCAACACATTTCCTCTGGTATTTTATCATATTTCCCCGGCTTGTCAACTGTTTTTCTGTCCTTAAAACTCCCGCACAAAAATGTCACTATGCTCTAAGAAGTCCTCTACTGAGGAAAACCCCAACCGCCGCAGCAACTCCGGGACATAGGGATTATCCAGCGGGGTCTTATACTGCGCCTGATGTCCGTAGCGCTTCACATTCTTCCGGCCACAATCCCGGTCCACCAGCACCTTGGGTCCACCCACGCACCCCCCTTGACAGCCCATCCCCTCAAAGAAGTTCGCCTTGTGCTCCCCTTTTTTGATGGTGTCAATAAGTGCGCGGCAGGCCGGCACTCCATCTGCCTGTACCGCTTTGACCTGGATGGATCGCTCAGGGTGCATTTGTGCCACCGTTGCGCGCACTGCCTCACTTACCCCTCCGGTATGGGCATAAATGCGCCCGGCCCGGGAGGAGTGGTCACGCTGTGTCTCTTCCAGCTTTTCCGGGTGGATGTCCGCCGCTTGAAAAATATCCTGAATTTCCTGAAAGGTAAGCACATGATCCACCGCTCCGGCCACATCTGCTTCCCGCGCTTCCGCTTTCTTTGCAATGCACGGCCCAATAAAGACAGTAAGCGCATCCGGGTGAAGCTGCTTTACTGCCCGTCCGGCGGCGATCATGGGTGATACCGCCCCGGGCACATGGCCCATCAGTTCGTGATACTGCTTTCGGATCATGGAGATCCAGACCGGGCAGCAGCAGCTGGTAAGTTGAAAATCCTTATCGCTGTTCACATGGCGGTCAAACTCCAATGCCTCTTTCAGGGTCAGAATATCAGCAAACAGAGCCACCTCCACCATACCGGTAAACCCCAGTTGTTTGAAAGCGGTACGCAGCTTGCCCGGTGTCACCTCAGAGGAAAACTGGCCGTGGAATGCCGGCGCGATCAGGGCAAAGGCCGGACCTTTGGCATGTTTGAGGGCATCCAGCACAGGCAGCACGTCCCGGCTTGCGGTCAGATTGCCCGACTTACAGGCCTCAATACAGGCTCCACAGCCGCTGCACCGTTCCGGGTCCACGGTCAGCTTACCCTGCTCATCCCGGACGATGGCATCAAACAGACAGGCGGCGGCACAGTGCTCCTCCCCCGCCCCGCAGGAGCAATCCTTCAGCCGCAGCACAGGCGGGTACTTTTCCGGATGAAGCAAGCAGTCCAGCTGCTGCCGCTCCTGTTCGCCACTTTCTCCCTGTTCCTCACCCCGCAAAGCGCGACTCAGTGCATCATGATAGGTTCGCTCAAAGTCCAATCTGCATCACTTCCTTCCTTCTGCATTCTCCCCCCTTTTTCCCGGTTCAAACGAAAAAGGACGGATGCATTTCTGCATCCGTCCGAAGAACAATCCTATTAACCAATCGTCAGCGCATAGACAAAGGGAACGGTCACAAGAGCGAGCAGGCTGGACACCAGCAGCATGCTCACGCCCGCCCGGGTATCCTGCCCGTAGGAGGCAGGGAAAATCACAGTGTTCATTCCGCTGGGGCAGGCCATGGTGAGCACTGCGATCACACACATGATCTCCGATGCTCCCACTGCGCGAAGAACAGCCAGCACCACGCACGGAAAGGCCAGCAGCCTGATTGCGGAATAAGCATACGCTTTTTTCTCCCCAATGACTTCCACAAAATCGAAATCTGCTGCCGTAAAGCCCACAACAATCAGTGAGATGGGGACATAGCAGCTGCCCAAATTGCCCACCGTGTCAATCAGAATAGGGGGAATCCACTGCTTTGCCCCAAGGACACCCAGCACGATACCCAACAGGGTTCCAATCAGAGTTGGGTTGAACACATCCCGAACCGTTTGCAGAAGACTCTGCTTCTGCTGTACGGGTCGCAGCTGCATCACACCCCAGGAGTAGGTCAGCACAATGGCCGCGAACCAGAACAGGTTATACTGGAACAGACCGTAAGTACCAAACAGAGACAGAATCAGCGGAGTTCCCACCGCTCCCGTATTTGGAAAGGTAATCGCATAGCGGTACACGCCCCGCACGTAGCAGTCACCGGGAGAAAAAATATGCGCCAGTACATAGGACAGCGCAGCCGAACTGAATACAAGTATTGTTCCGCAAAGCACCAGTTCCGCATTGTCCACAAGCTTCCCACATGGCATTCCAGGATATTGGTATGCAGCATCAGCGATGGCAGAAACAGCAGCGTGATCAGTCGTGAGCAGATCCGCGCCGCCTCCTGCGGCATCAGATGTAATTTGTTCAAAGCGTACCCTATCCCAATCAGCAGGAAAATGCGGAACATCTGCTCGAATACAGTCAAAAAAGATTCCAGCATGACATTATTCACCCATTTCAAATTTTGTTCCATGTCATACTACTCGCTTTATCCCGCGATTTCAAGTAGTTTTCCTGTTTTCTATGAAAAATAGGCAGGCTCTTTTTGTCGGTTTCGGACGGGAAATTTTGCTTGCAAACCGACCGCGGTTGTGTTAGTATAGTACCCACAAGTTGAATGCGCAGGATTAGTACATCGGTAGTATGTCGGCTTCCCAAGCCGAAGAGGCGGGTTCGATTCCCGTATCCTGCTCCACGTCGCTGCAAGCATCATATCGCTTGCGGCGACTTTTCTTAACACTAAAAAAGGGAGCGGTCCTTCGGACCGCTCCCTTGGTATGTATTTAGCCCCACAAAGCTGACAGGGTGGGCACGACCTGCTTCTTGCGGGACATGATCCCGGGCAGGAAGGCGCAGTTCCCCTCTGCGTTGCGGATGTTAAAGGCCTGTACGATGTTGTTCTCGTCGCCCAGGAACAGCAGCTGCGTACCGTCCAGCAGCACGTCGGTGATCATCAGCAGCACCGTATCCATATGCTTGGTGCGGCGAATCTCGGCCATGGCGGTAAGGAACTCATCCCTGCGCTTGAGCAGACGATCGGAGTCCATGCAGGTGATCTGGCTGATGGCCAGATCGTGACCGGCGATGTGGAATTCCTTATAGTCGGTCTCCAGCATGGCCTGTACGGTCTTTTCGTCACCACAGCTTGCCGCAAAGATGGCCTGTCCCAGCTCCTCCAACGACACGTTGGCGATGCGGGCCATGCGGTTGGCTACGTCAATGTCTCGCTGGGTGCAGGTGGGCGATTTGAACATGACCGTGTCGGACACGATGGCTGCGGCCATCAGGCCGGCCATGGTCTCCGTGGGCATGAGTCCCTTCTCCTGATACATGCCGGCCACAATGGTGGCTGTGCTGCCCACCGGCTCATTCCGCATGAAGATGGGATTCTTGGTCTCAATGTCGGCCAGACGGTGGTGGTCTACGATCTCCAGAATGTCCGCCTGCTCCAAGCCGGCCACAGACTGGGCCAGTTCGTTGTGGTCCACCAGAATGACCTGCTTACGACGGGGGCGCAGCAGGTGGAAGCGGGACAGGGTGCCCACTACTCTCTCGTTCTCGTCCAGAATGGGATAGGCGCGGAAGCGGCTTTCCAGCACAGCGTTGCGCACGTCATCAATGTAGTCGTCCAGATGGAAGCACACAAGACCTTCCTTGTTGCAAATGCCGCTGATGGGCAGCGCATTGCAGATCAATCGCACGGCACGGTATGCATCAAAAGGAGTGGAGATCAGGCAGGTCTCCGTTTCCATGTCCAGCAGGTCCTGCACTACCTCTGCCTGACAGACGATGACGCAGTTTACGTTCAGTTCCATGGCCCGGCGGATCATATCCGGCTGGTCGCCGCACACCACGATACTGTCCCGGTTGGAGAAAATCAGATGCTCCCGTCCGGTGGGCAGGGCAACTGTGATCTCGCCGGTGATCACGTCCTTCATTTCGCCGCTCTTGTTGAGGATGCGGCCCTCCAGCACGGAAAGCAGGTTATAGACCGGAAGCCCCTTCATGTACGGGTCACGGACGGAGGCCACGTCATTGCTGGCAATGTCGCCTGCAGTGACCATACCACAGATGGTGCCGTCCTCGGCAGCTACAGGCAGGACCTTGAAACCATCCTCCTGCATCATCTGCCAAGCCCGGCTGACCGTTGCCGCAGGAGACAGGATAGGTGGCGTATCGTAGTCCAGATCCTGCACCTGGGTGCGCAGGTTGTTGATGAGCATGGGGGGCTGCACCCCAAAGCGGTCCAGCACCGCCTGGGTCTCGTCGCTGATCTGGCCCAGACGGGCGGCCTGATAGCGGCGGTCACCCAACGCGTTTTTCAGCGCCGCGTACGCCATGGCAGACACGATGGAATCCGTATCCGGGTTGCGATGGCCGGTGATGTAAATAGTGTCCATAGCTTGACCTCCTTGCAAATGCCGATCATCCGCTGAGGACCATTGGCTCGCCCGGCAATTGACCGGGCTTCCCGGGTATAAACTATGTATTACTTGCCGCCGTTGACCAGGATCCACTGGCCGTTCAGATAGGAGGCGCGCTCGCTGGCCACAAAGGCGATGACCTCACCGATCTCCTCGGGCTTGCCCAGACGCTTCATGGGGTTGGACTCCACCATGGCGTTGTAAACGGCTTCGGGCACGGCATCGTACATAGCGGTCTTGGTGGCGCCGGGAGCCACACAGTTGACGGTGATGCCCTTGGCACCCACTTCCTTGGCCAGAGAGTTGGTAAAGCCCTCCATAGCGGCCTTAGTGGCGGGGTAGTTGGTCTGGCCCACGATGCCGCGCACGGAGGCGGAGCTGATGTTGATGATACGGCCGTAGCCCTGCTCGCGCATGGAGTTGATCAGGGCATGGCACCAGTAGAAGGTACCGTTCAGGTTGGTGTTGATAACGGCCAGCCACTGGTCAATCTCCATCTTATGGAACATCTTGTCCCGGGTGATGCCGGCGTTGTTGACCAGGATGTCCACACGACCGAAACGCTCCAGGATCTGCTTGGAAGCCGCCTCAACATCCTCCCACTTGGAGATGTCGCACTTGACGGCGATGGCCTTGTCGCCCAGACTCTCGGCTACCTTGCAGGCCGCCTCGTAGTTGTAGTCCACAATGGCAATGCCCTCAATATTCTCGCGCGCGAAGATACGGGCAGTCGCCTCGCCAATGCCGGCGCCGGCGCCGGTAATGCCAGCAATCTTGTTACTCAGCATAATGTTTGTTCCGCCTCTCTGATATGTATTTTTCGGCAAAGAAATAGCTGTTTGATTATGTACGTACCGGCGGGCGTGATTTTATCGTTCTGCCTGCCGATGATAACCAAATCTGGATTTCTTTGTTCGGCTTCATTATAGACAAGTTTACGTGAAATGTAAAGAAATAATTCTTGCTTAAGCGGATCAGGCGTTCACAAACGACAATACACCCGGAAGTCGATGCCTTCCGGGTGTATGGTCTATTGACCCGATCTCTTTCTGCGTGTAAGGGCTCGTGCGGCAAAGGTAATCAACGCACCGGTGATCGCACCAAGCAGGTCCAGCCACACATCCTTGACCTGCCCACTTCGCCCCTCCACAAACAACTGGACCGTCTCATCACACAACGCGATAATCAATCCCGCAACCACAGAAAACACCACACCGGCTCTTCCTGTCCGGCAAAAACCGCCAAACAACAGCTGCGCCAACACACCCAACACCGCAAACTCTGCAAAATGCGC
>JAZNTL010000049.1:0-5458 GCA_045591745.1 Lawsonibacter sp.
CGCCGCAGCGGAAAGCCTCCCCTGTACCCGCAAGGGGCATGCCATATCCGTAAGGCGGCAAAGCCGCCAACGGCTATGCTATGTAAGGGGAGGTGGCCGAGCGTAGCGAGGACGAAGGGGTTGTAAAGAAAGAAGACAGACGATCCCCCAGCCTCGCATTCGCTCGGCAGCCCCCTTTACACAAGGGGGCCTCGGCGAAACCTCACGCCAGCCTGCTGGCAGTGGGGCATATATGCAGTAGTGATAATATTCCAGAGCCTTAAGGCTCTGCCAGTAAAAGCCCCTTATAGGGGCAGAGCAGGCCACCCGTTATACGGGTGGTCCTGACTTACAGGATGCGCAGGGGCGGGCCGTCAAAGCAGATCACATGGTCGGCCAGTTCCAGAATTTCGCTCTCGTGACTGACCAGCACCACCGGCTTGTTTAGTGCTTTCAGTGCGGCCATGAGCCGTTGCTGACGGGGCAGGTCGATGCCCGCAAAGGGCTCGTCCAGCAGATACAGCTCCCCGCCCAGCGCAAGGGCGCGCACCAGTGCAAGGCGGCGGCCCATGCCGCCGGACAGTTCTTGAGGCAGAGCGTGCGCTTCTCCGGTCAGCTCCGCCAGCTCCAGCCAACGGTGGGCATCGGCCCGATGAGCCTTGTCCATCACATCGGTGAGCTGCTGAAGCACCGTGCGTCCGGGCAACAGACGATTTTCCTGAAACAGAATGGCAGTTTCGCGGGGGGTGATGCCTGTGACGCGCCCCTGGTCCGGGGTTTCCAGACCGGCCAGCACCCGCAACAAAGTGGTCTTGCCACAGCCGGAGGGGCCGGATAGGACCGTAATGCCGCTTTCGGGCAAAGTAAGCGTGAGGTCATCCAAAACCTGCTTTTCCCCAAAGGATAGGCTGACGTGTTCCAGACAGATCATGTAACAGGCCTCCCCTCTGATTGACGGATGAGCACAGCGATCAGCTTTTCCAGCGTCAGACTCAAAAGGATGACTGCCACCGTCCATGCAAACAGGTCGGCGGTCTCCAGATAGAACTTGGTGTTGTATATTTGCGTGCCGATGGCCAGTTTGGGCAGAACCAGCGCCTCTGCGGCCACACCGGACTTCCATGCAAGTCCCATGGAGGTGGTCAAGGCGCTGAGGAAGTAGGGCTTTACCGCGGGCAGCAGCACCAGCCGGGCGGTTTTCAGACGGGAGAAGCGGTAGGCCCTGGCAAACTCCAACAGCTTGGAGTCGCACTCCCGAATGCCCCGGACCACATTGCCCCACACCACGGGAAGCACCATAAGGGCGGCGATGATGACAGGGACCTGATCCCGGTCCGTCCACAAAAAGACCAGCAGGATGAAAGAGGCCACCGGGGTAGCCCGAATGACCCGCACCGCCGGAGACAGGATGGCATCCAACCAGCGGTTGAGGCAGGCAAGGCAGGCCAGAATGACACCCAGTGCCGTGCCCCACAGCAGACCCAGCACCACTCGGCACAGAGTGAGAACTGCGGTCTGCCAGAAGGGGGCGGTTTGGACGAGCTCGACCAACCGCACACCCACCGCCAGCGGGCCGGGCAGGAACAGGGGACTGTTGATCCGCCATGCGGCCAACTGCCATACGGCCAGCCAGAACACGGTGGCCGTGGCGGTGCGCAGTTTAGGGGACATAGTAGAAGTCATCGTCGGGGTTGCCGCCGCCGATGGAGGCAGGATCTGCGCTAAAGAGCACCTCATAATAGCTCTGAATGGCACTGCGCATTTCCGCACCGGGCAGGAAGGTCAGATTGCACTGGGGGATGGCCTTGGCGGCAATGGCGGCATTTGCGGTGATGCCGTGGAGAGCGACCAGTTCAGCAGCCTGAGACAGATTGGCTTCATCCTTCACAAAGTCGATGGATGCTTTGTAGTCAACAAGGAACTGTTCCACCAGCTCGGGATGCTCCTGCATAAAGGCATTGCGCACCACCACACAGCCCATGACCAGAGGAGACTCAGAGATCTTGTCCCACTCGGTGCTGACGTTCAGCGCCTCGCGCACACCGGTGTCCTTGATCAGCAGGGCGGTGGCAGCGGGGACGGGGAGCAGACACACACCGTCGGTGGACTGGACCATCTTGGCGGTGACCTCCTGGGGGGTCATCCACTCAATGGAAACGTCCTTGTCCGGGTCGATGCCGTTCTGGGTCAGCAGGTGGTCAATGATAAATTCGGGGTTGGCGCCCTGACCGGTAGCGTAGATGGTCTTGCCCCGCAGGGAGGCAACGTCGGTAATAGCCTGACCTTTTTCCAGAATATAGAGCACACCCAGGGTATTGGCGGCCAGCACCGTGATGCCGCCGTTCTTGTTATACAGGTTGGCGGCCACATTGGTGGCGATGCAGGCGATGTCCACTTCGCCCTTGGCGATGGCGGGAGCGACCTCGTCGTTGCCGGCTGCCACGGTGAAGTTATAGGCGGTATTGTCTGTCATCAGCTTGGCGGACCCTACACCGGTGGGGCCGGACAGGACCATGACGTTGACCACTGTCTCAGGGGTGGAGACTTCGCCAGAGGCGTCGGACTGGGACACGCCGGGAGTGGAGGAGGTGAAGCCGGCGGAAGGCTTGCCGCAGGCGGCAAGGCTGAGTGCCATCACAAGGCACAGCATCAGGGCAATGGTACGTTTTTTCATGGGGAACATCCTTTCTGTGTTCAATATGTTTGGTCAAATTCCAGAGGGGTCCAGTGCCTTGAGATCGGGGACGACAATCGCCCGACCCTGTCGGCGGATGAGCCCCTGAGTCTCCAAAGTCTCAAAGGCCCGGTACAGGGAAGCGCGGCTGATGCCAAGCCGTTTGGCAAGCTCGGTGGCCGCACAGTCCAGACGGGGGTTGTCAGGGGTCAATGAGGTGAGCAGATGTTGTTTCAGCCGCCCCTCTACACTGTCGGCGGCCAGAGAACGAATCTTGCCGCTGAGGAAACGGATGCGGCCGGACAGATAACGGATGTAGTTGTCACGCACGCAGGGGCTTGCGTCCATCAGGCGGCTCACCAGAGCCTGGGTCAGCAGTACGACCCGGCAGGGGGTGCCGGCGGTGAGTGTGGTGGCATAGTCCTCGTGGTCGTTGAACAATGCCGCCGCGCCGAACAGATCACCGGGGGAAAGCACGCTGATGGCCAGAGAATCCCGCGTTACCCGTATGCTCCCGGACAGCAGGACCCCGAGACATCGGGAAAACCGGTGTGGCTGGTACAGGGTTTGCCCCGATTCAAAGTCGTGTACGGTACAGTCCGGGTGGGTCAGCGCCAACTGCACCGTCTCCTGGGGACAACTTTGGAACAGGGGACAGGCCGACAGATGGGCCAGTTGTGTTTTCGATAGAGTTTGCTCCATAGATTCACCTGTTTCTGTCTCATTTGAGACAGTCATATTGTATGCAATGGGACAGGAAAAGTCAATAGGCAATGGACACAAACAGAGCCTGTAAGCATAGGATAAAGAGAAAACAGACCGAAAGGAGCGGTATTTATGGCGGGAAGAAGAAATTGCCGCCGCACAACGGCGGCCTGTAACGGGGAAACGCGGGAGCGGGTGGTGGAAGAACGGGAGGTACAGCAGACCATGCGCATGTGCCGCCATGTGCACCCCCTGCCCACTGATATGGGGTGTCGGAGCGCGGAGCGGCAGCTGTGTGACTTGCAGCAGAAAATGGACTGCCAGAACAGGCTTTTGGTGGAGCTTGTGCAGCTGTTGCGGGCAAAAATCAATTAAAAAATGCCGCAGGAGTCCATATCCTGCGGCATTATCGTTATTTTAATTTGGACAACTCTTTGCGGATGGCCTGCGTGAGCAGGTCCTGCCCTTCAGGAGAACGCAGAGCATCCAGCACAGCAGTGTGGAGCAGGTCCTGAAAGCTTTTGGAATGGAGCACCGCGTCGAACACCGTGCCCCCCTCTGTGGGGATAGGGGCACTCTGAGGAGCGGGCCGGGGCTTTTTGGGGGTGTAGGCAGGGGCAGGTTCATTCTCCTGTGCGTAAGCCATGTCCATCCATGTGCGCTGGGTGGTGCGGTCATCGCTCTCCGCCCGCAGGTAGAATACCGACACACCGAAAAAGGCGGCCAGCTTTTCCTGCTGTTCCTTGGAAGGAGTCTGCCGCCCGGTTTCGAACTTCTCAATGGCGGTGCGGGGCAGGCCGAGGGCGGCGGCCAGAGCGGGACGGGACAGATTTTGTTCGGTGCGGAGCGCTTCGATGCGCTGTGCCATAGTGACCATGGGGTGACCTCCAGGTTAAAGCGTCTGAGAGCCCGGGAGCAGGGCGATAGACTCCGGAGCGAATGCCGAAAGCCCAAGGACGACCCGTTGGTCGGAGTGGGTTTCGGCGTAGTCGGAGGTGTTATCGGCCGTCGCGGAGGGCTCGAAGCGTGATTGCGGGGTCGGCAAACTGCCGACCCCGCAAATAGATGGAATTAGATGATCTTATAGATCCAGCCGTGAGGATCGGGCTGGCGGCCCCACTGGATGCCGGTCAGCTCGTCATACAGACGCTGGGTGATGGGGCCGATCTTGCCGCCGTTGATGGTGACCTTTTCGTCGCCCTCAGCCAGCTCGCCGATGGGGGAGACGACAGCGGCGGTGCCGGTGCCCCAGCCTTCTTCCAGAGTGCCGTTCTTGGCGGCCTCAAACAGTTCCTCGGCGGAGATGCGGCGCTCCTCCACCTCGTAGCCCCAGTCTTTCAGCAGCTGGATGCAGGAGCGGCGGGTGATGCCGGGCAGCACGGAGCCGTTCAGGTCGGGGGTCAGGATCTTGCCGTTGATCTTGAACATCACGTTCATGGCACCGACCTCTTCGATGTACTTGCGGTGCACACCGTCCAGCCACAGCACCTGAGAGTAGCCGCGCTTCTCGGCGCGGTTGCCGGCGCGCAGGGAGGCGGCATAGTTACCGCCGGTCTTGGCCATACCGGTGCCGCCCTTGACGGCACGGACATCCTCGTCCTCGATATAGATCTTGACGGGGTTCAGGCCTTCGGGATAGTAGGCACCCACGGGGCAGACGATGACGATGAACTGCACGTGGTGGGAGGAGTGAACACCCAGAGCGGCATCCAGACCAATCATGAAGGGACGGATGTAAAGGGAGGTGTCCTTCTCATAGGGGACCCAATCCTGCTCCAGCTTGACCAGCTCCACGATGCCGGCCAGAGCCAGCTCATAGGGGATGTTGGGCATGCACAGACGGTCGGCGGAGTCGTTCAGGCGCTGGATGTTGCAGTCGGGACGGAACAGCTGGATGGAGCCGTCGGCGGTGCGGTAGGCCTTCATGCCCTCGAAGATCTCTTCGCCGTAATGCAGGACCTTAGAAGCGGGGTCGATCTGGAGAGGGCCGTAGGGGACGATGCGGGCATCGTGCCAGCCCTGACCCTCGTCATAGTCCACGATGAACATATGGTCGGTCATGTACTTGCCGAAAACCAGAGTGGAAGCCTCGGGCTTCTC
>JAZNTL010000050.1:0-5116 GCA_045591745.1 Lawsonibacter sp.
CGGCCTCGGCAGCGAACAGCTTGGCCATGGCAGCGTCCATGGAGTAGGGCTCGTGATTCTGCTTCTTCATAGCAGCAGCGTACACCAGATACTGAGCAGCCTGCATACGGGTGTGCATATCAGCCAGCTGGAACTGTGTGTTCTGGAACTGGGAGATGCGCTTACCAAACTGGACGCGCTCCTGAGTGTACTTGATAGCCTCTTCCACAGCGCCCTCGCCGATGCCCAGAGCCTGAGCAGCGATACCGATACGGCCGCCGTCCAGAGTCTTCATAGCGATCTTGAAGCCCTCGCCTTCCTTGCCCAGCAGGTTGGCCTTGGGAACGATGCAGTCCTCGAAGATCAGGTCGCAGGTAGAAGAGCCGCGGATACCCATCTTCTTCTCGTGCTTACCGGTGGAGAAGCCGGGGAAAGACTTCTCCACGATGAAGGCGGAGATGCCCTTGTTGCCCAGCTTGGGATCGGTCATGGCGAACACCACGAAGGTCTCGGCCACGGTACCGTTGGTGATGAAGCACTTGGAACCGTTCAGGATGTAGTTCTCGCCGGACTCGTCCAGAACAGCGGTGGTCTGCTGGCCGGAGGCGTCGGTACCGGCGTTGGGCTCGGTCAAACCGAAGGCGCCGATCTTCTTGCCGGACAGCAGGTCGGGCAGGTACTTCATCTTCTGCTCCTCGGTGCCGTTCTCATAGATGGGAGCGCAGCACAAAGAGGTGTGGGCAGACACGATAACACCGGTGGTGCCGCACACCTTGGACAGCTCCTCCACGCACATGGCATAGGACAGCACGTCGCCGCCGGCGCCGCCGTACTTCTTGTCGAAGTAGATGCCCATCATGCCCAGCTTGGCCATCTTCTCCACGGTTTCCATGGGGAAGCGCTCTTCCTCGTCGATCTCCTCGGCCAGAGGCTTGACCTCAGTCTCGGCGAACTCGCGGAACATCTTGCGGATCATCTCTTGCTCTTTGGTCAGATGAAAATCCATTACTTTCTCCTCCTATAAAAAATTACTTAAGGATTACTTAGGAACTTTGGGGACTGGGTTATTTTGTATAATCGTAAAAGCCCTTGCCGGTCTTTCGACCCAGCAGGCCGCCGCGCACCATTTTGCGCAGCAGCAGGGCGGCACGATACTTGGAATCGCCGGTCTCGGCGTACAGGGTATCCATGATGGCCAGACACACGTCCAGGCCCACCAGATCGCCCAGAGCCAGAGGGCCCATGGGGTGGTTGGCGCCAAGACGCATGGCGGTGTCGATACCCTCGGGGGTGGCCACACCGGTCTCCACCAGACCGATGGCCTCGTTGATCATGGGAATAAGGATCTTGTTGACCACAAAGCCTGGAGCTTCGGCTACTTCCACAGGCTCCTTCTCAATGACCCTAGACAGCTCGAAGATGGCATCAAAGGTTTCCTGAGAGGTATGTACGCCGCGAATGACCTCAACCAGCTTCATCACTGTGGCGGGGTTGAAAAAGTGCATGCCGATGAACTTGTCCGGCCGCTTGGTGGCAGAGGCGATGGCAGTGATGGAAATGGAGGAGGTGTTGGTGGCCAGAATGGTCTCCGGCTTGCAGATAGCATCCAGCTCGGCAAAGATGCTCTGCTTGACCTCCAGCTTTTCCACGGCGGCCTCGATGACCAGATCCGCGTCGGCGGCCAGGGCAATGTCGGTGGTGAAGGTCATGTTGGCCAGAATGGAGGCCTTCTTTTCCTCGTCCATTTTACCCTTGCTGACCAGCTTGGTCAGGGAGGCCTCCAGCCGGGCCTTGGACTTATCGGCAAATTCCTGACTGATCTCGCGCACCACCACTGTGTGACCTGTGCGGGCGAAGACAGTCGCGATGTCCAGACCCATGGTGCCGCCGCCAATGACAACGATTTTTTTCATGACTGATCCGATCCTTTCATTATAAAATGAGGGGATATATTTCGTTAGAAAATTAACAAAATAATGCTCGAAAAAGCGCAACCCCGAGGCAATTCCCCGTTGTTGCGAACAAAATCTGACATTTTGGAGCAGTCTTTTACTCCTAAATTATATCGGCTTTCTGATTTGAAAGCAAGGTGAATAATGCTGGCAAAATGCACAGTTTTTGTATACAAAATTTATGAAAAAGAGAAAAAACGTCGATAAACCCAAAAACCTGCCGCCGGAACCCCGGCGGCAGGGGATAAAATCAGCGGTTTTTATAGGAGGTCAGCTTCTCTTTGTTAAGGAAAGCCTGCATGGCGTCCTTCTGGTCCTCGGTGGAGAAACACAGGCCGAAAGCCTCTGCCTCAAAAGCGATGGCGGAGCTCATGTCGATCTGCTTGCCGATGCGGATGGCCTGCTTAGCCTGGCGGACAGCGACCTGAGCTTTGGAGGCAATCAAATTAGCCAGTTCCATGGCGCGGTCCAGCATCTCGCCGGCGGGGTAGAGGTGGTTGATCAGGCCGATGCGCAGAGCCTCTTCGGCATCGATGGTGCGGCTGGTGAGGACCAACTCCATAGCAGTGGACATGCCTACGATGCGCTGCAGACGCTGAGTGCCGCCAAAGCCGGGGGTAATGCCGAGGCCCACCTCGGGCATGCCGAACTTGGCCTTGTCGCTGCCGATGCGGATATCGCAGCTCATGGCCAGCTCACAGCCGCCGCCCAGGGCGTAGCCGTTGACGGCGGCAATGATGGGACGGGGGAAACGGGTCATGCGCAGCAGAACATTGTTTCCGTGACGGCTGAAGGTCTTGGCATCGGAAGCGGTGAAGTGCGCCATTTCGCCGATGTCCGCACCGGCCACAAAGGAACGGCCTGCGCCTGTGATGACCAGCACATAGATGTCCTCGGTGGCCTCTACCTGATCCAGAATGCTGTCCAGATCGTGCAGCACCTGCAGGTTCAGGGCGTTGAGCACCTCGGGACGGTTGATGGTGATGAGGCCTACGTGGCCTCGCTGTTCCAGTTCTACAAAAGCCATATTCATTCCTCCAAACGGATGTTTTACATATGCCTTTCAAATGATATGAGCCAAACTACTTGGATAGATACATTGTAAATTATTTTATTTTTTCAGGCAAGGGAGAGGGAGCGGAAAGCCACGATAAGTCAGTTTTTTGTCAACAACGGCAAAATGCCGCACATCAAAGGCATGACCACACGGTTCGGAGAATAAAAGTGGTAACAGACGCTGGAAAAGGGAGGCGTGTGTTTTGCGCTTAAAAGACTCATCGGCAGGTGGGAACGTGGTGTTTCTGACCGTGTTCAGTGTGCTGTCCCAGCTGCTGGGTTTCCTATACCGGGTATGCCTGTCGCGCATGGTGGGCGCACAGGTCATGGGGCTTTACCAGTTGGTGATGCCGGTGTATTCTGTGCTGATGTCCATTACCGCCATTGGCCTGACGGCGGCGGTGTCCAATCTTACCTCCCGCTACCTGGCGTTGGATAACGTTAAGGCGGTGCGGCAGACGGTAAAGAAGGGTATCATCCTTCTTGGATGCATGATGATACCGGTAGCAGCTGTGACAGCGGGGCTCTATGACCCTATTTCCGTATATTTGCTGGGAGACGCGCGCACCCAGATGAGCCTTTTGCTGCTGCTGCCCTGCGTGGCCCTGACCGGGGTGGAAAACATACATAAGCACTTTTTCTATGGAGCGGGGCAGGTCCGGCCTCCTGCCGTGGTGGAGCTGTTGGAGCAGTTTATCCGGGCCGGAGCCGTGCTGGGCCTGTTGATGCTGTTTCTGCCCCAGAACCCGGAGCGGACGGTTGGCTTGATCGTGGTCGGGATGATCGTGTGCGAAATATTTTCGTCCAGTACGCTGGTCATCCTGTACCGGCGGCGGATGGGCCGCATGGGTGCCGGCGGTACGGGGGAGCAGTCTCGACGTTTGTATCGGAGGGTGGCGACTATCGCCCTTCCTGTGGGAGCCACGGCACTGCTGGGGAATTTGATGGGTGCGGTCAATGCCGCCCTTATTCCACAGCGGCTGGTGACCGGGGGAATGCGTTTGGAGCAGGCTATGTCCGATTTTGGTGTGCTATGCGGCATGACCATGCCCATGCTGTCCCTGCCTACTGTCTTTTTGGGGGCGCTTAACCTGATCATGGTACCCAGGGTAGCCGGAAGCTGCGCCTTGGGACGGACAGACCGGGCCAATGGAGAGATTATGCGCACGCTGGAAACGGTGAGCCTTATCATTTTACCCTGCATGGCACTGATGACGGTAGTGGGCTCTGATCTTGGGGTGCTGTTGTTTGGGGAGTCAAAGGCGGGACAGTACATAGTGCCGCTGGCGGTGGCCACGGCCTGCGGCTGTTTTCAGGCTGTGCTCAGCGGCGGTTTGAATGCCGCCAATCACCAGGGAACAGCGGCTTTGATCGCACTGATATGCGATGTAGTACAGCTGGTGCTGACCGCCCTGCTCATGGGGCGGCCCGGCGGGGGGATGGGCGGCTTTGTGATCGGAGTTGTGGTGTCATCTGTGCTGGGTCTTGTGCTGTGCGGTCGAGCGGTGCGGCACCACACCGGTCTGCGGGTGAGGCTGTGGAGGATGATAGCGTTGCCCGGACTTGCTACGTTGCTGAGTTGGCAGCTGGCCCTGCTGCTGTGCAACTGGCTGCGGCAGGCGCAGGCACCGCAAGCGGTGCAGGTGGGTGCGGTACTGATCTTCGGTGCTATGGTCTATCTAAGTGCTCTTTGCGCCATGGGGGCGGGACAAAATGGAATTTTCCCGCACGCAGGGAAAAATTGCGTTGACAAATCCAAACAGGGCCGCTATAATAGCTAAGCAGTCTTTTTAAGAGTGCGTTTTGCGGCTGTGCTGGAATTGGTAGACTGGCCAGCTTGAGGTGCTGGTGCCCTACGGGCGTACGGGTTCGACTCCCGTCAGCCGCACCAACGGAAAAATCCCGAAATCCCTTGATTTCCAAGGGGTCGGGATTTTTCTTTTTGCCCAAAATTGGTCGTTTGGTCGTTACTTGGTCGTTAGACCCTCAAAAACGGCCTTTTTTGGTCGTTGGAGCACCGGACGGCGGCGGGCGCATTTTGCCCATTGGAAATTTGCAATTAACGCTTGACATACGTATAAATACGTATTATAATGATAACAGAAAGAGAGAGGTGGAGCCGGTGCGAT
>JAZNTL010000051.1:0-24564 GCA_045591745.1 Lawsonibacter sp.
GCCCTCACTTTTAAATTCCAGTGCCGGGGAAACCATAGCGTTGGCAAAGCCGGTGATGGGCACCAGTGTGCCTGCACCGGCCCGCTTGGCGATCTCGTCAAACAGGCCCAGTCCGGTGAGCAGAGCCGCGGCAAAAATCAGCGCCACCGACACCAGCATGCCCGCCGTCTCCTCGTCCAGCCCCGCAGAAAGCAGGGCATTTTTCAAAAGCTGGCCCACCGTACAGATAAAGCCCCCCACCAAAAAGGCCCAAACCATATTTTTGCCCATGGGGGACGGCTTGGCCCGCTCGTTGACCAGTTTTTCATATTCCTTGTTGGTCATGTCCATGAAAACACCTCCGTCTGGCTTAGTGTTTCACACAGGCAGAAAAAAATACCGCTCTTGCAACTTTTCGGTGGTTGGCTTAAAATAAATTATGATTTATAGAGGTAGGAGCGTCGAGGGCGCCGCTCCCTACAACAAGGCCAGAGAGTAGGGGCGGGTCCCAGACCCGCCCGTTTATTCATTCATATCCCGCTTCAGTTCTGCCAGCAGGTTGAGCGCCTCGATGGGGGAGAGGATGTTCACGTCGGTCATGCGCAGTTTGCGCAGTACCGTCTGCCCTCCGATGTCCCCAAGGGACACCTGCTCCTCCACAACTGCGGCAGGTGCGGCCGCTCTGCCGTCCTGCTGTTCCAGCTCCTCCAGAATGGCATGAGCCCGCTTGATGACCCGGTCGGGCACACCGGCCAGCTTGGCCACCTCGATGCCGTAGCTCTGGTCGGCTCCGCCCCGGACGATCTTGCGCAGGAAGATGACATCGTCCTTGCGCTTCTTGGCGGCGATGTTGTAGTTCTTCACCCCGGCAAGCTGGCCTTCCAACACGGTCAGCTCATGGTAATGGGTGGCAAACAGGGTCTTGGCCCCCAGCCGCTTCTTGTCGGCACAGTGCTCCACCACCGCCCGGGCGATGGCCATGCCGTCATAGGTGCTGGTGCCCCGGCCGATCTCGTCCAGAATGAGCAGAGAGCGGCTGGTGGCATTCTTCAAAAGCCCCGCCACCTCGGTCATCTCCACCATGAAGGTGGACTGGCCCGCGGCAAGGTCGTCGCTGGCACCGATGCGGGTGAACACCCGGTCCACAATGCCGATACGGGCCGCCCGGGCGGGCACGAAGGAGCCCATCTGCGCCATAAGTACGATAAGGGCCACCTGCCGCATGTAGGTAGACTTGCCCGCCATGTTGGGGCCGGTAATGACCGCACACAGGTCGTTTTCCCCGTCCATATAGGTATCATTGGGGACGAAAACCGCGTTCTTCAGCACCTTTTCCACCACAGGGTGACGGCCTTCGGTGATGCTGATGACATCCCCCGCATCCACCTGAGGCATGCAGTAGTTGTTGGCGGCGGCTACGGCGGCAAAGGAGTTGAGCACGTCCACCTGGGCCACTGCGGCGGCAGACTTTTGGATCTGGGCCACGCAGGTGCACACCTGCTCCTTCAGCTGACAGAACAGCTGATATTCCAGCGCCACCACCTTGTCCTGCGCGGACAGAATGGTGTGCTCCAGCTCCTTCAATTCCTGGGAAATATACCGCTCGGAGTTGACGGTGGTCTGCTTGCGCACCCAGCCCTCAGGTACAAGGTTAGTCTGGGATTTGGCCACCTCGATGTAGTAGCCAAAGACCTTGTTGTAGCTGACCTTCATGTTCTTGATGCCGGTCTGGGCCTTGGTGTCGGCTTCCAGCTGGGCCAGCATCTCTGAGCCGTGCTCCATGATGTCCCGCAGACGGTCCACGTCCGGGTCATAGCCGGCCCGGATGAATTTGCCCTCCCGGACGGAGAAGGGGGGCTCGTCCACCAGCGCCCGGCCAATCAGCTGGCGCAGATCAGGCAGGTCGTCCAGCTCGCCGCGCAGAGACTGGAGCAGGGCAGAGGGGCAATCCTCCAGCAGATCGCGAATTTGAGGGAGCTTGCCCAATCCGTTGGCAAGGGCCACCAAATCCCGGCCTCCCGCGGTACCGTAGACTACCCGGCCGATGAGCCGTTCCAGATCGGTCACTTCCCGCAGGACGAGAGACAGCTCCTCCCGGGTGACGATGTCGCCCACCAGGTCGCCCACCGCCTGCTGGCGGCGGCCGATCTGCACCGGGGAGAGCAGGGGGCGCTCCATCCAGCCCCGGATGAGCCGCCCGCCCATGGCGGTCTTTGTCTTGTCCAGCACCCAAAGAAGGGAGCCTTTTTTCTCCTTGGAGCGCAGGGTAGCAGTCAGCTCCAGAGTCTGCCGGGCGGTCAGGTCCAGTTCCATGAACTGACCGGCGGTATAGTAATTGAAGTTTGCGATGTGGGACAGGTCGGTCTTTTGTGTCTCGTAGAGATACTGCAAAAGACCTCCGGCCGCCCGCAGGGCGGCGGTATCGTCAGCAGGCAGGGCCTCCAGCCCGGTTTTGAACTGCTTTTGCACCAGAATGCGGGCGGCCTGCGTATCAAACCGCTCCTCCGGCCACCGGGCCGCCGAGCAGTCCAGACGCTGATGCAGGAAATCGGCCAATCCCTCCAGCTCCCACGCGGCGGGGGACAGCACCGCCTCGGCAGGGTGGAAGCGGCCCAGCTCGTTTTCCAAATGGGCGCACCCGTCCCCGGTGGCAGGGAAGGAGGTGGCAAACACCTCGCCGGTGGAGATATCGCACAGGCAAAGGCCTGCGGCGCTCTCGTCGGCATAGACGGTGCAGAAGAAGTTGTTGCGCCCCTCCTCCAGCATAGAGGCGGCAATGACCGTACCGGGGGTGATGATGCGCACGATGTCCCGTTCCACAAGTCCCTTGGCCAGCGCAGGGTCCTCCGTCTGCTCGCAGATGGCCACCTTATAGCCCTTGGCGATGAGCCGGGCGATGTAGCTGTCGCAGGAGTGGTAGGGCACGCCGCACATGGGGGTGCGCTCCGCCTCCGGCTTGTTCCGGTCCCGGGTGGTCAGGGTCAGGTCCAGCTCCTTGGACACCAGCTTGGCATCCTCGTTGAACATCTCGTAAAAGTCACCCAGCCGGAAGAACAGGATGCAGTCCGGGTTTTTCTCTTTGATTTCCAGATATTGACGCATCATGGGGGTCATCTCAGCCATAATCAAACCTCCACACGCTGTAACCAGCGCATAAATCGAAGCCTCGCAGAGTTTCGCGCCCACAGGCGCGAAAGAAATGAAAATCTGTTTTTTCTGGCGACATGTGCGTCAGAAAAAACTCGTCTCGGTCTGCAAACGTGCGAGCGCAGCGAGTGCGATGCGGCAGACCGCAGCCTTTTCAAACAAGTGGCTGTGCCACTTGTTTGAATCACAGAAGTTCACCGTACAAAGACCACTTGTTGGCATCGGTAATCTTCACGTCCATAAACTTGCCCACCGCGTCCGCAGGGCCGTCCAGCCGCACCAGCCGGTTACCGGGGGTTCGGGCAGTCAGCGCCCAGCGGGGGTCATCGGACAGTCCGTCTACCAGACAGCGCACGGTTTTGCCGATGTATTCCCGGTGCTTTTCCTCGGAAATAGCATCCTGCAGGGCCACCAATCGGTTGAAGTTGGCCAGCTTTTCCTCCCGGCTCATGGGGTCGTCCATGGAGGCGGCGGGGGTGCGCACGCGGGGGGAATAGATAAAGGTGAACAGTGCGTCGTAGCGCACTTCCTCCAGCACCTTCAGGGTGTCTTCAAATTCCTCGGTGGTCTCGCCGGGGAAGCCCACGAACACATCGGAGGTAAGCACAATGTCGGGGATAAGCACTTTCAGCGCCCGCACCTTGTCCAGATACTGCTCTCGCGTGTGGCGGCGGTTCATTACCTTCAGCACCCGGTCGTTGCCCGCCTGGAAGGGCAGGTGGAGCACCGGGGCCACCTTTTCGCATTTTGCCATGGTCTCAAACAGCTTCTGGGTGGCATCCTTGGGGTGGGAGGTCATGAAGCGAATGAGAAAATCGCCGGGAATGGCATTGACCTGCTCCAAAAGGTCGGAAAAGTCCATGGGACAGTCCAGATCCTTGCCGTAGGAATTCACATTCTGGCCCAGCAGGGTAATGTCCTTATAGCCCTGCTCCACCAGTTCACGCACCTCGGACATGATCAGCTCCGGATCGCGGCTGCGTTCCCGCCCGCGCACATAGGGCACGATGCAGTAGGAGCAGAAGTTGTTGCATCCGTACATGATGGACACCCATGCCTTCACGTCCCCCTGACGGACCACGGGGATGCCCTCGGCAATAGAGCCCGCCTCATCGGGGATCTGGAAGATGCGGCCCCGGCGGGTGAGCAGACCGTGGATGAACTGGGGGAACTTCCACAGCACGTGAGGACCGAACACCAAGTCCACATGGCGGAAGGACTGCCTGATCTTGTCGGCTACGTGCTGCTGCTGCATCATGCAGCCGCACAGGCAGATAAGCTGGTCGGGCTTTGCCCGCTTGGTGTGCACCAGTGCACCCACGTTGCCCAGCACCCGCTGTTCGGCATGCTCGCGCACGGCGCAGGTGTTGATGACGATGATATCCGCTTCTTTCTCATTGGCGGTGAAGTCAAAGCCCATCTGCCGCAGATAGCCGCGGATTCGTTCGGAATCCGCCTCGTTCTGCTGACAGCCGTAAGTGTCCACAAAGGCCAGGGGCTTGACCCCGCGGGCCTCGTAGACCTCTTTCACCTCAAGGCAATATGCAAGCTGGCGGTCAATGTCCGAGCGCGGAATATGTGTAGTCTGCTTGTCCATAAAATCGTCCTCCGACGGTATCCATTTCGGTGGGTATAAATACCCATTTTTACATTTAAATATAATATCATTTTTTCACCCAAAGAGCAAGGGCGAAACTGTTGCGCTGGACTTTTGATTTTTTATACACGCAAAAACACCGTGGTCTGCTGACCACGGCGTTTTTGCTCTTATTTCAGTGCCTTTGCAAGCTCACAGATGACCACCGGGGCTGCGGCAAGCCCCGCCACGGTCACCCATTGTATCAGACCCAGCGGGATCACGGAAAAAACATTCTGCAAGAATGGAATCAGCTGCACTCCCAGTTGCATGGCAAGGCCCGCCAGAAAGGCCCGGTTCATGGCCGGGTTGGACAGCACCCCGATGGAAAACAGAGACTTCTTTTCGCTGCGCACATCGTAAGCATGGAACAGCTGACTCAAAGTCAGGGTGGCAAATGCCATGGTATTGGCCGTCTGGTCGGCAAGGCCCGCCACCGGCATCACCGCCCGGCCCAGAAAATAGGCCGTAAGGGTCAGACCGCCCACCATCAGCCCCTGCCAGGCAAGACGAAAGGCAAAGGCCCGGCTGAACAGGCTCTCGCCCGCGTCCCGGGGCGGGCAATCCATGGCCCCCTCCTCCACCGGCTCCACGCCCAACGCCAGTGCGGGCAGGGAGTCGGTGACCAGATTCAGCCACAGCAGCTGTACCGGCACAAGGGGCATTTGCCCGAAGTTGAGCACTGTGGCCACAAAAATGGTGATGATCTCACCCACGTTGCAGGACAGCAGATAGTGGATGGCCTTGCGGATGTTGGCATAAATGCCCCGGCCCTCCTCCACCGCCCGAACAATGGTGGCAAAATTATCGTCGGTCAAAATCATATCCGACGCGCCCTTGGCCACATCAGTTCCCGCCAGACCCATGGCACAGCCGATGTCCGACGCTTTCAGGGCGGGGGCATCGTTGACCCCGTCCCCGGTCATGGCAACTACTTTTCCTTTCTTCTGCCATGCCCGAACAATGCGCATTTTATGCTCCGGGGTCACCCGGGCAAAGACGGAAAACTGCTCTATGTCGGCCTCCAACAGCTCCTGAGGCATAAAATCCAGCTCCGCTCCCGTCACGCACAGGTCACCCTCCCGGTACAGGTTCAGCTCCCGGGCCACCGCCAGCGCCGTGGCCTTGTGGTCGCCGGTGATCATCACCGGGCGGATACCCGCCTTTTCACAGCGGTGCACCGCATCCTTGACTTCCTGCCGGGGCGGGTCCATCATGCCCACAAGTCCTGCAAAGGTCAGCTCCCGCTCCAGCGTTTTGCTGTCCATGTGCTCCGGCAGCGCCTCCACGTCCCGGAAGGCCACCCCCAGCACCCGCAGGGCCTTTTGCGCCAGCTTCTCGTTGGCGGCGGTGATTTGTCCTTTGTTGTTCTGGCTCAAGGGCCGCCGCTCCTTCACCCACAGGTGGCTGCACCGCTCCAGCAGCACGTCGGGCGCACCCTTGACCAGAATACGGTAGCCCCCCTGAGGCCGGGTATGTACGGTGGTCATCAGCTTCCGGCCTGAGTCGAAAGGCACTTCACCCACTCGGGGCATGTCCTGCTCCAGTTCCTTTTTATCCAGACCCCACTTGGCTGCCGCCAGCACCAGCGCCCCCTCCGTGGGGTCGCCGTCTGCCTGCAGGCCCTTATCCGTCTGCCGCACCTGCGCATCCGAACACAGCGCCCCGATGGTCAGCGCCAGCTCCCGGTCGCCGCCCGGTGTCCAAAGTTCCACCACAGTCATGCGGTTCTGGGTCAATGTTCCCGTCTTGTCCGAGCAGATGACCCCGGCGCAGCCCAGCGTCTCCACCGCGGGCAGCTTTTTCACGATAGCGCCCCGCTTGGCCATCCGTCCCACTCCCATGGCCAGCACGATGCTCACAATGGCCGGCAGGCCCTCCGGGATGGCGGCTACCGCCAGCGACACCGCAGTCAGGAACATATCCAGCAGGCCCTTGCCCTGCAAAAGGCCCACTCCGAACATGACCGCGCATACGGACAGACAGACAAAAGAAAGAGTCTTGGATATTTCCGTCATTTTCTTTTGCAGGGGTGTGCGGTTTTGCTCCGCGTTCAGCAGCAGACCCGCAATGCCGCCCATTTGCGTGTCCATGCCCGTAGCCACCACCACCGCGCTGCCCCGGCCGGCGGTGATGACCGTACCGGCAATGACCATGTTGGTCCGGTCGCCCAGCGGGGTATCCTCGCTCAGGTGGTCGGACAGCGCCTTTGTCACCGGCACCGACTCCCCGGTCATGGCCGATTCATCCGCCTGCAGCCCCACACACTCCAAAAGACGGCCGTCAGCACTTACCCGGTCGCCCGCCTCCAGCAGCAGAATGTCTCCGGGCACTACCTGCGCCGCGTCAATGCGCTGCACCGTACCGCCCCGGAGCACCTTTGCCTTTGGTGACGACATCTGCTGCAACGCGTCCAGCGCCTTTTGCGCGTTGTCCTCCTGTGTAATGGAGATCACGCTGTTCACCACCACGATAAGCAGGATGATCACCGCGTCCAGCCAGTCCTCCCCTCCACTGGCCAGCAGGGAGAGGGCCGCAGCCGCCAGCAAGACCACGATCATAGGGTCCTTCAGCTGCTCCACAATACGCAGGAGCAGCGGCTCCTTCTTATTCTGTCCCAACTCATTGGCCCCCCATTGGCGCAGGTGGGCCCGGGCCTGCTCCGCCGTCAGCCCGGACTTTCCGCTGTCCAGCTGTGTCAGCACTTGGGAAACGGGTCTTGTATGCCAATCGCTCATATGTATCACGTCCTTTCTCGTTCCGCAAACGATGATCAAAGCGGCAAGAGCAGATGGCGAGAAAATTTTGAGAGATAAAAAGGCGTGGTTTTGCAGGAATAATTGGTTTATTTCAAAAAACCACAACGCATTTAGCGCCAAAATTTTCCGCAAGCTGCCGCAGGCGCATTTGATCTTCGTTTGCTTTAGTATAAGGGCTCGTCCGCGCCGTTTCGGGGGAATTTTGGGATGTGACAAACAAAAGAGAAGCGCACCGCCGGCGGCGGTGCGCTTAGGCTGTCAAAAAACACGGAACATGTTCTTCGACGGGAAGGAAGATAGTGTGAAAGAAACCCAGGAGGGGTGTCTTTCGCGTTCAATCAAACCAAATTTTGAACTTTTTCAAAGGTTCAAAATTTGCAACAGCTTGTCGAAAAAACTTTTTCGACAAGCTGAGCGCACCGCCGTCGGCGGTGCGCTCCCTTTGTTTACCCATTAAATTTATTCATGCCCCGGTCCAAACCCTGAGACAGGATGCACTCGATGGCATCGGCGGCCCTTTTCACCGCCGCGTCCATGGCCTTTTTATCCTCACCCTGGAACTTACCCAACACCCAGTCGGCCAAATCGTAGTCCGGGTGCGGCTTTTCGCCCACACCCAGCCGCAGCCGGGGGAACTGGTCGGTGCCCAAATGCAGGATGATATTTTTCAGGCCGTTGTGCCCTCCGGCAGAGCCGCCCTTGCGGATACGCAGGCGGCCCACAGCCAACGCCGTGTCATCGGACACCACCAGCACGTGGTCGGCAGGCACCTTGAAAAAGTCCACCGCCTGCCGCACCGCCTCCCCGGACAGATTCATATAGGTGACGGGCTTCATGACCAGCACCTTTTGTCCGCCAATGGTAACCGTGTTGGTCAGCGCCTTGTACTTCAGCTTCTGGATGGGGACGTTGGCCCGGTCCGCCACCTCGTCTGCCACCATATAGCCCACGTTGTGCCGGGTGTTCTCGTACTTGTCGCCGGGATTGCCCAAACAGACCAGCAGCCAGTCCACACCGCCGGATTTTTTAAAAAACATGTAAATCCCTCGCAAATCTGGCGCCTCCGTGTGGTATCTCCTACACGAATGCCTCGCAGCGCGCTGCTTTTTTGAAATTAAAAGGGCGGGCATCGCCCGCCCTTTGTAGGATAGTTTAGTTGAACAGGGTGGAAACGGAAGTCTCCATAAAGATATGGCTGATGGCCTCGGCAAACATGCGGGCCACAGAGATGTACTTGATCTTGTCGCAGTCGGCATTGGGCTTGGCGGGAACGGTGTTCAGGAAGATGACCTCCTCCAGCACGCTGTTCTTGATGTTCTCAAGGGCCTTGCCGGACAGCACACCGTGGGTGGCGCAGGCAGTCACATCCTTGGCGCCGCCGATCTTGACCAGCGCGTCCGCGGCATGGCACAGGGAGCCGCCGGTGTCCACCATATCGTCCAGCAGGATCACGTGCTTGTCCTTCACGTCGCCGATGATGTTCATGACCTCGGAGGAGTTGGCCTTCTGACGGCGCTTGTCCACGATGGCCATGGGCATTTCCAGTTTCTGGGCGAAGGCACGGGCGCGGGCCACGCTGCCCACGTCGGGGGAGACGACCATAGTGTCCTCATGGACGGCGGCGTACTTGCGGAAGAAGTGGTCCACAAAGATGGGAGAGCCCAGCAGGTTGTCCACGGGGATGTCGAAGAAGCCCTGGATCTGGTTGGCATGCAGGTCCATGGTCAGCACCCGGTCAGCGCCGGCGCGGGTGATCAGGTTGGCCACCAGCTTGGCGGAGATGGGATCGCGAGGCTTGGTCTTGCGGTCCTGACGGGCATAGCCAAAGTAGGGGATGACGGCGGTGATACGGCCGGCGCTGGCGCGCTTGAGCGCATCGATCATAATGAGCAGCTCCATCAGCGCGTCGTTGACGGAATACTGCTTGCCGTCCTTTTCAAAGGAGCAGGTGGACTGCACCACGAACACATCGGAGCCGCGAACGGTCTCGTAGATGGAGGCAAAATTCTCACCATCGGAGAAGCGGCCCACCTCGGAATTGCCAAGGGCGATGCCCAGTTCCTTGCAGATCTCCTTCGCCAGCTCGGGGTTGGAGTTGCCGGTAAAGATCTTGATGTCCTTGCCGTGTGCGATCATAATTCAACTTCCTTCCGTATTTTCTCTTTTCTCTCCATGCGGCAGGGCCGCATCATGTTACTTTTTGACTTTTTTCTTGCGGTGCTCAGCGGCCCAGCCGGACTTGACTTCCTGCCGGGAGCGGGCAATGACCAACGCGTCCGCTTCCACATCACGGGTAATGGTGGAGCCGGCGGCGGTATACACCCCGTCTGCCAGTGTTACCGGCGCCACCAGATTGGTGTTGCAGCCCACAAAGCAGTCGTTGCCGATGGTGGTGCGGAACTTGGCATTGCCGTCGTAGTTGCAGGTGACGGTGCCGCAGCCGAAGTTGACCCGCTCGCCCACGTCCGCGTCGCCCACGTAGGTCAGGTGGGCCATCTTGGTCCCCTTGCCCAGATTGCAGTTCTTCAGCTGGACGAACGCGCCGATCTTGGAGCCTTCGCCCACGTCGCAATGGGGCCGGATGTGGGTATAGGGGCCGACCTCGCAGCCCTTGCGGATGATGCTTTCCTCCACCTGAGCAGCGTTGATGGTCACCTCATCCTCCACCGTGGTGTCGGTGAGCATGACGTTGGGACCGATGGTGCAGTTTTCACCCACCACGGTCTTGCCCCGCAGGATGGTGCCGGGCAGCAGCAGCGTACCCTTGCCCACCGTAACCTGTTCTTCCACGTACACGGCATCGGGATCCATCATAACGACCCCTGCCTCCAGCAGTTCCTGCCGTTTTGCCTTGAGCGCTTCGTTCATCAATAAGCCCTCCCGTCAGCGTGAAATGGTCTGTCCAAAGGCAGACCACCCTATTTAAACTTATTATATCATATATCGGCGGAAAATTTTAGCCTTTTGGAAAAATATTTTTAACGAATTTGGCCTGTGCCGCGCACGATGTATTTGTAACAGCACAGCTCCTCCAGTCCCATGGGGCCTCTGGCATGGAGTTTCTGGGTGGAAATGCCCATCTCACAGCCCAGACCGAACTCTCCGCCATCGGTAAACCGGGTGGATGCGTTGTGGTACACGGCAGCGGCATCCACACCCCTCAAAAAGCTTTGGGCAACAGCCTCATCCCCGGTCACGACGCACTCGGAGTGGCCGGTGGAGTGGGCGGCGATGTGGGCCATGGCCTGCTCCACGCCGTCCACCACCCGGACAGCCATGATATAGTCCAGAAACTCCGTGTCAAAATCCGCTTCCCCGGCAGGTGTGCCCTCAATGATGGCGGCAGCGGCCTCGTCCAGCCGCAGCTCCACAGGGATTTGCCCTGCCGCTTTGCGCTCGTCCACCAGCCGCTGACGCAGGCAGGGGAGGAAGTAAGACGCAATGTCCTTATGGACCAGACACACCTCTGCCGCGTTGCACACGCTGGGGCGGCTGCATTTGGCATTGGTCAGAATATCAAGTGCCATGTCAACTTCCGCCTGTTTATCCACATAGATATGGCAGATGCCTGTGCCCGTTTCGATGACGGGAACAGTGGCATTGTCCACGCAGGCCCGAATCAGGCCCGCGCCTCCACGGGGGATGAGCAGGTCCACGTAGCCGCTTGCGGTCATCAGCTCGTTGGCGGAAGCCCGGCTGGTATCCTCCACCAGCGCAAGGGCATCGGCGGGCAGTCCCGCCCGCTCCAGACCGCGCTTCAGGCAGGCAACGATGGCAGCGGCAGAGCGGTGGGCCTCCTTGCCACCCCGCAGCACGCAGGCAGAGCCCGCCTTCAGCGCCAGCGCCGCCGCATCGGAGGTGACGTTGGGGCGGCTTTCGTAAATAATGGCGATAACTCCCATGGGCACGGCGGTGCGCTCAATGACGATGCCGTTGGGCCGCTCCACCCGCCGCAGCACCTGACCCACCGGGTCGGGCAGGGCGGCCACCTGACGCATGCCCTCAGCCATGCCGCCAATGCGCTCGCCGCTCAGGGCAAGGCGGTCCAGCATCACATCGGACACCGTACCCTGCGCCGCCTGCAGATCAAGGGCATTGGCGGCAAGGATCTCCTCCTGTCCGGCCAGCAGCTCCTCGGCCATAGCCAGCAGAGCACGGTTTTTCGTGTCGGTATCAGCCTGTGCCATAGCCCCCTTGGCGGCTTTGGCTCGGGCCAGCAGTTCCATTGTGGTCATAACGTCACCCAATTCAATTCCAAAATGTAATTTATCCAGAAAATATAACGATAAGTTATTGCTTTTTGCCTTTAAATCTTGTGCCTACGGGCTTGCCGTCCACAATGTCATAGAGCAGAGCGGGCTTTTCGCCGTTGGCGATGATCATGTCGCAGCCGGCAGCGGTGACCAGTTTGGCCGCCCGCAGCTTGGTGGCCATGCCGCCCGTGCCAAGGCCGGAGCCAACCCCGCCGCCCAGCGCCTCCACTTCGGCGGTCACCTTCTCCACCACGGGAATGAGGGTGGCAGAGGGGTCCTTTCGGGGGTCGGCGGTGTAAAGGCCCTCGATGTCGCTGAGCAGCACCAGCAGGCCGGCCTTCACGGTGCAGGCCACGATGCCGCCCAGAGTGTCGTTGTCGCCCACCTTGATCTCGGCGGTGGCCACGGTGTCGTTTTCGTTGATGACGGGCAGAGCGCCCAGCTCCAGCAGGCGATAGATGGTGTTTTCGAAATTCTGCCGCCGGTCCTCGTGGTCAATGTCCTCACCGGTCAGCAAAATTTGCGCCACCGTATGATTATATTGAGCGAACAGCTTGTCATAGGTATACATCAGCTCGCACTGGCCCACCGCCGCGGCAGCCTGCTTGGTGGGCATATCAGAGGGCTTGCCGGGCAAATTCAGCTTGCCCACGCCCATGCCGATGGCGCCGGAGGACACCAGCACCACCTCATGGCCCGCGTTTTTCAGGTCGGAGAGCACCTTGACCAGCTCCTCCACATGGCGGATGTTCAGCCGCCCGGTAGGATGGGCCAGAGTAGAAGTGCCCACTTTCACTACGATACGCATAACATTACCCCCTAAGGATTATTTCAATTCCAGCGTCCGCTTGTAGGCGGCCTTGACCGCCTCCACGGTCACGTCCCGGAAGCTGCCCCGCTCCAGCGCGTGTACTCCCTGAATGGTGGCTCCGCCGGGGGAGCACACCGCCTGCCGCAGAGCGGCAGGGTCCTTGTCACTTTCCAGCGCCAGCCGGGCCGCGCCCTCCAGCATCTTGGCAGCGTACAAAAGGGCTTTTTCCTCACTCAGGCCGCAATCCACACCGCCCTGAATCAAGCCCTCTAAAAACAGATAGGCGAAGGCCGGGCCGCAGCCGGACACGGCGCAGGCCGCGTCGATGAGCCCTTCGTCCAGCTCATCCACCAGTCCCGCTCCGGCCAAAAGCCGTTGGAGTTCTTCGGTCTCTTCCTTTGTCACACCCAGCGTGCACAGCTGTACCACACCCGCGCCGATGGCAGATGGGGTGTTGGGCATAATGCGGGCCACGGGGTAGTCACCCCCCGCCATTTCTCGGATGGTCTGGGTAGTCAGCCCCGCCGCCATGGTCAGCAGCACAACGCGGTCCTTGCGCGCGGAAAGGGCAGGGGAGAGGGGAGCGAGCACCTGGGCCATCATCTGGGGCTTCACCCCCAGAAAAATCAGGTCGCAGTGTTCCGCCACCCATTCATTGGTCCGTACCTGTCCGTCCAGCTCCTGCGCCAGCTCCTGCGCCTTGCCCGGGGATCGGTTGGCAAAAAACAGCCGTACCTGTGGGTCGCCCTTGCGCACCGCCCGGGCCATAGCGCCGCCCATATTGCCGCAGCCGATAAAACCGATATTGCCAAACACAGAGAAGACCTCCTTCTCTTTTTTATTCCGTATTGCGGCCATTATAGCACACTATGCCGTCCTTTTCACCTGTCCCGGAAAATTTTAACCAATTCTTTCTTGACAGGCGGCGCATGACATGCTATGCTAACTGTACTAATACAGCTAATACAGTTCGGCAGAAAGGAGGCGCTTATGCTCCATTTGGACTATCGGGATGCCCGTCCCATCTATGAGCAGGTCAAGGACGGCCTGCGCAAGCTGGTGGTCACCGGTGCCATCCGGGAGGGGGAAAAGCTCCCCTCTGTGCGCGCGCTGGCCGGGTCGCTGGCCATCAATCCAAACACCATACAAAAGGCCTACGAGGCACTGGAGGCGGAGGGCTACGTGTACTCCGTCCCCGGCAAGGGCAGCTTCGCCGCCCCCCACAGCGGGGTGGATACCCGCCGCCGTGAGCAGCTGTTGGAACAGATGGACGCTCTGGTCAAGGAGCTTGCCTATCTGGGCATGTCCCCGCAGGACATCTGCGGGCACATCCGGGAAAAGGAGGTAGAAAACCATGATTAAAATCAACAACGTGGTCAAGTCCTTTGATGGCTTTCGGGCACTGGACGGCCTGACCATGCAGGCGGAAAAGGGCTCCATTTATGGGCTTGTTGGCCCAAACGGAGCGGGTAAATCCACCATCCTGCGCCACATCACCGGGGTATACCGCCCCGATTCCGGCGAAATTCTGGTGGACGATCAGCCTATCTATGAAAATCCGGAGGTAAAGCAGCGCATCTTCTCCATTCCTGACGAGCTGTACTACTTCACCTCCGCCTCCACCCGGGACATGATGAAGTTCTATCGGGGCATCTACCCCAACTTCAGCATGGAGCGGTACGAGGCGCTGAAGGAAGCCTTTTCCGCCGTGGACGAAAAGCACCCCATCCGCCGCCTGTCCAAGGGCATGCAGAAGCAGTCGGCCTTCTGGCTGGCCCTGTGCTGTCAGCCAGACCTGCTGGTACTGGACGAGCCGGTGGACGGCCTTGACCCGGTGATGCGCCGTCAGGTGTGGTCGCTGCTCATGGGCGACGTGGCCCAGCGGGGGACCACGGTGCTGGTGTCCTCCCACAACCTGCGGGAGCTGGAGGACGTGTGCGACCACGTGGGCATCCTGTCCAAGGGAAAGGTGCTGCTCCAGCGCTCCCTCACCGACCTGCAGGACAACGTGGTCAAAATGCAGGTGGTCTTTGATTCCCCCGAGTTGCCCGAGCTGCCGGCAGAGCTGGAACTGCTCCATGCCTCTCGGGTGGGCCGGGTACATACTCTTATCATCCGGGGCAATGCCGCCCAGACCAAGAGCCTACTGGCCGCCTGTCAGCCCCTGCTCATGGACGCGCTGCCCCTGACTCTGGAGGAGATCTTTATTTACGAGCTGGGAGGTGAGGACTATGAAGTCCGGGACATCGTACTTTAATGCCACCTTATTCAAGAAAAACCTCACCCGCTACTGGCCCATCTGGGTGCTGTATGCCCTGATCTGGCTGTACGCTCTGCCCATGCGGTGCATCGTGGTGGTGTCCAGAAATCAGGCTTGGATGGGCGAGACCCCCATCAAGCAGGTGCAGACCTTCGCCAACCAGATCCCCGACATGTTGGAGGGCTTTGGTGTCTTTATGGCCGCCACCTTCGGTGTTCTGGCGGCTATGGCGGTGTTCTCCTATCTCTACAACAACCGCGCGGCGGGCATGATTCATTCCCTGCCTGTGCGCAGAGAGGGCCTGTTCCTGACAAGCTACCTGTCCGGCCTTGTGTTCCTTCTGGCCCCCAACGCGCTGGTATGGCTGCTGACCCTGGGGGCGGAGGGCCTGTGCTCGGGCTACGTAAACCTTTACACCATTTCCCTGTGGCTGGCGGCTCAGAGCGGAATGTGCATTTTCTTCTACTCCTTCGCCGTGTTCTGCGCCATGTTTACCGGCAACCTGCTGGCTCTGCCCGCCTTTTACGGTATTCTGAACTTCCTCGCCTTTGTTTTGATGTTCCTGTTTGATGTGATGTTCGAGCCTTTCCTGTACGGCTATGCGGGCATGACCAACACAGCGGAGGAAATCGTCTGGTGGCTGACTCCCTCGGTGCGTCTGTGCGAGAACGTGCGCTGGCGCAACAACGGACTTGGCTATCATCTGGAGGGCATTTCCGAACTGGTCATCTACACTGTGGCCGGTCTGGTCCTTGCCAGCCTTGCCCTGCTGGTCTACCGCAAGCGGCACATTGAGAGCGCCGGCGATGTAGTTGCTGTTGCCGTGGTGCGGCCCATCTTCAAGTACGGGGTGGCCCTGTGCTCCGGACTGTGCCTTGGCTACTGGCTGTATGCCATCTTCGGTGTGAGCACCCCCTTCGGTCTCATGGGCAGCCTGCTGCTGTGGACCGCCATCGGCTACTTCGCCGCGGAAATGCTGCTGAAAAAATCCTTCCGGGTGTTCAAGGCATGGCGAGGCTGTGCCGTACTGCTGGCGGTGGTCGTCGTGGGGTTGACCTGCCTGCGCATGGATGCCTTCGGCTTCGTTACCCGTATCCCCAATCCCAACAAGGTGGTTTCCGTCACCGTGGACGGCATGGGCAGCTATCCCTATGATGAGGGCCGCAGCTTTGAATTTACCACGGAAGATACCGCCCTCATCGAAAAGACCATTGCCCTGCACAGAGGCTTTGTGGATCAGCACAGGACCCCCTCCGGCGGGGAGCCCCTAAGCCACGCCGATTACATCCGGCTGAATGTGGAGTACAAGCTGACCAACGGCACGGTCCTGCGTCGGCGGTACGGCTTCAGCGTGTGGCCGGGCAGCAAGCTGGAGCAGCCCGCACGGGACTTCTACTGCGATCCCGAGGTAGCAAAGCTGTCCTACGGCATGGAGGAAATTGACCCCACCCGTCTGGTCAACGTGGAGGTGGGCAGTCTGTGGAACACCACATCGAAAAAGAACGAGTATTACAGCCTGACCGAACACATCCCCGTCAAGGAGCATCAGGCCGCGTTGCTGGCCATCTACGATGCGGTAAAGTTGGACTTTGAGCAGGGCAACCTGGGCAAGCGCTACCTCTTTGATTTGGAAGATGGACGGCAGAACAACACCTGCACCACCGACCTTGTCATCTACTGGAACCAGCCTTACGATGCCAAGGCCACCACTCCCCGCGTTACGGCAATAGAAGCCGCCACCTCTTACTACCATGCCACGCACAACAAGTCCATCACCCTGACCCCCCACGCGCACAACACCATCCGGGTGCTTACCCAACTGGGTGTTCTGGACGAGGACACCACCCTGCGGCTGTACCGTGACATCGTGGACGAGGAGCAGCGGGCCAAGCTGATTTACGGCTATATGGGCCACGACCCGGAGGAGCTGACCAGTATTACCCTCAACCCCAACTCCGCTATGGGCATCATCGGCGGCGCGGATGGTCCCACCAGCATCATCGTCGCGGAAGTAAATTGATTGACACCTGCCCCCCAAGGGGAAGGTGCCTCGCTGCGCACACTGAGGCGGATGAGGGGGCGATTTTACAAAAACGTTCCGTGATTTGTCCCCTCACCCGTCCGGCCATTGGCCGTCCACCCTCCCCCCAAGGGGAGGGTCATGTATAAATCCCAAATTGCTTCTCTCCCGCAAAAGCGTCAATATCTGCCGATATTTGGGCCAATTTCCGCAGAAAATCCGGTTGCGCTCCCCATATATTCTCCGATATAATAAACTTGAAAGAAAAACAGCCCCTTTCTCAACTATTTGACAGGAGGTTTTTGTGATGAAAGAAGTCTATGTTGTCAACTGCTGCCGTACCGCTGTGGGTGCCTTCGGCGGCAGTCTGAAGGACATTCCCGCTGCTGAGCTGGGCGCCACCGTGGTCAAGGAGGCCCTGAACCGCGCCGGTGTCAAGGCCGAGCAGGTGGATGAGCTGATGTTCGGCTGCATCCTCACCGCCGCCCAGGGCCAGAATGTGGCCCGTCAGGTGGGTGTGAAGGCCGGCCTGCCCTATTCCGTCCCCGCCTACACCGTGGGCATGGTGTGCGGCTCCGGCATGAAATCCGTCATCGAGGGCGCCCGCGCCATCCTGTGCGGCGATGCCGATGTGGTGGTGGCCGGCGGCACCGAGAACATGTCCGCCGCTCCCTATGCCCTGCCTGATGAGCGCTGGGGCGGCCGCATGGGCGACAAAAAGGTAGTGGACACCATGATCCGTGACGGCCTGTGGGATGCCTACAACAACTATCACATGGGCACCACTGCCGAGAATATCTGCGACGTGTGGGGCATTACCCGTCAGGAAATGGACGAGTTCGCCGCCAATTCCCAGCAGAAGGCCGAGGCCGCTCAGGCCGCCGGCAAGTTCGAGGCGGAGATCGTCCCCGTCATGGTGAAAAAGAAGAAGGAAATCGTGGAATTCAAGGTGGATGAGTACCCCAAGGCCGGTGTCACCGCCGAGTCGGTAGCCAAGCTGCGCGGCGCGTTCCCCGTTGGCCCCGAGGGGGTTGAGGGCGAAATCGTCCACACCTTTGAGCTGACCGGCATCCACGCTGAGGACACCAAGAAGCATGAGCCCCGAGTCACCGCCGCCAACGCTTCCGGCATCAACGACGGCGCCGCCGCCATCGTGCTGGCCTCCGGCGAGGCCGTTGCCAAGTACGGCCTGAAGCCCATGGCCAAGCTGGTTGGCTGGGGTCAGGGCGGTGTAGATCCCAAAATCATGGGTGTTGGCCCCGTGCCCGCCTCCCGTCAGGCCCTGTCCAAGGCCGGTCTGACCATCAAGGACATCGACCTTGTGGAGGCCAACGAAGCCTTTGCCGCCCAGTCCATTGCCGTGGCCCGTGAGCTGGACTTTGACATGGATAAGGTCAATGTCAACGGCGGCGCCATCTCCATCGGTCACCCTGTGGGCGCTTCCGGCGCGCGCATCATCGTCACCCTGCTCCACGAGCTGGCCAAGCGGGATGATGCCAAGCGCGGCCTTGCCACCCTGTGTATCGGCGGCGGCATGGGTGTTGCCACCGTATTCGAAAAAGTCTAAAATCCATCGGGCGGCTCGAAAGAGCCGCCCGTTTCTTTTGCTGCGCATCATAGCCTCCCCTGTGTAAGGGGAGGTGGCGTTTGCAGAGTAAATGCCGGAGGGGTTGTTCGGTCATGTAAAAAACAATCCCTCAGTCAGCTTTGCTGACAGCTCCCTTTACACAAGGGAGCCTCCCTCTTTTTGCTTTACAATCCCCTAAAAGAGTGCTATACTCCCTTTGACAACCAAATACCGGCTTCGTGGCCTGTCCGGGGCAAGCGCACCGCACAGGCTGAACAAGATAATGGGGTGCAAGTCCCCAACGGTACCGCCGCTGTAAGCGACCACACTCTCCCACGGCGAAAGCCAGTCACTGGAGCACGCTCCGGGAAGGCGGGAGATGGGGGCTTCGCCCCAATCGCAAGTCAGAAGACCTACGAGGCCCGATTTTGTCCCCACCCCTGCCGTTTACAGGGACGTGGGCAGTTTACGCGCGGAAATACGGCCGTGGTATCCCTTGGGATGCCACGGTTTTTTCGTGCAAGGAGGAATATCTCATGAAAAAAACAGCCAAACTTCTGCTCCCGGTGCTTGTCCTGCTGGCCGTGGCCGCATTGCTGGCCGGTCTGTACCTGTCCTCCCGGCCCGAAGCCGCCGCCGGAAGCAAGTCCGTGACAGTGGAGGTGGTCCACGGGGACGGCAACGCGAAAACCGTTCAGTATCAGACGGATCTGGACTATCTGGGTCCCCTGCTCCTGTCCGAAGGGCTGATCAAAGGCGACATGGGCCCCTACGGCCTTTATATTACAGAAGTCGACGGAGAAGCGGCGGATTATAGCCAAAACAAGGCATTTTGGGCCGTTTTTATTGGCGAGGAGTACGCAACCGCAGGCGCAGACCTTATTCCGCTAACCGACGGCGGCACTTACGCGCTGGTGTATACCATTGGATAAGCGGGTATCCTCCGCTGCCCGGGAGGTAGCCCTGTTCGGGGTTCTGGGCGGCCTGACCTTTGCGGCCAAGGTTGCCATGATGTCCCTGCCCAACATCGAGCCTGTCTCCCTGCTGGTCATGCTCTTTGCCGTCACCTTTGGCAAAAAGGCGCTGTTTCCCATCTATGTTTACGTACTGCTGGAATTTGCTCTGTTTGGCTTCGGCCTGTGGTCTGCCGCTTACCTATATGTATGGGCAATTTTGGCGCTTGCCTCATGGCTGTTGCGCAAGATGCGCTCCCCGCTGGGCTGGGCGGTACTGTCCGGAGCCTTTGGCCTGCTGTTCGGCCTGCTATGCACCCCTGTTTACGTGCTCACCGGCGGTCCCACCTTTGCCCTGAGCTGGTGGCTCAGCGGCATCCCCTTTGATTTGACCCATTGCGCGGGCAACTTCGCCCTTGCTCTGGTGCTGTTCCGACCCTTGCGCCGTCTGCTGGCCCGCACTTGAGTCTTTCGCCGTGGAGTTTTTTCGCTCCACGGCCTTTTTTTGTCAAAATCTTATCCTCTCGACACGGTTTCCTCTTTTGCGCTTCCAAAATATGGTAATTTGTTGTCAGAATACTCAGGAGGAGGGCGAGCTTATGCCGCTTCTGCGCAAGAAGGACCCATCGGACCGCATTTTATCCCTGCCTCTGGATGCTATCCGGCCCAATCCGGACCAGCCCCGGCGCTTTTTTGATCAGGGCGGCTTAGAGGAACTGGCCGACTCCATTCGTGCTCTGGGCATCCTGCAGCCGCTGACTGTCCGTCAGGTGGACGGCGGCTGGGAACTGGTAGCCGGAGAGCGGCGGCTTCGGGCCGCGGCACTGGCAGGACTGGACCGGGTCCCCTGCATTTCCATCCAAACGGACAGCCAAAACTCCTCCCTGTTAGCGCTGGTGGAAAATCTCCAGCGGAGGGATCTGGACTTTCTGGAGGAGGCACTGGCGCTGGACAAGCTGCTGCGCACCTATTGCCTGTCGCAAGACGAGGTGGCCCGCCGTATTGGAAAATCCCAGTCGGCTGTGGCCAACAAGCTGCGGCTGCTACGTTTGCCGCCCCAGCTGTTGTCTCAGTTGCGGGAAGCCGGCCTGTCCGAGCGGCATGCCCGGGCTTTGCTACGACTGGAAAACGATCATCGGCTGGAAGATGCTGCGCAACATATTATTATCTACAAACTAACCGTAGCCCAGACCGATCAGTACGTAGACAACCTGCTTGCCGCCAAAAAGGCCAAGCCCAAACGCACCTATATTATTAAGGATGTCCGCCTGTTCCTGAACTCCGTCAACCGCGGTCTTTCCATGATGCGCACAGCGGGTGTGGATGCCCGCTTTCAGCGTCAGGACACCGAGGATTCCATCTGTTTGACTATCCGCATTCCCAAATAGCAATGTTTCACGTGAAACCGCCCCCTATGGGGGCATGGTTTCACGTGAAACAATTTTCTGCGTTCTTTTCTCCAGAAATCGTCAAAAACAGTTGAAAAGCCCCTGCGTGATTGTTATAATATATGTGTATTTTTGTCGCTCGAGCGCAGTCAGGGGGTTCCTATGGCTAAAATTATAGCAATCGTCAATCAAAAAGGCGGCGTGGGCAAGACCACCAGCTGTGTCAATCTGGCCGCTGCCTTGCACCAGCGCGGGGCTCGCACCCTGCTATGTGACTTTGACCCCCAGGCCAACGCCACCTCCGGCATGGGGGTGGACAAGGGCAGCGCCCCCAATGTTTACGACCTGTTGGTGCGCCCCTCCGTTGACCCCAAAAACGCCGTGGTATCAACGCCTTACGGCGATGTACTCCCCTCCAACAAGGCCCTGGCCGGTGCAGGCATCGAGCTGATCGCACTGGACCGGAGAGAGTACCGGCTGAAAGACGCGCTGGACAAGCTGTCCGGAGATTATGACTATATTTTTATCGATTGCCCCCCCTCTCTGGAGCTGCTTACCCTCAATGCGCTGTGCGCCGCCGATTCCGTTTTGGTCCCGGTACAGTGTGAATACTATGCATTGGAGGGCCTCAGCGACCTGATGAACACCATCCGCCGCATGAAACAGGCCCTCAACCCCTCCTTGGATCTGGAAGGCGTCCTGCTGACCATGTACGATGGCCGCACCAACCTGTCCATTCAGGTGGCGGAAGAGGTCAAGCGCCACTTCCCCGGTAAGGTATACGCCACCGTTATCCCCCGTAACGTCCGCCTGTCCGAGGCGCCCAGCCACGGCAAGCCGGTCATGGCCTACGACTCCCTCTCCCGGGGCGCGGAGGCCTATTCCGCTCTGGCGGAGGAGTTTGCGGTCCGAAATCGTTAAGTTGTACGCGGCGACGTTTCACGTGAAACGTCGGGCGATGGTAATTTAATAACCTTATATATAAAGAAGGTGCACTATGGCAAAAAAAACCGTCAACGCTCTGGGCCGCGGGCTTTCCGACACACCGGGCATGGGTCTGGATGCCCTGTTCGGCCAGCCGGAGGCGAAAGCCGCCACAGGAGCCGTTACTCTGCCCATCTCACAGGTGGAGCCGGGCCTGAACCAACCTCGCAAACGCTTTGAGCCCGAGGCACTTGCGGATTTGGCCGAGTCTGTCCGTATCCACGGCATCATCCAGCCTATCACCGTGCGAAAGCTCTCTTCCGGCTATTATCAAATTATTGCCGGAGAGCGGCGCTGGCGGGCTGCCAAAGCCGCCGGTCTGGAGGAAGTGCCCGCCGTCATTATCGAGGCGGACGACCGCAAGGTCATGGAGCTGGGCCTGATCGAAAACCTCCAGCGAGAGGACCTGAATCCCGTGGAAGAAGCAAAGGGCTATCAGGTGCTTATTCAGGACCACGGTCTGACTCAGGAGGAGGTCGCCCAGCGCATGGGCAAGTCCCGTCCGGCCATCGCCAATGCCTTGCGGCTGTTGGCTTTGCCGGAAGCGGTGCTCATCCTGCTGGAGGAAGGCTCCCTGTCCGCCGGACATGCCCGCGCCATTCTAGCCGCCCCCTCCTCCGAGCTGCAGATCCAAGCCGCTCAGCAGACTGCCACTCAGAATTTGTCTGTTCGTCAGACCGAGGCGCTGGTCAAAGCCCTGCAAAAAGCAGCTCAGGAGCCCAAGCAAAAGGAAAAGCACACCCCTGACATCGCCATGTATCTGGCCGAGGTGGAGAAAAACCTGGCCTCCCGCTACGGGCGCAAGGTGCGTATCGTAGACAAGGGCAACAAGGGCCGCATCGAGCTGGAATACTACAATATCGATGATCTGGACGCGTTGCTCAACGCGCTGGAACAGGCGAAGGGAGGCGCTCAGTAATGGCAGAAGATACCTCCCCCAAGGAAAACAGCACAAAAAAAGAGCGTCCCCACCTGCTGAGCTACCTTGTGATCCTGTTTTCCGCCGCCTTTCTGCTGCTGCTTATGTCCTACTTCATGCAGCAGCGGCGCAACGATCAACAGGTCATTGACGGACTGCAGCAGAACATGTCCGCCATGCAGACCACTCAGAACGTCATTGAGCGCAACAAAGCTCTCATTGATGAAAATGAGGCCCTGCGCCAGCGCAATGACGAACTGGAGGAACAGGCCGAACAGATCGCCGCGCTGCAGGAGCTGCAGAAGAAGAACATCCTGGCTCTGGACTACCTGTGGCGCATTGAACGGGAATATTTCCAGGGGCGCTATGCCGCCGCGCGCAGCCTGATCCGAGAGTTTGAGCAGGCCGGTCTGGAAGCCCATCTGCCGGAGGAGCCCATCTCCGACCCGGACTATCGCAGCCCTATGCAACAGTACAAATCCATCTATAATGTCCTGTTTTAAGGCTAATATATAGAAATTTAGTAACTTTTAAGGGAGAAATGCACGATGCTCGACATCAAGTTCATTCGGGAAAACCCCGATGTGGTAAAGGAAAATATCAAGAAGAAGTTTCAGGATGCCAAGCTGCCTCTGGTAGACGAGGTGCTGGCTTTGGACGAGGAAAACCGCGCCGCTATGACCCGCGCCAACGAGCTGCGCTCCGCCCGCAACAGCCTGTCCAAGCAGGTGGGCATGCTCATGGGCCAGGCCAAGAAGGACCCCTCCAAGCTGGCTGAGGCCGAGGCCGTCAAGGCTCAGGTCAAGGCCAATGCCGACGAGCTGGCCGCTCTGGAGGTCAAGGAGACCGAGCTGGCGGAAAAGATTCGCAAGATCATGCTCTCCATCCCCAACATTATCGACCCCTCTGTTCCCATTGGCGCCAGCGACGAGTTCAACGTGGAGGTGGAGCGCTTCGGTGAGCCTGTGACTCCCGACTTTGACGTGCCCTACCACACCGAGATCATGGAGTCCTTCAACGGCATCGACATGGACAGCGCGGGCCGCGTGTCCGGCAACGGCTTCTATTACCTCATGGGTGACATCGCCCGTCTGCACTCCGGCATTCTGGCCTATGCCCGCGACTTTATGATCGGCAAGGGCTTCACCTACTGCATCCCCCCCTTCATGATCCACGGCAACGTGGTGGAGGGTGTTATGTCCCAGACCGAGATGGATGCCATGATGTATAAAATCGAGGGCGAGGACCTGTACCTGATCGGCACCTCCGAGCACTCCATGATCGGCAAGTTCATTGACCAGATCATCCCCGAGGCCAACCTGCCCCAGACCCTGACCTCCTACTCCCCCTGCTTCCGCAAGGAGAAGGGCGCTCACGGCATCGAGGAGCGCGGTGTGTACCGCATCCATCAGTTTGAAAAGCAGGAGATGGTGGTTGTCTGCAAGCCCGAGGACTCCATGAACTGGTACGAGAAGATGTGGCGCTACAGCGTGGAACTGTTCCGCTCCATGGACATCCCCGTGCGCCAGCTGGAGTGCTGCTCCGGCGATCTGGCCGACCTGAAGGTCAAGTCCTGCGACATCGAGGCCTGGTCCCCCCGCCAGCAGAAGTACTTTGAGGTATGCTCCTGCTCCAATCTGGGCGACGCGCAGGCCCGCCGCCTGAAGATGCGCGTCAAGGGCGAGAACGGCACCTACCTGCCCCACACCCTGAACAACACCGTGGTGGCTCCTCCCCGCATGCTCATCGCCTTCCTGGAGAACAACCTGCAGGCCGGCGGCAGCGTAAAGATCCCCGCCGCCCTGCGTCCTTACCTGGGCGGCATGGAAGTCATGCTCCCCAAGAAGTAATTCCGTTTCGTAATATTCGAGTGTAATATTACCATCTG
>JAZNTL010000052.1:0-10064 GCA_045591745.1 Lawsonibacter sp.
AAGAAATACATGCCAAGACCAAAGGTGGTCAGGGTCAGGCCGGTGATGTTCTGGTTGGCCTGCAGGCTGACGGTGAGGGCGGCGAACAGCAGGCCCATCAGCGCGCCCATGGCGAAGGCGGTGAGGATACCCACCAGCATGCTGTTGGTGTAACAGCCCACGATGTAGCCGAAGATGGCGCCCACGGCCATAATGCCTTCCACACCCAGATTCAGGCTGCCGGACTTTTCCACCACGATCTCGCCCACGGTGCCGTAGAGCAGGGGGATGTTATAGACCACAATGTTGTGGATAAAGGTGGTGATGACACCCAGTTTATCCATTTCCATTACTGCTTGCCCCCTTTCTTGTTGCGTACCACCCGGAAGCGGATGAAGAATTCCGCCGTGAGCACCAGAAACAGGATGACGCCCTGCAGCATATTGGCGAAGCTGGAGTCCACCTTGGAGAAGGTGGCGGCGGCGGCCACGGAGCCGTAGTGGAGCATGGAGATCAGGGCGGACACTACAAAGATGACGGCGGTGTTCAGCTGGGAAAGCCATGCCACGATGATGCCCGTCCAGCCCACATCGTCGGTAATGGCGGTGGACAGCACACCGGCGGTGCCCACCTTGAAGGCGGCGGCCAGACCGATGAGACAGGCGGACAGGAACACGGTGCGAAGGACGATGGCATTTACCTTCATGCCCGCGTAATGGGCGGTGCCCGCGCTGTCACCCACCACGCTGATCTCATAGCCGTGCTTGGTGTATTTCAGGTAGACAAAGACCAGCGCGCCCACCACAAAGGTAAGGATGACGCAGATGTTCAGGCCGAATTTTCCGAACATGATTCTGGGGAAGGAGGCGAACTCGGCAAAGCTCTGGAATACGGGGCGGGCGGACTGCTCCTGCAGGAAGAAGTTCCAGTCGGCCTTGCGGTCGCCAAGGAAGGTGAGCACATACAGAGCCACGTAGTTGAGCATCAGGGTCATCAGGGTCTCGTTGGTGCCGAACTTGACCTTGAGCACGGCCACGAACGCGCCGTAGATGCCGGCGGCCAGCATGGCGGCCAGACACATGAGGATCAGGGTAACGGCGCCGGGGAGGACGGGCCCCAGCTTCAGGGCCACCGTGGCCGCGGCGATAGCGCCCATGATGAACTGGCCTTCGCCGCCGATGTTCCAAAAGCGCATCTTAAAGGCCAAAGACAGGGCCACCGAGGTCAGAGCAAGGGGGACAAAGACCTTCAGGTAGTTTTCAAAGGCCTTGTAGGCGATCTTGTTGCCCACCATGCCCATGGTGAACATCCGGCTGTAATAGGCCAGCGGGTCCACGCCCATGGCCAGCAGGAGCATACCGCCCAGCACAAGGGCGGCCAGCACGGCGGACACATACAAAAGGGCCTTTTTCCACAGGGGGCAGGCATCTCGTTTTACGATATGAAAACCCATGTCAGTTCTCCCCTTCCTCTTGTGCCGATTTCAGATGTTCTTCCGTAATATTGGTGTCCCGGGCGATGCCGGCGGGCTTGTCCTCGTACTTGTCGGTCAGGTCCAGCGCGCCGGTCATCATCAGGCCCAGTTCTTCCTTGGTGGTCTTGTGGGCATGGACCACACCCATGACACGGCCGTGGCACAGCACCATGATCTTGTCGCACAGGGCCAGCATTACGTCCAGATCCTCGCCCACGAACAGGATGCCTACGCCGTCCTGCTTCTGTTGGTTGAGGATGTCATAGATGGCGTAGGAGGAGTTGATATCCAGACCACGCACGGGATAGGCGGTGACGATGACGTTGGGGCCGGCCTTGATCTCACGGCCCAGCAGGACCTTCTGTACGTTGCCGCCGGACAGCCTGCGTACCGGGGTCTCGGTGGAGGGGGTGACCACCTCCAGCTCCTCAATGACCCGCTGGGCATCCTCCCGACCGGACTTGCGGTCCACGAAGGGGCCCTTGGGGGCGGCATAATTCTTCAGGATCATGTTGTCCGTAATGGACAGAGAGGGGGCAAGGCCCATGCCCAGCCGGTCCTCCGGGATGAAGGACATGGAGATGCCCTTTTCCAGAATAGCCTTGGGGGGCAGGCCCACAATGTTGTCGCCCTTGTGGATCATCAGGCCCGACTGGATGGGGCGCAGGCCGGCGATGGCCTCGCACAGCTCCTTCTGACCACAGCCGGCGATGCCGGCAACACCAAGGATCTCGCCGCCGCGGATGTAGAAGTTTACCTTGTCAATAGCCACGGCGCCCTCGTCGTTTTTGATGGTCAGGTCCCGGATCTCCAGCAGGGGACGGGTCTTTTCCACCACAGGCCGGTCAATGTTCAGGTCGATCTTGCGTCCCACCATCCACTCGGTCAGCTCCTGCTCGTTGGTTTCAGAGGTGTTGACGGTGGTGATATACTCGCCCTTGCGCAGGATGGCCACACGGTCGGAGATGTCCATGACCTCATTGAGCTTGTGGGTGATGATGATAATGGAGTGGCCCTCCTCCTTCATGCGGCGCAGGACGGCGAACAGCTTGACGATCTCCTGCACGGTGAGCACGGCGGTGGGCTCGTCCAGAATGATGACCTTGGCGCCGTAGTACAGCACCTTGATGATCTCCAGCGTCTGTTTTTCCGACACGGCCATGTTGCGGACCTTTTTCCGGGGGTCAAGGTCGAAGCCAAACTTTTTGGCCATGGCCTCGATCTCGTGGTAACGATCGCTCTTCAGGGCAAAGCCGGACTTCTCCCGGCCCATCCAGATGTTGTCGGCGGCGGAGAACACGTCCACCAGCTTGAAGTGCTGGTGGACCATGCCGATGCCCAGCTTTTTGGAGTCCTCCGGGGAGCTGATGGTCACCGGCTTGCCGTTTACAAGGATCTGGCCGGCATCCGGGGCATAGATGCCCGAGAGCATGTTCATCAACGTGGTCTTGCCCGAGCCGTTTTCACCCAGCAGGGACAGGATCTCGCCCTGGCGCAGATTCAGGTTGATGTTGTTGTTTGCCACCACACTGCCAAAGGTTTTGGTGATGCCCCGCATCTCAATGGCATACTGTTCCGGCATATGGATCACATCCTTTTTGCAAGATGGGATAAAAGACACGAGATAGAAGACAAGGGCTTGTCCGCTATCTCCTGTCTCTTATAGCAAACCCCGGGCCGGCCGCGAGGGTCGGCCCGGGGTGTCGGGTCTTATACAGGGGAGTGTAACTTACACTTCCTCAACGCCGGCCACCAGATAGTTCATGGTGCCGGTGATCACGCCGTCCTCAACAGAGGGACCGCCGGCAGCAACGATCTCGTTGCCGGCATTGTCAACCAGAGCGGCGTCAGCGGAGGTGACGGTACCGTCAGCGGCGATGGACAGCTTCACACCGGAGAACACGTCCCACTCGCCGTCAACGATCATCTTCTTGACGGCCTCGATAGCCTTGTCGGTGTTGGCAGCGCAGTTCTCGGTCAGGGGGGAGGCGTCAACGAAGCCTTCCTTCAGGCCGCCGTAGTAAGCGGAGCCACCCATCTTCTCAACAAACTTGGAGGCATCGCCGGCGCAGTCCATGGCGGCCTGCATGGCGGTGGCGTAGTACACGTTCCAGTTCCAGATGGCGGCGGTCAGGTGAGCGGCGGGAGCGTCGGCAGTCATGTCGGAGTTGTAACCACAGCCGAACACACCGGCGTTCTGAGCGGCGATCTGGGGCTGAGCGGAGTCGCAGTGCTGGGAGATGACACCGCAGTTGAAGGTGTTGATCAGTTCCTCGGCATAGGCCTTCTCGTTGACCTCGTCAGCCCAGGCGCCCAGGTTCTTCACGTAGACCTTGGCATTGGGGTTGGCAGCCTGAACACCCAGAGCGAAGCCGTTGATACCGGAAGCGGTCTCGGCATAAGCGGTGGTGTAGGCGGCAACATAGCCCACATTGTTGTTGCCGGTCTCCAGGCTCTTCAGACCGGCGGCGATACCGGCCAGGTAGCGGGCCTGATAGGCGCGGCCGAAGTAGTTGTTGAAGTTGGTCTCGTTGCTCTTGTAGCCGGTGCCGTGAGAGAAGATGACATCGGGATACAGGCCGGCGGCCTCTTCCATGGCGTCGATGTAGCCGAAGGAGATGCCGAAGATGATGTCGGCACCCTGACCAACCAGAGTGTCAACGGCGGCCAGAACCTGCTGCTTGTCCTCGGGGACTTCGTCCACGATGACCAGCTGGGTCTCGGGATCCAGGCCCAGATCTTTCATGCCGCCCACGATGCCGCTGTGATGGGCAAAGGTGTAGCCGGCAGTGTCGTTCTTGCTGTTGATGTAGATGGCGCCGACCTTCAGTTCGGCAACCTCAGGCTGGGAAGCAGAGCCGCTGGTGGAAGGGGCCTCGTTGCCGCAGGCAACCAGGGACAGGGTCATAGCCAGAGCCATGACCAGCGCGAGAAACTTCTTCATGTTGGAATTTCCTCCTTAGTGATTTGTTTCACTTTATTTATTAAAAATGGCGCACCATTTTTAATCCACAAATGTAATGCCGTCCATTTCGCTCATGGCGGAAACACGGGCCAGCGATTCCACCCGCATGCCTTCCGCGCGCAGGTTGTCTCCGCCGGGCTGGAAGGCCTTTTCGATGACGATGCCCGCGCCCACAAGCTCGGCCCCGGAATCGCGCACCAGCTTGGCAAGGCCGCGCAGGGCCTCGCCATTGGCGAGGAAGTCGTCAATAAGCAGGATCTTGTCACCGGGGTTGAGGTATTCTTTGGATACCACCACATCGTACACCTTGCCGTGGGTGAACGACTCCACCTTGGCGGTGTAGACATCGGGGGAAATGTTCCGGGACTGGGATTTCTTGGCAAAGACTACCGGGCAATGGAAGTGCCGGGCGGCCAGACAGGCGATGCCGATGCCGGAGGCCTCGATGGTCAGGATCTTGTTGATCTGGCAGTCGGCAAAGCGACGCTTGAACTCCGCGCCAATGGCATCAAACAGCTCCACGTCCATCTGGTGGTTGAGAAAGCTGTCCACCTTGAGCACCTCGGTACCCCGGATCTTGCCGTCCTTGCGGATACGTTCCTTCAGCAGTTCCATACCATCGCCTCCTCAGAGAAAAATATACGCTTATTTTACTCCAAAAAACGATGAACTGCAACGGATTTTGGAAAATTTTGCGGGAATTTTCAGGACAGGGTTTTTTTCTTCAGTGGGGTGCGGCGACCATTGGGGTGCTGGATGACGGTATTGTCCAGCTGGGCACGCAGATTGCCGGTGACGGAGTCGATATACTCCCGGCGCAGAGCGTCCCGCTCGGCGGTCTCCGCCGGGGTGAGCCCCTCGGTCTTGGCCTTGCGGGCCAGTGCGTTGATGCGGTCGATTTTCTCCTGAGTCATAACAGTTCTCCTTAAACATAACGTTCCAGCACCAGCATGATGCGGCCCTTGCGGGACTGGCCCAGAACTTCTTTTACAACGCACTTGCCAAGGCCGCGGCAGGTGAGCACATCGCCCTGCGCGACAGGTTTATCCGTCTTGGTACACTCACGATGATTTACCATGACCCGGCCAGTGCTGATGAGGTCTGCGGCCTTGCCCCGGGAGGTGGAAAAGCCGCTTGCAAGCACTGCGTCCAGACGCAGGGTGGCCACGGTGTCCCGGATGGTGCGTACTTCGGGGGGCTTGACCTCCAGAGCGGACAGGGGGGCCTGTTGTAATTTCAGTTTCCAGCGTCCGGCACTCTCCCACTGGGACAGGAGGATGGGGGCGGCATCGGTCAGACACAGCACGTCACAGCCGCCCTCGGTCAGCAGAATGTCGCCAAGCTTTTCCCGAGTGATACCAAGGCCCATCAAAGAGCCCAGAATATCCCGGTGGGTCAGGGAGGCGTCCTTTGGGAAAGTGGCGCGCAGGGCGGTCACAGGTTGGTCCGGGTCGGAAAGGAAATCCTCCGCCTCCTGCCAGTCGGGCAGGAAAACGCACACCTGCCGTTCAGCGCCTTCGAAGCCGCCGAAAAAGAAATAACGGGGGTGGCCCCATGCGTTGAGCAGGTCGGTGACGCAGGCCTGCTCGGCAGGGGAGAGAAAGGGGGTGTGAGCGGGAATGGAGCGAGTCTGGGCCAGCTCCAGCTTGTCCAGCGTCCGGGCCAGAAGCATCCGCTCCTCGCCGCTGTGGGCGCATTTGTTCAAAAGCTCCGTCTTGGTCATGGTCTTCCCCCCCTTTTTGTGTGGTTTTAGTATACCCATCTGTGAAGGGGATGTCAATGAAATAGAACAGGACGCGCTGCGGGGCAGCGCGTCCTTGCTTGTTTATTTGTGGTAGAGCTTGTTGGTCTGGTACTGAGGCTCGCAGGTGAGCAGAAGCCCCAGCTTCTTATAGGTCACGCTGTCCGCGGGAGAGAGCATCACCGAGCAGTGGGCCTGACAGCCCTTGAGCTGGTCCAGGTGCTCCAGCGCTTTCTGCGCCAGCGGGTCGGTGTTGGCGGAGGTGGCCAGTGCAATGAGCACCTCGTCACTGTGCAAACGGGGGTTGGCCGAGCCTAGGTGGTGCACCTTCAGAGTCTGGATGGGCTGAATGGCAGACTGGGAAATCAGGTGCACCTGGTGGTCGATGCCGGCCAGCTCTTTCAAAGCGTTGAGCAGGGCGGCGGCGGAACAGCCCATGAGTGCAGAGGTCTTGCCGTCCACCACCGCGCCGTTGGGCAGCTGGATGGCCATGGCGGGCTCGCCGGTTTCCTCGGCGGCGGCCAGGGCGGCGGGGACGCACACCCGGTCGGTCAGCTTCAGGTCCATCTGGCTCATCAGGGTCTGGAGCTTGTCCACCTCCACCGAGCAATTCAGCCCCTGACGGCGGCTGCACAGGGCGGAGAAGTAACGGCGGATGATCTCCTGCCGGGAAGCTTCGCGGCACACTTCGTCATCCACGATGCAGTTGCCCGCCATGTTCACACCCATGTCCGTGGGGGACTTGTAGGGGCAGGAGCCCATGATCTGACGGAAGGTGGCGGCAAGGACGGGGAATATCTCCACGTCACGATTATAGTTGACCGTGGTCTGGCCGTAGGCCTCCAGATGGAAGGGGTCGATCATATTCACGTCGTTCAGGTCGGCGGTGGCCGCTTCATAGGCCAGATTGACCGGGTGCTTCAAAGGTAGATTCCAGATAGGGAAGGTCTCAAACTTGGCATAGCCGGCGGCAATGCCCCGCTTATGCTCGTGATAGAGCTGGGAAAGGCAGGTGGCCATTTTGCCGCTGCCCGGGCCGGGGGCGGTGACCACCACCAGAGGACGGGTGGTCTGGATATAATCATTGATGCCAAAGCCGTCGTCGCTGACGATGCGGGCAATATCGTTGGGGTAGCGGGGGATGGGGTAGTGGCGGTAGGTTTTGATGCCAAGGCTGTTGAGCCGGGACTCGAAGGCCTGTGCCGCGCTCTGGCCCGCCCAGCGGGTGAGCACCACGCTGCCCACGTACAGACCGATGCCGCGGAAGGAGTCGATGAGACGCAGGATCTCCAGATCGTAGGTGATGCCCAGATCGCCGCGGACCTTGTTCTTTTCGATGTCGGCGGCATTGATGGCAATGACGATCTCGGCCTGATCGGCCAGCTGGATCAGCATCTTCACCTTGCTGTCCGGCTGGAAGCCGGGCAGCACACGGGAGGCATGGAAGTCGTCAAACAGCTTGCCGCCAAACTCCAGATACAGCTTGCCGCCGAACTGGTCGATGCGCTGACGGATGTGCTCCGACTGCATACGCAGATATTTGTCGTTATCAAAACCGATCTTACCCACAGCCCTCATCCTTCCTTTCCACAGGAAAACTCAGTATACATTTTACAATTCTGTCCCCGCTTCGTCAAGGCGAAACCGACACATTTTGGCATAAAAAAACTCCCCCGTAACGGGGGAGTTGGCTTATTCAACTTCCAGCGCGCGGAAGGCGGAGGAAGGCAATAGGTCGGACAGGGCCACCAGCTCCGGGGAGAAACCGCCGGTGTAGTCGTGCCGTGTCGCATGAACGGGCAGATGGTCGCCTTTTTTGGCAAGGGGCAGAGCCACGATGGTGCGGATGCCGCCGATGCGTTCCATCATCAGGGTCCCTTCGTGCAGGGCCACAATGCGTTGGGCCAGGATCAGGCCGGTGCCCGCGCCCTCGCCGGGCTGGGGGAGGCGGTTTTCTTCGGTGGTACCGGACAGAAGCTGAGGCAGGGGCCGGCCGTCATCCTTGCCGGGGCCGGACAGAGTCAGTACCGCCCGCTGGTCCTGTTTGGACAGAGTCAGCGTGATCTGCGCGCCTTTGCCCGCGGCACGGGTGGCATTGACCAACAGCTCCAGCAACAACTTTTGCAAGAGCTCGCCGTCTGCGTTGACCAGCAGAGAGGTCAGGGGGCTGTCAAAGCACAGGGCAACACCCGCTTGCTCCAGCAGGAAGGTGCAGGCGGCGGTGATCTCCCGGCACAGACCGGCCAGATCCAGTGTTACCGGGGTGAACTGGAAGCCGCCATACTCCAGATCACGCAGCAGGTCCAGCTGGTCAGTCAGACGCAGCATCTGGCACAGGGTGCGGTTCATATCCGCCAGCCGGTCCCGGCATTCGTCCTGTTCCGGGGCGGAACGATCCATGAGCTGCACGTTGAGCAGCAGCTGGGCCATCTGCTCCCGCAGGCGGCGGACCGTGCCGTCCAGTTGGCTGCGGGACATGCCCTCCAGCCGGGCGGCGTGGAGCAGATATAATGTGCCCTCCCCCACGGGGGAGGCGGTGAAGTGAAAACTCTGTCCACCGGCCAGCAGAATGCCCGCACCGCTGGGCTGTGAGGGCAGGGCGGCGGGCAGGGGCGCACCCTCCGCCAGTTCCGGGAACAGGGCGGCGGCGGGGGGGTTGAAACAGGCAGTCCGGCCCCGGACCGCGATGAGGGCGGGGTGGGGGATGGACTGGAGAATGGTATCGTCAAAGTGTGGCATGGGAACGCTCCCTCTTTGTGGAATAGCATGCCTGCGCGGATGCTCCGCATCAGCCTATGCAGTCAGTGTGTGAAGATTTCGTCCCTGCAAGTATACCAAAAACTGGTGTCCCACACAATAAAAATGTCGAAATTCGCAGATTTTTATGCGAAACGGGGAAAGATGTGCAGATGTTAAAAAAATAACTTGCAATCGTTGAATTTCGGGGTATAATAGTGGCGTATTTTAGTATCCCAATATTTTAATTATAAAGGAGACAATCAACATGAGCATCAAAGTTGGTATCAATGGCTTCGGCCGCATCGGCCGCATGGTCTTCCGCGCCAGCCTGAACCACCCCGAGATCGAGATCGTCGGCATCAACGATCTGTGCCCCGCCGCTTATCTGGCCTACATGCTGAAGTATGACACCATGCACGGCAAGTTCGAGGGCGAAGTCGGTCACACCGAGAACGCTATCATCGTCAACGGCAAGGAGATCCCCATCTTCGCAGAGCGCAACCCCGCTGATCTGCCCTGGGGCAAGATCGGCGCAGAGTACGTCGTGGAGTCCACCGGTCTGTTCCTGACCAAGGAGAAGGCTCAGGGTCACCTGGATGCCGGCGCCAAGAAGGTTGTCATGTCTGCTCCTTCCAAGGACAGCACCCCCATGTTCGTCATGGGCGTTAACAACGACAAGTACACCAAGGACATGACCTTCGTTTCCAACGCTTCCTGCACCACCAACTGCCTGGCTCCCATCACCAAGGTTCTGAACGACAACTTCGGCGTTGTTCAGGGTCTGATGACCACCGTGCACTCCGTCACCGCTACCCAGAAGACCGTTGACGGCCCCTCCATGAAGGACTGGAGAGGCGGCCGCGCTGCTGCTGGCAACATCATCCCCTCCTCCACTGGCGCTGCTAAGGCTGTCGGCAAGGTTATCCCCGAGCTGAACGGCAAGCTGACCGGTATGGCCATGCGCGTTCCCACTCTGGACGTCTCTGTTGTTGACCTGACTGTCAACCTGGCCAAGCCCGCGAAGTACGACGAGATCTGCGCTGCCATGAAGGCCGCTTCCGAAGGCGAGCTGAAGGGCATCCTGGGCTACACCGAGGATCCGGTTGTCTCCTCCGATTTCCTGACCGACGAGCGCACCTCCATCTTCGATGCCAACGCCGGCGTGT
>JAZNTL010000053.1:0-10756 GCA_045591745.1 Lawsonibacter sp.
AACGGCAGGCTGGATAGAGGATTCCGGCCTTGACTACCTTGAGTTTGCCCGTCAACTGCAGAATATTGGTGAAAAGACGATTATCTTTACAGATATTGAAACAGACCGAACTTTGCAGGGGCCTGCATTTGAAAAGCTGGCTGCGCTGCAAAAGAGTGTAGATTGTAATATCATTGCCTCCGGCGGTGTGTCCAACAACGAGGACATTCAAAGGCTGGCCGGGATGGGGCTGTACGGCGCCATCATCGGCAAAGCCTATTACGCGGGGACCATCGACCTTGCAAAGGCGGCGAAGGATGCCGGAGCGCAGCAGTAAGAATTGGAGGGAGCTCCATGTTAGCCAAACGAATCATACCCTGTCTGGACGTCCGTGATGGGCGTGTGGTCAAGGGGGTCAATTTTGTCAATATTCGGGACGCAGGCGACCCGGTAGAGCTGGCCACCTATTACTCCCAGCAGGGGGCGGACGAGATCGTCTTTCTGGATATTACCGCCACCAGCGATGCCCGGGACACCGTGGCCGATGTGGTGGAGCGCACTGCCGCCCGGGTATTCGTCCCCCTGACCGTGGGGGGCGGCATCCGCACGCTGGAGGACTTTCAGCGGTTGCTGCGGGCGGGCGCGGACAAGATCTCCGTCAACTCCGCGGCGGTGAAGGACCCGACCCTGATTTCAAGAGCTGCCGAGCGCTTTGGCAGCCAGTGCGTGGTGGTGGCCATCGACGCCCGCCGTCGGGCGGACGGCAGCTTCGAGGTCTATACCGCCGGTGGCCGCAACCCCACCGGCATCGACGCGGTGGAGTGGGCCAAGGAGTGCGGGCGCCTGGGGGCAGGGGAGCTGCTGGTGACCTCCATGGACACCGACGGTACCAAGTCCGGCTTTGACGTGGAGATGCTCAAGGCGGTCACCGATGTGGTGTCCATCCCGGTCATCGCCTCCGGCGGCTGCGGAAGTCTTACCCACTTTGCCGAGATGTTTGAGCAGACCGGCTGCGACGCGGCTCTGGCGGCCTCCCTGTTCCACTTTGGAGAGCTGACTGTGCCCCAGGTGAAAGAGTACCTGCGCGGGCAGAACATCCCGGCGAGGTGAGTGTATGTTTGATTTGGATAAGCTGTTTCAAAAATCCGACCTGATTCCGGTCATCATCCAGCATGCGGACACCAAGGACATCCTCATGCTGGGCTTTACCAATAAGGAAGCGGTGGAGCTGACCCTGAAGACCAAGACCGCATGGTTCTGGAGCCGCAGCCGCAGCGAGCTGTGGAATAAGGGTGGTACGTCGGGCAACTTCCTGCATGTGAAGAAAATTATGACCGACTGTGACACGGACACCCTGCTGTATTTCTGCATTCCCGATGGCCCTACTTGCCACACCGGGGCGGACAGCTGCTTTTTCAACGAGATCGAACTGTGAGGAGAAAATGACATGAACGATACCCTGAAAAATCTTTACGCCGTGGTGGAAGACCGCAAGGCCAATCCCCAGGAGGGCTCTTACACCTGCTACCTGTTTGACAAGGGGCTGGACAAGATTTTGAAGAAGGTGGGCGAGGAGTGCGCCGAGACCATCATTGCCGCAAAGAACGGTATGCAGGAAGACACGGTGGGGGAGATCAGCGACCTGATCTACCATCTGACCGTGATGATGGTGCAAAGTGGCATCCCGCTGGAGGCTGTGATGGCGGAGCTGGACAAGCGCAGCGCCAAGATCGGCAATCTGAAGCAGTTTCACGTGAGTGACCATAATACCTGATAAAAAATGAGGGACGCGGATGCGTCCCTCATTTTTTGTGATTTACTTCCAGCTTAACAGCGTTTCCACGTCCTTGCGCTTGGGGGCATTGGGCTGTTCGGCGGGGTAGCCTACGGCGATGAGCGCCATCAGCTCCTGATCCTCCGGGACGTTCAAAAAGTCGCCCAGCTCCTTGTGGGGGAAGATGCCCATAATGACCGTGCCCAGCCCCGTGTCGTGGGCGGCAAGGCAGAAGGTCTGGGCGGCAATGCCGCAGTCGTAATACTGCCAGCCTTCACCCCGGGCGGTGGTCAGGCTTCCGTCCCGCTCGTAGCCGCAGCGGTTTTTGATAAAGGTCTGGGCAATGAGCAGGGGGGCGCCGGAGACGATGTTGGCGTTGTGCTCGGGCAGAAAGTCCCGGCAGATGGTGTCCAGAACCGTCCGGTCCTCGATGGCAATGTAACGGCTGATCTGGGTGTTCTTCCAGGAAGGGGCATAGGCGGCCGTGGCAATGACCTGCTCCAGCACCTCATGCTCCACGCTCTTGTCCAGGAATTTGCGCACGCTGCGCCGGGTGAGGATACAATCTTTCAGTTCCATGGTTTATTCCTCCTCCTGCCACGCCTTGCAAACGTCTACCCAGCCGAGGCTGTGGGAGTATTCCGCAAGCTCGTCACAGGTCAGCTCAATGGCGGAGTTGCTGCTGCCGGCGGCGGGGAACACGGTGTCAAAGCGCTGCAAAGATACGTCCAGATAGGTCTTAACTCCTTCGGGGTTGCCGAAGGGACACACACCGCCGATGGCATGGCCGGTAAATTCGGTGACCTGCTCGGGGGTGAGCATTTTTGCCTTGGTGTGGAACAGGGCCTTGTACTTGGCGTTGTCGATTTTGGCATCACCGGCGGCAACGATGAGCACGCAGCCGTCCTCCACAAGAAAGGACAGGGTCTTGGCGATGCGGGCGGGGATGACGCCTACCGCCTGCGCCGCCAGCTCCACCGTGGCACTGGAAACGGGGAACTCCAGAATATCACCCTCGCGGCCCAGCGGGCGGAAGAAATTGCGAACAAGTTCAATGGACATTGGCTTAACCCTCCAGCTTCCGGGCGGTCTTGGCCAGGAAGCGCTCGTCGGTGACGATGAAGCGCTCGTGAGTGCCCTGTCCGATGAGCCCCTTTTCGTCATAAGCGGAAACGGTCAGCTCGATGCGCTTGCCGTCCACCAGAGTGACTTCACTCTCCGCCCACACCTTCATGCCCATGGGGGTGGCGGACAGGTGGGAAACATCCAGCTTGGTGCCCACGGTGCTCTCGCCCTCGGCCAGATGGGGAGCGATGGAGGTCCACGCGGCCTTCTCCATCAGCGCGATCATATAGGGAGTGCCGTACACCGTCAGCGCACCGGAGCAGGCGGCAGCGGCGGTGTTGCTTTCGTTGACAATGTCGTCCGCGCGGCCGCGGACACCGGTTTCAAGGGACATGGAAATGTCCTCCTTTGTAAAACAAGATAGCATTATTGTACTACAAATTTCCATGGAATTGCAACCCTTTCCTTTTCTTCGCGTCTGTGTTAGTATAAAGAAAAAGGAGTTGATTTTTGTGAAGAAGTGGATCGCATCTTTGATGGCTGCTGTGTTGCTGTTGGTGGCGGGCTGTGGGCAGAATACCACGCCTTCCGTCAGCGTGGAAGAGCCGGACGAGTGGGGCATCACCCTCAGTGCAGAGGACGTGACTCCTACCGGCATGACGCTGGTCTGTACCCAAAGTGGCGGCGAGTTTAATGGTCAACTGGAGACGGGCAGCTACTATGCCTTGGAGCGGCTCGTGAAGGGAGAGTGGCTTCCTGTTGGAATACAGCCCGGACTTGAGGTGTCATGGACCATGGAGGCATGGTGTATCCAGCCCAACTTCGTCACGCGTTGGAAGGTGAATTGGGAGTGTCTTTATGGCCATCTGGAGCCGGGTACCTACCGCATGTCCAAGGGCATTATGGACTTCTGGGGTACCGGACAGTATGCGGAAAAGACCTACTACGCAAAATTTAGCATTGAGAAATAACGAAATGCTCCACCCCCAAAACCGGAGGTGGAGCATGCCTTTATACAGGGAAGAGGGAGGACATATCGTCCTGCAAAAAGAACATAGAGTTGAGCACCAGCCAGTTCTGCGGGAAGGGACGCATGAGATTCCAGTACCCCGCTCCCAGCAGGCCATAGCGGGAGATGAGGGATAGCTTTGCCCGGATGCTTCGGGCATCCTCAAACCACACCTCGTGCTCCCGGCCCATATCGTCCCGGTAGCGGAAGAAGGGAGCCTGTGCCGCACTGTCGTAGGAAATGTCCACACCGTTGTCTGCGGCCAACGTGACAGCGTATTGATTGGAGATGGAGGTGGCACGGCTTTCCCCTTGCACAAAGGGTAAGGTCCAGTCGTAGCCATAGTTTGGGATACCCAGCAGAATTTTCTCCGCCGGAATTTCGGTCAGGGCATACTCTACCACCCGGCGCACGTTGGGCAGGGGAGCCACAGCCATGGGTGGGCCATAGGTATAGCCCCATTCATAGGTCATCAGCAGCACCGCATCCGCCGCCCGGCCCAGCAGTGCATAATTGTGGCCTTCATATAATAGCCCCGGCTGGTCTGCGCTCGTTTTTGGCGCAAGGGCCACGATGACCGGGATACCCAGTGGCGCAAGGGTGTCGTGCAGTCTGGATATGAAGTTGACATAGGGGGCGGCATCCTGCGCAGGGATGAATTCAAAATCCACATCCAGTACCCGATAGCCCCGCTGCTCCATGGTAGAAAGGATGGCAGCGACAATGGTATCCTGCACCTGCGTGTCGTTGAGCACCAGTGAGGCCAGTGCACTGTCAAAGCCGCCGTTTTCTGTCAGGGTGGACAGGTGCATCACCGGAGTGACACCAAGCTGTTGGGCTGCGGCAATGAGTGCTTCGTCGTCCAGTTCCACCAGTGTGCCGTTTGGTCGGATGCCGTAAGTGAAGGGGATCAGGCCGGACAGATAGGGCAGTTCCCGCTGTAACAAACCTTTATCCACAAAAGGATAGGCATAGCCTGTTACGAGGATGTTGCCCATACGTTCTTCCTCATCGGCCAGCACAAGGGTCTGGCCGGCAAAGACCGCCGGTTCGCCCCGTAGCACGGGGTTCAGGCGCAGCAGCTGACGAGTGGTCAGGCCGCTTTGCTCAGCGATGGAATAAAGGGTGTCGCCCGGCTGGACGGTATAGGTGACCACCGGTTGTCGGACTACGATAGTTTGGCCGGTCACAAGGCGGGTAGGGTCAGGCAGCTGATTGTCCGTACGCAGTAGAGACAGAGGAACACCGTATTCCGCAGCGATGGAGGCAAGGGTGTCCCCGGGACGCACCACGTGAATTTCCATGGGCGAGCCCTCAGGTCAGGGTGACGAACTGGCTGCTGGCATAGCCGATGGTATTATTGTAACGGACCAGATACCAGCCCTGCCATTCGTTGATAACGGTCAAGGGTGCGCCGTCATAGGCCTGCGCGATGACAGGAGCCTCCAGACTGGGACGGCTTCGGATGTTGAGACGACCCCAGTTTACGTCTACCACAGCGGAGCGGGGCGGTACAGGGGTTAAAAAGGGGATGCCGAAGTATTCTGTCAGGGACAGCACGATGTTGCGGGCGATGGTCTCGATGTTGGCCTTGATCCACGCGGCATCGTCATAGTTATCGTGATAGGCCAGCTCCAGAAAGACGGAGGGGGCCCGGGTGCGGCGCAGTTCCCCGATGGTGGTGGAGGGCTGGGCGCGGACCAGATCGGGCAGGGGATAGATGGAACGCAGGTTGTTGGCTACGATCTCGGCCGCTCTGCGGCCCTGCACACTGCCGGGATAATAGAAGACGATGGAGCCGCGCACCGTGCCGTAGCGTCCCTCCGGGGCGGCGTTGGAGTGGATGGCCACGTGCAGGTCGTAATTGCCCGCGTTGGAGGCGGCAATGGATGAGGCGGCGGTCATCTGTGGGGTATTGCGCACGTATTGGATGCCCGATGCGTTCAGATAAGGAACCATGGCATCGGCAATCAGGTTCATATAATACTCCTCGCTGCCGCCGCTGACGAACAGGTTGCTCTCCTGTGTGGAGGGAGACAGATAAATGGTTGGCATAGGATTACCTCCGCAAATTTTTTCCATCCTATGCAAAAAATTTTCCCAATGTGCGAAACCTTTGTCCCAAAACTGCGTCTATATGGGTAGAAGGAAATAAAAAACAGGAGGAATGGATATGAAACAGAGCAAAAAGCTTTGGGCCGGTGTGCTGGCCGGTGTGCTGTGTCTTTCTTTGTGTGCCTGCGGCGCAAGTGTCGGCGGGACAAAAGGGAAGGATTTTGAAGCACAGGAAAACGGCTTTGCCTACATGACCGATTCCGCTGCGCCGATGGAGCCGGGTGCGGTCTTTGACGGCGGTGTCCGCGAGGAGGCCAAGCTTGAAAGCGTGACTAGCGTCTATCGGGACGAGTCGGTCAAGCTCATTCGCCGTGCCAATCTGACGGTACAGACCACGGAATTTGACAAGGCCGTGACGGCACTGGAGGAGCTGGTCATCCGTCTGGGGGGCTACTACGAGAACTCTGAACTGCGCGGCGGCAGCTACTATAACCAGAACAGCAGCCGCTCCGGCAACTACACCATCCGTATCCCTGCCGCCAAATATGATGAGTTTATGTCACAGGTGGACGGTATCGGCTATCTGGCTCGAAAGAATGAGAGCAGCGAGGATGTGGGCGAAGCCTATCACGACATTGAGACCCGGCTCAAGACCCAGCGTACCAAGCAGGAGCGCCTGCTGGAGCTACTGAAGAAGGCCCAGAACATGGAGGACATCATTGCGCTGGAAAGCGCCCTGACCGACGTGGAGTATCACATTGAGCAGTACACCTCCGACCTGAACCGTTACGACGGACTGGTGGGCTTTGCTACCATCCACGTTGCTATGGACGAGATGGTCAAGATCGTGGATGAGCCCGGGGAAAAGGCAGGGCTGTTCACCCGCATGAAGGCGGGTGTGGTCAGCAGCGCCACCGGTCTGGTGGACGGCGTGCAGGATCTGCTTATCTGGGTGTCCTATAACCTGTTCGGTCTGCTGGTCTTTGCTGTTGCCGTTGGTGCGGGTGTGGTCTTTGGCCGCAGATATATCAAGGTGAAAAAGCGTGTAAAAAAGACCGCTGAGACGGAAAAACCGGAAGAATAAGATGAAAAAGATTTCTCTTTTGCTGTGCCTGCTATTGGTGCTTTCCGCCTGCGCAAGTCCCTATGATTCGGATGGCTCGGTTTCTGTATCGAAGCCAGACCACAGCCACACCACTCCTGAGGGCGGAAATGTGGTAGCGCATGAACCGGAGGGTTACTGCGGCAACACCGTCACCAGTGTCCGATATGTACCCGTGGGAAAGGCGGAGAAGGAGTGGGAATGTTCCTTCTGGGGCGGTGCTTCCGTGGGGTTGACTGATTTTCTGCGCTGGCTGGATTACAGCGGTGAGATCTGTCGGTGTCTGCCGGAGTACTACGTAAAAACCGAGTTTGCTGCATCGGAATACGGAATAAACCTGTCTGACGGCTATGTGCGTTTTGAGGGGAAGCAGTCTCAGTTGACACAGGAACAGCTAGAATGGCTGAAAACCACCATAGAGGACATTGCCGAAGGAAAGGGGAAGGACCTGTGCGCCCTTCCGCCTGCGGAATAAGAACGAAAAAGGACCGTGTACAATTTGTACACGGTCCTTTTTATCTGTAGCTTATCGCTGCACTCGGCCGGTTCCGTCGCCTCCGGCCAGCTTTTCTACCTCATCCACGGTGACACGGTTAAAGTCACCGGGAATGGTGTGCTTCAGGCAGCTGGCGGCCACGGCAAATTCCAGTGCCGCCTGCTTGTCTTCATAGTGGTTCAAGCCGTAGATCAGGCCGCCGGCAAAGCTGTCGCCGCCGCCCACACGGTCCACGATGTCCCGGATCTCGTACTTCTTGGACACGTAGAACTGCTTGCCGTCGTTCAGGCAGGCGGCCCAGCCGTTCCAGTCGGCACTGTGGCTTTCACGCAGGGTGATGGCGATGAGCTTCATGTTGGGGTAGGCGGCCAACACCTTTTTGGACAGCTCCTCGTACTTGGCACGGTCCAGTTCACCGCCCTCCACGTGCACGTCCACCGTCACGCCCAGGGACTTCTGACAGTCCTCTTCATTGGCGATGGCCACGTCCACATACTTGGCCAGCTCGCACATGACTTCGGGAGCAGACTTGCCGTACTTCCACAGATTCTTGCGGTAGTTCAGGTCGCAGGAGACGGTGATGCCCCGCTTCTTTGCTTCCTTTACGCTCTCCAGGCTCAGCTCCATAGCACTTTCGGAGATAGCGGGAGTGATACCGGTGATGTGGAACCAATCCACGCCCTCAAATGCCTTGTCCCAGTTAATATCGCCAGGCTTGGCAAGGGCGATGGAGGCATACTCACGGTCATAGACCACCTTGCTGGCACGCTGGCTGGCGCCCGTCTCCAGATAGTAGATGCCCATGCGGCCCTTGCCGCGCAGGAGGCGGGAGGTGTCCACGCCGAAGCGGCGCAGCTCGCCCACGCAGGCGTCGCCGATGGCGTTGTCGGGCAGTACGGCCAGGAAAGCGGCATCCATGCCGTAGTTGGCCAGGGACACGGCCACGTTGGCCTCGCCGCCGCCGAAGGTGGCCTCCAGCATGGGGGACTGGAAGAAGCGCTCGGTGCCGGGGCTCTTCAGGCGCAGCATGATCTCGCCAAAGGTAAGTACTTTCATATTTTGTTCCTCCTTATTTCTGCAGCAGGTGGATGGCAAAGCCGCCAACCTCGTCCTTCAGGTATGCGGCGACCATCCTGTCGCCCTTATATTTGGCATTGGCCACATCCACGGCAAAGCCATTTTTCTCCAGATGAGCGATGGCTCGGCCCATGTGGTTGGTGCGAATAGCCAGGTGGCCGTTCTTACCCAGGTACATGCTCTTCATGACCTCAATGCCGCTGCCGGCAAAAGCAGAGCTGTTGCCGTCCTTCACGCCGAAGCCAAACAGCTTGTCGTAGCCGCCGGCCACGTCGAGCGCGGTGCGCTCATCCGGGGTGTTGATGCCCACGTGAGCTACCTCGAAGCCCAGGCAGTTGGATACGGCCTCACGGCACAGGGCAGTGATTTTATCAAAGTTGCCCGCGGCAATGTCGGCCTTGGCGCATACCCAGCTGCCACCCACGGTGTGGACGAAAGGCGCGGCGGTGTATTCACCGATGTTTTGGGCATTCACTCCGCCGGTGGGGATGAACTTCACACCGCCGAAGGGAGCGGACAGATTCTTCATGGCGTTTAGACCGCCATAGACGTTGGCAGGGAAGAATTTTACCACTTTGATGCCAAGCTTCAGAGCGGCCATGATCTCGGTGGGGGTGACGCAGCCGGGAGTGACGGTGATGCCGTTTTCCACGCACCAGCCCACCACCTCAGGATCAAAGCCGGGGGATACGATGAATTTCGCACCCATGTCAACGGCCTGCTTGCACTGATCCAGATTGATAATAGTGCCCGCGCCCACCAGCATGTCGGGGCAGGCTTCGGCTACGGCCTTAATGGCCTCGGGAGCGGCGGCGGTGCGGAAAGTGATCTCCATCACGTCAATACCGCCAGCCAAAAGGGCTTTTGCGGTGGGGACTGCGTCCTTGACTTCGTCCAATACCACCACGGGGACAACAGCGTTGTTGCCCAATCTCTGTGTGTAGTCCATATAGTTCAAATCCTTTCTGATTAATTTGTGCTTGAGAGTGGGTCGGGCAAGGGAGAGGGATGGAACTTATGCTCCATGAGCGAGAACATGGTGTGGCTCTTGACGACGCCCAGTTGCCGCTTCAGATGCAGCAGCTTTTCTTCCAGACTCTCCACGTCTTTTGCACAGACCTTTAGCAGATAATCATACTCGCCGGTCACGGCATAGCACTCCAAAACATCCGGGTCGCTTTGAATGTAATTTGTCAGATTGTCGCCGGAGGAGATGTGCTGCACCACCACGAGGATAAAGGCCTGAATAGGTTTGCCTACCTTTTTATTATCCATGAGAATGGTAAACCGCCGGATAATGCCCCGCTGGATCAGCTTCTGGATGCGCTTGTTGATGGCGGGGATAGACAAGTTGACCTTTTGGGTCATTTCCGTGGTGGTGGTGTTGGAGTTGTCAGAAAGAATATTAAGGATTTTTACATCGGTCTCGTCCACGGCAAATACTCCTTTAAACCCGAAACTTAAGTAATTCAATCTAATAATACATTTTTCTTTACTAATTGCAAGTGGTTTTTCGGTATTTGATTAAGATTTAATGCAAAGGAGTGAAATTATTTTGATTTGCGCATGGGAACAGATGCGAATCGGAGGGGGAATACAGGGAAAACGGCAAAAAAAGACCCGGACCAAAAATGGTCCGGGTCCTGTGACAATTTGCTAAGCTTATTCAGCTTTGGGGCCGGCGGCGACCAGCGCCTTGCCGGCATCGTTGCCGGTATACTTGACAAAGTTCTTTTCGAAGCGGGCGGCCAGATCCTTGGCCTTGGTCTCCCACTCGGAGGCGTCGGCATAGGTGTCGCGGGGATCCAGAATGGCAGGATCCACACCGGGCAGGGCGGTGGGCACCTCCAGACCGAAGTAGGGAATGGTCTTGGTCTCGGCTTTGAGAATGGAGCCATCCAGGATGGCGTCGATGATGCCGCGGGTATCCTTGATGGAGATACGTTTGCCGGTGCCATTCCAGCCGGTGTTGACCATGTAGGCCTTGGCGCCGGACTTGGCCATCTTCTTCACCAGCTCCTCGCCGTACTTGGTGGGGTGCAGCTCCAGGAAGGCCTCGCCAAAGCAGGCGGAGAAGGTGGGGGTGGGCTCGGTGATGCCGCGCTCAGTACCGGCCAGCTTGGAGGTGAAGCCGGACAGGAAGTAGTACTGGGTCTGCTCCGGGGTCAGAATGGACACGGGAGGCAGCACGCCGAAGGC
>JAZNTL010000054.1:0-5461 GCA_045591745.1 Lawsonibacter sp.
GGGGTCCCCGCAAAGCGGGGCGCGCGTAAGCGCGTACAAGCGTTCTGCGCTTGCGCAGAACCTTGGCGCAGGCGGAATTCACTTCCGCCGAGCATTTGAAATCAAAACAGGGCTCCCGCGGGGCCTGCCCCGTGGGAAAACGGCATGTCCGACCCCTTTGCGGTGCAGAAATTTGAAGAATTGTTTATCCCTATGGGCTGGACGGTGAAATAAGCGGTTTTCGCTTATTGAAACATAAGAGAGGAGGAGCGTGCGTGGCCATCCCCGAACAATTTGTGGACGAGCTGGTATCCAGAACGGATATTGTGGATCTGGTGGGCAGTTATGTCCGGCTGAATAAAAAAGGCAACAACTACTGGGGTCTGTGTCCCTTTCACAGTGAAAAGACCGCCTCCTTCTCCGTCTCCCCGGATAAACAGATTTATTACTGCTTCGGTTGTCACAAGGGGGGCGGTGCCATCAACTTTGTGATGGAGACGGAAAACCTCTCCTTTGTGGACGCGGTGCGCAATCTGGCCCAGCGGGCCGGACTGCAGGTGCCGGAAAGCGACTATGACAAGGGACGCAAGGAAAAACGGGAGCGGCTTTTGGAAATGAACAAAGAGGCGGCCCGGTACTTCCATGCTCAACTCTACAGTCCGCAGGGTGCGCAGGCACTGGACTACCTGCGCAGGCGCGGTCTGTCTCAGGCAACTTTGACTAACTTTGGACTTGGCTTTGCCCCGGACAGCTGGGACGGACTTTTGACCGCGCTGGCGGAAAAAGGCTACGACAAGAAAATGGTGCTGGAGGGCGGCCTTGCGGTGAGCAACGACAAGGGCCGCATCTACGACCGCTTCCGCAACCGGGTCATCTTCCCCATCATTGATGTGCGTGGCTCGGTCATTGGCTTTGGCGGGCGGGTCATGGACGACTCCAAGCCCAAATACCTCAACTCGCCGGAAGGTCCGGTGTATAACAAAAGCCGCAACCTGTTTGCTCTGAACATCGCGAAAAAAACCAAGGCCGGACGCATTATCCTCACCGAGGGCTATATGGACACCATTGCCCTGCATCAGGCGGGCTTTGACTGCGCGGTGGCCAGTTTGGGTACAGCGCTCACAGCTGACCACGCTCAGCTGTTGGCCCGCTACACCAAGGAGGCGGTCATCGCCTACGATGGAGACGGAGCCGGTGTGGCCGCCGCCCAGCGTGCCATTCCTCTGCTGGAAAAGGCGGGGCTGAAGGTGAAGGTGCTCCAAATGAGGGGAGCCAAGGACCCGGACGAGTTCATCAAAAGCTATGGCAGGGATGCCTTTGCCAAGCTGTTGGACGAGAGCACGAATCATATCGAGTATCGGTTGGAAAAGATCAAAAGCAAATACGACCTGAAGGACGATGCCCAGCGCATCGAGTTTCTGCACGAGGCCACAGGCCTGATCGCATCCCTGTCCAGCGCAGTGGAGCGGGAGGTCTACGGCGGAAGAGCGGCTCAGGCGGCAGGCATCTCCGCCGATGCCATGGCGCAGGAGGTCAAAAAGGAATTGCGCCGGCGCATTTACAAGGAGAAGAAAAAGCAGGAGCGTCACGATCTGGCCCCTGCGGCCAATATGCAGCCCAACCAGAAGGGACTGCGCTATGACAACGTCCGTTCCGCAGCCGCGGAAGAAGGCGTGCTGAGGCTGGTGCTTTTGGAGCCTGAACTGCTGGAGCGGACGGAGGGATTGACCGGATCGGAGTTTTCCGCTCCGCTGCTGGGCAAGGTGTTCGACCTGCTGCGCGACCGCCACGGGCAGGGGAGAGGAGTCAATCTGGGCGGCTTGGCCAACATTCTGACGGCGGAGGAAATGAGCCATCTGGCCCGAATCACCGACCGACCGGAAAATCTGGGCCATGCCCAGCAGGCGCTCAAAGATTACATAGCCATCATCCGCATGGAGCGGTTGAAGCAACAGGGCGGCACAGATGAAGAGCTGCTGCGTGCTGCCCAAGCCAAATACAGACAAGCCAAATCGTATGGAGGAGAATGACCATGAGCCAGAAGAAAGAAAAGACGGTTTCCGAGCAGGAAAAGGTGCAGAGCAAGGCGGCCGTCGACCAGAAAAATGACGTGCTGAAGATCGTGGAGGGAGTGCCCGGTGCGGAAAAGCTCAGCGAGCTGATCGAGCGGGGCAGGAAGAAGGGCAACCTGTCCTCTACCGAGCTGATGGACGTGCTGGAGGAGCTGGATCTGGAGTCCGAACAGCTGGACCGCATCTATGACACCATGGAAAATCTGGGCATTGATACCGTGGGAGAAGACTACGTGCCTGAACTTGCCGAGGACGGACACCCTCCCGTCAACGAGATGGAGGACATCTCCGAGGAGGAGATGGTGGATCCTGCCGCTATGATGGATGCCTTCGGCACTGATGACCCGGTACGCATGTACCTGAAGGAGATCGGCAAGGTCAACCTGCTTACCTCTGAGGAAGAGGTGGAGCTGGCTCAGGCCATGGGTGCAGGCAACGAAGCTCAGATCCAGCTGGAAGAGATGGAAAAGGCCGGGGAGGATATTCCCGCTGAAGTGCGTCAGGAGCTGGACAAGCTCATCCAGAAGGGCGAGGCGGCCAAGCAGCGTCTGGCCGAGGCCAACCTGCGACTGGTGGTGTCCATTGCCAAGCGCTATGTGGGCCGTGGCATGCAGTTCCTGGACCTGATCCAGGAGGGTAACCTGGGCCTGATCAAGGCGGTGGAGAAGTTTGACTACGTGAAGGGCTTTAAGTTTTCTACCTATGCCACATGGTGGATCCGTCAGGCCATCACCCGCGCCATTGCAGACCAGGCCCGCACCATCCGCATCCCGGTGCATATGGTGGAGACCATCAACAAGGTCATTCGCGTTTCCCGCCAGCTGCTGCAGGAGCTGGGCCACGATCCCAGCCCCGAGGAGATCGCCAAGGAGATGGGCATGCCTGTGGACAAGGTGCGCGAGATTTTGAAAATTGCCCAGGAACCTGTTTCACTGGAGACTCCCATTGGTGAGGAGGAGGACAGCCACCTTGGTGACTTTATCCCCGATGAGGATGCTTCCGAGCCTGCCGAGGCCGCCAGCTTTACCCTGCTTAAAGAACAGCTGGTGGAGGTGCTGGGCACTCTGACTCCCCGTGAGGAAAAGGTGCTCAAGCTGCGCTTTGGTCTGGAGGACGGCCGTACCCGCACCCTGGAGGAAGTGGGCAAGGAGTTCAACGTCACTCGCGAGCGCATCCGTCAGATCGAGGCCAAGGCCCTGCGTAAGCTGCGCCATCCTTCCCGCTCCAAGAAGCTGAAGGATTTCCTGAACTAAAGAGACAGGAGGTAACACTCGGATGAAAGGCATCGTTCTTGCGGCGGGCAAAGGTACCCGCTTGTATCCCATGACCAAGCCGGTGAGCAAGCCCTTGCTGCCTGTGTATGACAAGCCTCTGATCTACTATCCCATCGCCGTGCTGATGCAGGCGGGCATTTCCGAAATTATGGTCATCGTTCCTCCCGGAGAGACGGACACCTTCAAGGCTCTGCTGGGCGACGGAAGTCAATTCGGCGTGGATATGCACTATGCCGAGCAGCCTGTGGCCCGGGGCATTGCAGACGCGCTGCTCATCGGCCGGGAGTTTGTGGGCGATGACAGCGTGTGTCTGGTGCTGGGCGACAATATCTTCTATGCCCCAACATTGGGTGACACCCTGAAAAAGGCCGCCCAAAACGAAGTGGGTGCCACTGTGTTCGGATACTGGGTAGAGGATCCCCGCCCCTTCGGTGTGGTGGAGTTTGACAAGGAAGGTAAGGCTATCTCTATCGAGGAAAAGCCCCGGTATCCCAAGTCCAATTACATCATTCCCGGCTTGTATTTCTACGACAATCAGGTCATGGAGATCGCCGGCGACCTGAGACCCTCCGCCCGGGGCGAGCTGGAGATCACCGACGTGAATCTGGAGTACCTGCGCCGTCAGCAACTGCAGGTAGTTCCGCTGGAAAAGGACTTCACCTGGCTGGATGCGGGTACGGCAGATAGCTTGCTGGTCGCCGGTCAGACCATCAAGCAGATTCAGGACACCACCGGCCGCTATGTGGGTTGTCTGGAGGAACTGGGCTACAGCGAGGGCTGGATCACCGCCGAGCAGGTCCATGCCACCGGAACGGAGCTGGGCATGACCCTGTACGGCAAGTACCTGCAGTGTCTGTAAACGAAAAAAGCGGGTAAGATATAAAAAAGAGGGAACTTTTTTAGTATACCTGCGTCATAGTAGCTTGAAGCACAGGTTTTATGCCTGAAAACAAAAAGGAGAAATGTTATTATGAAGAAGATCCTGTCTCTGGGCCTGGCCATGGCCCTGACTGTTGCCATGCTGGCCGGCTGCACCAATAAGGGCGGCAACGGCGGCAGCACAAAGACCCCCGAGCAGCTCAACGAGCTGTATACCACCGCCATCACCGAGAACGGCGGCGAGATGGCCCAGTACAATGCTCCCTTCAACGGCACCACCGAGGAGGGCCCCATGATGCTGGAACTCATGGGTCTGACCACTGAAGATGTGACTGCCTATGCTATCAGCACCTCCATGATGATGGTCCATGCCTACGGCATTGCCGCCATTATGCCCGCTGAGGGCAAGGAGGAGGCCGTCAACAACGGTCTGAAAGCCTTTATCGAGCAGAAGCAGCAGGCGTTCGAGATGTACCTGCCTGACCAGTACGAGAATGCCAAGAATGCCAAGCTGGAGACCCTGGCTGACGGCACTGTGCTCATGGTCATGACTGCCGAGCAGGATGCTATCTTTGATGCCATCAAGGCCGCCATCGAAGCGTAACAACACAGGAAAAAGGACCTCCGGGAACATACCCGGAGGTCCTTTTTGTATATATGTGTGCGAATATGCATAAAAACGTGCATATATACAAATAATATTCATTTATAGTGAAAAGAACACGAATAATTTGAAATTTACACGGATAATTATGCAAATAAACACTTGCTTTTTGCGCTGTACCGTGTTAAACTGCTTCCAGACTGAAAAACAAGGGGCGATTTTTCAATAATGCCCCATGAAAACGGAGGAAAAAACAATGGCAGATATTAAGAAAGTCGTTCTGGCCTATTCCGGTGGCCTGGATACTTCTATCATCATCCCCTGGCTGAAGGAGAACTACAACAACCCCGAGATCATTGCCGTGGCCGGCAACGTGGGCCAGAATGACGAGCTGGACGGTCTGGAGGAAAAGGCCATCAAGACCGGCGCGTCCAAGCTGTACGTGCTGGATCTGGTGGACGAGATGGTGGACGATGTCATCATCCCCTCCATGATGATGGGCGCTACTTACGAGGGCTACCTGCTGGGTACTGCCTTTGCCCGTCCCATCATTGCCAAGGGTCTGGTGGAGATCGCCCAGAAGGAGGGCGCGGATGCCATCGCCCACGGCTGTACCGGCAAGGGCAATGACCAGATCCGCTTCGAGCTGGCCA
>JAZNTL010000055.1:0-13826 GCA_045591745.1 Lawsonibacter sp.
AATACTTCCGTTCCCTATATCCATGCCGGCGGCAAGATCGGCGTGCTGGTCAACCTAAAGGTGGAGGGCGGCATCGACGCCACCGAGATCGGTAAGGACGTGGCCATGCAGATCGCCGCTCTGAATCCCCGTTTCTGGGACAAGAGCCAGGTCACCCAGGACGTGCTGGACGAGGAGAAGAAGATCATGCTGGTCCAGATGGACAACGATCCCAAGATGGCCGGCAAGCCCGAGCAGGTCAAGGTCAAGATCGTGGAGGGCAAGCTGAACAAGTTCTATGCCGAGAACTGCCTGCTGCAGCAGGAGTTCGTTAAGGACAACCAGTTCTCCGTGGAGAAGTATATTGCCTCCGCTGCCAAGGCTCTGGGCGGCAACGTCACCTTCGTGAGCGCTGTGCGCTTTGAGAAGGGCGAGGGCATTGAGAAGAAGGTCGACGACTTCGCTGCCGAGGTCGCTTCCATGATCAAGTAAGATCAAACACAATTCATCCCGGTCAGTTCCATGGAACTGACCGGGATTTTCTATGGGGAAAATTACACGGCAATTTGTAAACTTTTCTTCTCTTACCTCTATGCAAACGGTGATTTTTATATTAAAATGGGTAAGAGAAAAAGTGCCGGCTTATAGCCGGCTGAAAAAGGGGATGTGTTTGAAATGAGCGAACCTCGTTATAAGCGCGTACTGCTAAAGATCAGCGGCGAAGCTCTGGCAGGCGAGGCCTCTCGCGGCCTTGATTTCAATGTGATCGGTGAAGTGTGCGACGTCATCAAAAAATGCGTGGACCTGGGTGTTCAGGTGGGCATTGTTGTAGGCGGCGGCAACTTCTGGCGTGGCCTGAAGGACGGCGGCGACCGCATGGTGCGTGTGCGTGCCGACCATATGGGTATGCTGGCCACCTCCATCAACGCACTGGCTGTGGCCGACGTGCTGGAGCAGAAGGGTGTGGAAGTCCGCGTCCAGACCGCCATTGAGATGAAGTCCGTGGCCGAACCCTACATCCGTCAGCGGGCCATCCGCCATTTGGAAAAGGGCCGTGTGGTCATCTTTGGCTGCGGCACAGGAAATCCCTTCTTCTCCACCGATACCGCCGCCGTGCTGCGTGCCGCGGAGATCGACGCGGACGTGATCCTGCTGGCCAAGAACATTGACGGCGTTTACAGCGCCGATCCCAAGAAGGATCCCAACGCGGTCAAGTACGACACCATCAGCTACGACGAGGTGCTGGCCCAGCACCTGCAGGTGATGGATTCCACCGCCACGTCCCTGTCCATGGACAACGAGATCCCCGTGCTGCTGTTTGCCCTGAAGGACCCCGAAAACATCCTGCGTGTGGTCATGGGCGAGAAGATCGGCACCGTGGTGGGCTGAAATACGACTATTCCATAACGAAAGGAACACTGAATTATGAGTATTGAAATCAAGGATTATGACGGCAAAATGCTCAAGACCATCGACGTGGTCAAGTCCAACTTTGCCTCCGTGCGTGCCGGACGCGCCAATGCCGGTGTACTGGACCGCATCATGGTGGAATATTACGGCACTCCCACCCCTCTGAATCAGGTTGCGGCTATCTCCGCTCCCGACCCCCGAACGCTGGTGGTGCAGCCCTGGGATGCTACTTTGCTCAAGGCCATTGAAAAGGCCATCCAGACCTCTGATCTGGGCATCAATCCCCAGAACGATGGCCGTTTGATTCGTCTGGCTTTCCCTCAGCTGACCGAGGAACGCCGCAAGGACCTGACCAAGCAGGTGAAGAAGTATGCCGAGGACGGCAAGGTGGCGGTGCGCAACATCCGCCGGGATGCCATGGACGAGATCAAAGCCCTGAAGAAGAAGTCCGAGATCACCGAGGACGACCAGAAGAATCTGGAAAAGGAACTTCAGGATTTGACCGACAAGCGCTGCAAGGAGATTGACGAGCTGTGCGCCAAGAAGGAGCAGGAGCTCATGGCGGTGTAAAACCGTTTTGACCGGGTGCAGGGTGCAAGGTAAAACTGCATCCTGCACCCTGCTTTGCTGTTAAGACAGCTGTACCATTCTGCAAAGGAACGATGTATATGCCGCTGTTTAAAAAGAAGGCCAACGAGCCACAGGTGGATTTCCAGAACCTGCCCCGGCACATTGCCATCATCATGGACGGCAACGGCCGCTGGGCCAAAAGGCGTGGTCTGCCCCGTACCGCAGGCCATGCCGCCGGAGCGGAGACCTTCCGCACCATGGCCACCTACTGCAAGGACATTGGGCTGGACTACCTGACCGTCTATGCCTTTTCCACCGAGAACTGGAAACGTCCTCAGGAGGAAGTGGGCGCTATCATGGGCCTTTTGAAAAAGTACCTGCTGGAAGCCATTGAGCAGATGGAGCGGGACAAGGTCAAGATGGAGTTTTTCGGCGACCTGTCCGCGCTCACCCCGGAGCTGCGGGAGCTGTGCGAGCAGACCCGGGAGATCTCCAAGCGCTACGACGGCTGTCAGGTGAATATCTGCCTGAACTACGGCGGACGGGACGAGCTGCTGCGTGCGGCCAAGGCGTATGCCAATGACTGCATGGAAGGCAAGGCCGACCCCAACCACCTGACGGATGAGCAGCTGGGGGACTACCTGTTTTCCAAGGGCGTGCCCGACCCGGACCTTGTGATCCGGCCCAGCGGCGAGCTGCGCCTTTCCAACTTCCTGTTGTGGCAGTCTGCCTATGCGGAGTTCTATTTTACCGACGTGCTGTGGCCTGACTTTGACAAAAACGAGCTGCACCGGGCCATTGCCGCGTTCCAGAGCCGCTCCAGACGGTTTGGAGGTGTGTGATATGCTGACGCGTATCGTGGTTTCCGTGGTGCTGGCACCCCTGTTTCTGGCGGTGCTGATCTTCGCTCCCGTGGGTATTGTGGCACTCATGGTGACCGGTATGGTGACCATTGCGGCTTTTGAGCTGTTGCGCGCGGTAGGGGCTGAAAAAAATCGCTTTGCCTGTGCCGTTACCCTTGCCGCGGCTGCGCTGATCCCTCAGTGTTATTGGCGGCAGACAGACAGCTGGGCCGTCAGACTGGTGCTGCTGGGCTTGTTGTTTGCCCTGTTCCTTGCGGCGGTGCTTTCCTATGGAAAGGAACGGGCTGTTCGTGTGGAGCACATTCTGTTTGGACTGTTCGGCGGTGTTCTGTATCCGGTGCTCATGTCATCTCTGGTGCAGCTGCGCATGATGGAGAATGGCTCGTTTTTGGTTCTGCTTCCCATCGTGTCCGCCTTTCTGACCGATACCGGTGCCTATTTCGTCGGTATGTTTCTGGGCAAGCATCGGGGCATCGTCCCGGTCAGCCCCAACAAGTCCGCAGAGGGGTTTGTGGGCGGCCTGCTGGCCGGAGTTGTGTTTATGCTGGGCTACGGCCTTGTGATGACCCACGGCTTCGGTCTGGGGGTCAATATGTTCCGCCTTGCCTTGTACGGCTTTGTGGGCAGCTTTGTGACCATGCTGGGCGATCTGGCCTTCTCTTTGATCAAGCGCCAGTTTGGCATTAAGGACTATGGCTCTTTGATCCCCGGCCACGGTGGTATGCTGGACCGCTTTGACAGCATGAGCTTTGCCGCGCCCACCATGTGGGCGCTGGTGACCCTGCTGCCCGCCATCTAAAGGAGTATATACTATGGAAAAACGAACCATTTCCCTTATGGGTTCTACCGGCTCCATCGGGCGGCAGTCACTGGATGTGATTGCCGCCTGCGGCATGGATGTGGCCGCCCTGACAGCAAACAACAACGTGGAGTTGATGGAGCAGCAGGTGCGTCAATTTAAGCCTGCGCTGGCTGTTATGATGGATGAAAAGGCGGCAGCTGACCTAAAGACCCGTCTTGCCGATACCAGCGTGCGTGTAGCATCCGGCATGGACGGACTGTTGGAAGCGGCTGAAATTGACAGCGCCGACACCGTTATCACCGCTGTTATGGGCATGGTGGGTCTGCGGCCCACGCTGGCTGCCATCCGAAAGGGTAAGCGCATTGCGTTGGCCAACAAGGAAACGCTGGTGTGCGGCGGACAGATCGTCATGGCAGAGGCAAAGAAGTACCATGCCGAGATCGTGCCTGTGGACTCGGAGCACTCTGCTCTGTTCCAATGTTTGCAGGGCAACCGGGACAGGGGAGAGGTCAAGCGTCTGATCCTCACCGCTTCCGGCGGCCCCTTCTTTGGCTATACCAAAGAACAACTGGAGCAAGTAACACTGGCACAGGCGCTCAAGCACCCCAACTGGTCTATGGGGGCAAAGATCACCATTGACTCGGCCACCCTGATGAACAAGGGGCTTGAGTTTATTGAAGCTATGCACCTGTATGCCATGCCTCCGGAAAAAATCTCCATCGTGGTCCACCGGGAGAGTATTATCCACTCTCTGGTGGAATACTGTGATAATGCCATTCTTGCCCAGATAGGTACGGCGGATATGCGTCTGCCCATCCAGTACGCGCTGAGCTATCCTCGGCGCATCCCCGGTCCGGCCACCGAGCTTGACATGCTGTCCTGTCCCAACCTGACCTTTGCCAAGCCTGACCCGGACACCTTTGCCTGTCTGGGCCTTGCCCTGAAGGCGGCAAAGCTGGGCGGAAATGCCGGTGCGGTGCTTAACGGCGCCAACGAGGCGGCGGTGGGCCTGTTCCTGCAGGAGCGTATCCGCTTTGCAGATATTGCCCGGCTGGTGGAGCGGGCTATGGGGGAAATTCCTCACCGCACCGTGTCCACCCTTGGGGACGTGCTGGAGTCGGACGCACAGGCCCGCCGCGTGGTGCTGGAAACCGTAAAATAAGTCGCGTTTTTGTGGAGGTCCTATGCTCTATATTATCATCGCCATCCTGCTCTTTGGCTTTCTCATTGCCATCCATGAGTTTGGCCACTTCATCACCGCCAAGGCCTTTGGTGTGCGAGTGAACGAATTTGCCATCGGCATGGGCCCCGCCATCGTTTCACGACAGTGGGGCGAGACGCTGTATGCCCTGCGAGCCCTTCCTGTGGGCGGCTTCTGCGCCATGGAGGGGGAAGAGGATGATTCGGACGACCCGCGTTCCTTTGGAAAACAGGCGGTGTGGAAAAAGCTCATCATCCTGAGCGCCGGTGCGGCCATGAACTTTTTGGCCGGACTGGTGCTGATCCTACTGCTGTTTTCCCGGGCGCAGGCCTTTACCAGCCCGGTACTGGCCGGGTTTATGGAAGGATTTCCTCTGGAGGGAGAGCAAGGCCTGATGGCAGGAGACCGCATTGTGTCCATTAACGGGGAGCGCATCTATCTTTACAGCGATGTGACCCTGTTCCTTGGCCGGGGCGGCGCGCCTTACGACCTTGTGGTGGAGCGAAATGGGCAGCGGGTGGAGTTGAACGACCTGCCGCTGGAGCTGCGGGAGTATACGGAGAACGGACAGACCGTGACCCGGTACGGTCTGTATTTTGAACTGGAGGAAGCTACGCTGAGCGCCAAGCTGAAAAACAGCTGGTACAACGCTTTGGACTTTGTGCGTCTGGTGCGGCTCAGCCTGACCGACCTGATTACGGGCGCTGCCGGAGTGAAGGACCTGACAGGCCCGGTGGGTATCGTGGACACCATCACACAGGTGGGCAGCCAGTCGGAAACGGTGGCTGTTGCAGTGGAAAATATCCTTTATTTTGCTGCGCTTATTGCCGTCAATCTGGCGGTGATGAATCTGCTTCCCTTGCCCGCACTGGACGGCGGCCGCATCTTTTTCCTGCTCATCAACGGTGTGTGGACGATTATCTTCCGCCGCCGTATTGACCCAAAATATGAAAGCTACGTTCACGTTGCCGGTCTTGTGGCCCTGCTGGCCCTGATGGTAGTAGTGACGTTCAACGACCTTGCCCGTATCTTTGGAGGTTGAGTCTTATGACAAAGCAGATCAAAGTTGGAAACGTATTGGTGGGCGGCGATACCCCGGTGTCCATCCAGTCCATGTGCAATACCCGAACAGATGACGTACAGGCCACGGTGGAGCAGATCCGCCGTTTGACTGCTGCCGGCTGCCAGATCATCCGTGTGGCCGTGCCCGACATGGCGGCGGCCCACGCGGTGGGTAAGATCAAGGAGCAGATCGACATTCCGTTGGTGGTGGACATCCACTTTGACTATAAGCTGGCGCTGGAGGCCATTGCCGCCGGTGCTGACAAGGTGCGCATTAACCCCGGCAACATCGGGGGAGAGGACCGGGTCAAAGCGGTGGCAGATGCCTGTCGTGCGCGCAATATCCCCATCCGCATCGGGGTCAACGGCGGCTCACTGGAAAAGGGCCTGCTGGCCAAATACGGCGGTGTGTGCCCGGAGGCCATGGTGGAATCCGCCTTTGGACACATCCGACTGCTGAACAAATTTGATTTTGACGACATTTGCGTTTCGCTGAAGTCTTCCAGTGTACCCATGACCATGAAAGCCTATCAGCTTATGAGCATGGAAAGCGAGTATCCTTTACATATTGGAGTGACCGAGGCGGGCACTGTGCGTATGGGTACGCTCAAGTCCGCTGTGGGTATCGGCGGCCTTTTGGCCATGGGCATTGGCGACACCATGCGGGTGTCCCTGTCCGCCGACCCCATTGAGGAGGTCTATGCCGCACGGGAGATTTTGAAGGCGGCGGGCATTCGCAAGGACGGCCCGGAGCTGGTGTCCTGTCCCACCTGCGGCCGCACCCGCATCGACCTGATCGGCCTTGCCGGACAGGTGGAGGAGCGACTCAAGACCGTGGACAAGCCCATCACCGTGGCGGTCATGGGCTGTGTGGTCAATGGACCGGGCGAAGCCTCTGCTGCCGACTGCGGCATTGCCGGCGGTATTGGCGAAGGCCTGTTGTTCAAAAAGGGCCAGATCATCAAGAAAGTACCACAGGATCAGCTGGTGGACGAGCTGTTCGCGCTGATCGAGACACTGTAAGAGATATTGACGAAGGAGACCTGAGCATCCATGTCCGAAAAGATCCCCTTTTTGCAGATGTTTTCCGCTCTGCGCCGCTACACGGAGCTTGCCGTGGCGGTGGAGGGCTGGATCATTGTGTCCGCTGCCATCAATAAGGCCCAGCGCAGCGCCTCCATCGTGGTGGAGGGGGCGCAGGGGGCAGGGCCTAATTTGGTTCGGGAGGCGGAAGAGACGGTTTGCCGCGCCTATGGCCTGAACAGCGTAAAAATCGAATTGGCCGACCTGCCTGAGCAGATCGAGGAGAACGAACCGGCCCCTCAACCGGCAGCAGAGCAGCCGGAGTTGGATGCCTTTGCCCGTACCGAGGCCATTCGCGCCGAGGCTATGAAGAACATCAAGCGCGCGGTGCCCTCCGCTCAGGAAAAAAAGGCTACCAAGGACCACGGCAAGGTCATCTACGGCCACGTAGTCAAGAAAAAGCCCACCCCCATGGGTGAGCTGGCGCTGGACATGGGCACTGTGGTCATTGAGGGCGACGTATTTGCCGTGGACCACCGGGAGCTGAAAAAGCGCAACGCCTGGGTGGTGGCATTCGATGTAACGGACTACACCGGGTCCGTGCGCGTGAGCAAGTTCCTGCCCACCGAGGAGAATGCCAAGGCCATCGTGGACGGGGTTAAAAAAGGTCAGCGGCTGATTATTCAGGGCCGGCTGAATATGGACCGCTTTTATGGTGATATGGTGCTGGAGCCCGCCTCTATTATGGAGGGAAAAAAGACCATGCGGCAGGATACTGCTCCGGAAAAACGAGTGGAACTGCATCTGCATACCACCATGTCCTCCATGGACGCGCTGACCAGCGTAGGCCCCAAGCTGAAAGAGGATAAAAATGTAGTTAAGCGTGCGGAGAGCTGGGGCCACAAGGCCATCGCCATCACCGACCACGGTGTGGCCCAGTCCTTTCCCGACGCATGGCATTCTGCCAAGAATATAAAGCTTCTGTACGGTGTGGAGGCTTATTTTATCAACGACGTGGACGACCGGGTGGTGGTCCACGGCAGCCATGAGCAGAGCTTTTCCCACGAGATCGTCTGCTTTGATATTGAAACTACGGGCCTGAACAAGAAGTATGAGGTCATCATCGAGATCGGCGCTGCTGTTCTGCGTGAGGGCAAGGTGGCCGAGACCTTCAACACCTTTGTCGCGCCCGGCCGCATCCTCAATCCGGAGATCATTCAGCTGACCGGTATCACCGACGAGATGCTGGTGGGAGCACCCTCTCAGGAGGAGGCTCTGCGGGCTTTTCTGGACTTTGTGGGAGACCGCCCTCTGGCCGCCCACAACGCCGACTTTGATATGGGCTTCATTGCAGAGGGCTGCCGGAAGTACGGCATCCCATTCCAAAAGACCTCGATAGACACCCTGATTTTGGCTCAGAATCTGCTGCCGGAGCTGGGCAAGTACAAGCTGGACGTGGTGGCAGAGCATCTGCAGCTGCCCGCCTTCAACCACCATCGGGCCAGCGATGACGCGGCCACGGTAGCCTATATGCTGCCGCCTCTGTTCAGGATGCTGGAGGAGCAGGGGGTACACTCCCTGCAGCAGATCAATCCCGCCATGACCAAGGTGCGTGGCAACGGCAAGGCCAAGCGCAAGCCTAAGCACCTGATCGTTCTGGCCAAGAACCAGATGGGTCTGCGCAATCTGTATAAGCTGATTTCCCTGTCCCATCTGGAGCACTTCAAGCGCTATCCCATCATGCCCAAGAGCCTGATCAATGAGAACAGGGAAGGGCTGATCATCGGCTCTGCCTGCGAGGCGGGCGAGCTGTTCGGCGCGGTGGTCGCAGGAAAGGACATGGAGGAACTCAAGCGCATTGCCTCCTGGTACGACTATCTGGAGATCCAACCCATCTGCAACAACCGCTTTATGCTGCGCGACGGCACGGTGAAAAGCGAGGAGGAACTGCGGGACTTCAACCGCACCGTGGTGCAGCTGGGCAAGGAGCTGAACAAACCTGTGTGCGCCACCGGTGACGTTCACTTTATGGATCCGGAGGACGAGATCTACCGTCATATCCTGCTGGCCTCCAAGGGCTTTGAGGATGCGGACAGCGAGCTGCCCATCTACTTCAAGACCACGGATGAGATGCTGGAGGAGTTTGCCTATCTGGGCGAGGACACCGCCTATGAGGTGGTGGTGAAAAACACCAACCTGATCGCTGACTGGTGTGACTCCATCGAGCCGCTGCCCAAGGGTCTGTTTGCCCCCAAGCTGGAGGACTCGGACGGAGAGCTGAAGCGGCTGGTTTGGGGTAAGGCCCACGAACTTTACGGAGAAAACCCACCCCAGATCGTAGTGGACCGCATCAACGTGGAACTGGGCGACATCATCGGCTGCAAATACGATGTGATCTATATGTCGGCTCAGAAGCTGGTGCAGGACTCACTGGCCCACGGCTATCTGGTTGGCTCCCGTGGCTCGGTTGGCTCGTCGCTGGTGGCATTCATGTCGGGCATTACCGAAGTGAACTCCCTGCCCGCCCACTACCGCTGTCCCAACTGCAAGCACGCGGACTTTGACTACGCCCAAGACCCGGAGCATCCCTATGGCTGCGGCGCGGATATGCCGGACATGAATTGTCCTGTCTGCGGCACACCCTATGCCAAGGACGGGTTTAACATTCCCTTCGAGACCTTCTTGGGCTTTGGCGGCGACAAGGTGCCCGATATTGACCTGAACTTCTCCGGCGAGTATCAGGGCAACGCCCACCGCTATACCTTCGAACTGTTCGGTCAGACCCACGTGTTCCGGGCCGGAACGGTTGGTACGGTGGCGGAAAAGACTGCCTTCGGCTATGTGAAAAAGTATCTGGCCGAGCGGGGGAGAATGGTGTCCAAGGCGGAGGAAAACCGTCTGGCCATCGGCTGCACCGGAGTCAAGCGTACCACCGGCCAGCATCCCGGCGGCATGGTGGTCATTCCGCAAAACAAGGAAATCTACGATTTCTGCCCCGTACAGCACCCTGCGGACGACCCCACCAGTGACATCGTTACCACCCACTTTGAATATCACTCTATGGAGTCCAACCTCTTGAAGCTGGACATTCTGGGGCACGATGACCCGTCCATGATCCGTATGCTGCAGGACCTGACCGGAATTGATCCCCAGAAGATCCCACTGGACGACAAGGACACCATGTCCATATTCCAGTCCTCCAAGGCACTGGGCTATGAGGACGACAAAATTCTGGGACCCACCGGCGGTACGGCCATTCCTGAGTTTGGCACTACTTTTGTGCGTGGTATGCTGCAGGACACCCAGCCCGACCAGTTTGACACGCTGGTGCGTCTGTCCGGCTTTTCCCACGGTACCGATGTATGGCTGGGCAATGCCAAGGACCTGATCACCTCAGGTACGGCCAAGGTCAACGAGGCCATCGGCTGTCGAGACGACATTATGCTGTTCCTCATCTCCAAGGGCATGGACCCCAAGCGATCCTTCAAGATCATGGAGGCGGTGCGAAAGGGCAGAGGTCTGCCCGATGGCGCAGAGGACGAGATGAAAGCTGCCGGAGTGCCCGACTGGTACATCGGCTCCTGTAAAAAGATCGCCTATCTGTTCCCCAAGGCCCACGCCGTGGCCTACGTGATGATGGCCTTCCGTATCGCGTGGTTCAAGGTGCATAAGCCCCTGGCCTTCTATGCCGCCTACTTCTCCATCCGCGCCAAGGCCTTTGACGAGGCTTATATGTGCCGCGGTATGGACGTGTGCCTGAAAAAGATGCGGGAGATCCAGCTCAAGGAAAAGGAGGCCTCCGCCGTGGAGCAGGACATGCTCACCACGCTGGAGGTGTGCTACGAGTTCTATCTGCGGGGCTTCAACTTTGAGCATATGGACATTTACCGCTCCAAGGCCATCAACTTCTCTGTGGACGAGGAGAAGGGGACGCTGCTGCCTCCCTTCGTTTCTGTGGCCGGACTGGGTGAAACGGCGGCCTATTCGCTGGAGGAACAGTGCAAGGGTAAGCAGTTCATCTCCATTGAGGAGGTGTCTGCCGCCTGTCCCAAGGTGTCTAAATCCCATATTGAGTTGTTAAAGGCGGCAGGTGCCTTCGGCAACCTGCCCGAGACCAGCCAGATCGACCTGTTCTCCCTGTTCTGACAACTTGCACCAGCCATAGGGCGGGAGCATGGGCATCTTTGGTGATCCTGCGCTTGACAACTTGCAGGCAATGTAGTATATTAGCGTGGTAAAGCGCTAAAGAGAAAGGGCATGCTATGCCCGGAGGTAACGGGATGGAAAAAATCAGTCTCATCGTACCCTGCTATAATGAGGAGGAGGTACTGCCCCTGTTTTATCAGGAGCTCACCCGTGTGGCCGGACTGATGGGGGAGTACGACTTTGAGTTTTTGTTTGTGGACGACGGCTCCCGGGACGGCACCATGAACGTGGTCAAAGGCTTTGCTCGATCGGATGAGCGGGTGAAGTACGTCAGCTTCTCCCGCAACTTTGGCAAGGAGGCGGCTATGTACGCCGGTTTCTCCCGCGCGTCGGGGGACTATGTGGCGGTGATGGATGCCGACCTGCAGGACCCGCCGGCCCTGCTGCCCGAGATGATGGATGCCATCAAGAAGGAAGGGTACGACTCCGTGGCTACCCGCCGGGTCACCCGCAAGGGCGAGCCGCCCATTCGCTCCTTCTTCGCCCGGTGCTTCTATAAGCTCATGCGCCGTATTTCCAAAACGGAGATGGTGGACGGGGCCAGAGACTATCGGCTCATGACCCGGCAGTTTGTGGATTCCCTGCTTGAAATGGGGGAGTACAACCGCTTTTCCAAGGGGTTGTACGGCTGGGTCGGTTACAAGACTAAGTGGCTGGAGTACGAGAATGTGGAGCGGGCAGCAGGGGAGACCAAGTGGTCCTTCTGGAAGTTGCTGCGCTACAGTATTGAGGGTATCGTAGCATTTTCCGCCGCTCCGCTGGCCATCGCGGCGGTGACGGGCATTGCCTGCTTTGTGCTGGCGTTCCTGTTCATCCTGTTCATCATCGTTCGCACCCTGCTGTTTGGTGACCCGGTGGCGGGTTGGCCGTCTCTGGTGTGCATTATCCTGCTCATCGGCGGAATTCAGCTGCTGAGCATCGGAATTCTGGGCGAGTATCTGTCCAAGACCTATCTGGAGGTCAAGAACCGCCCCATCTTCATCTGCAAGGAGAGCAATATCTGTGAGAATGACCGTTAATACCCCGGAGGGCACCCGGGACCGGCTGTTTGCCGAGTGTCAGGAACGGCGGGAGGTACAGGGCCGGCTCATCCGCCTGTTCCGGCAGCGGGGCTATCTGGAGGTGTCCACACCGGACACTGAGTTTTATGACCTGTTTGCCCTGTCCGGCAGCGCCATTCCTCAGGAACGGATGCTGCAGGTGGGTGACCTGAGTGGAAAAATCTGCGTCATGCGCCCCGACTCCACCACCCCCATTGCCCGGGTGGCGGCCACCAAGCTGCGCTCTCTGCCCCTGCCTCAGCGGCTGTATTACGACCAGAAGGTGTACCGATCCAACCCCGCCCACAACGGCGGCAACCGGGAAATTCCCCAGTGTGGTGTGGAGCTCATCGGTGCGGACGGAATCAAGGCCGACCTTGAGATCATTGTCACCGCCATTGATGCCCTGCGCTCCTGCGGTGCGTCCCGTTTCCACGTGGAGCTGGGCCATGCCAAGTTCTTCCGTGACCTTGCCTGCCGCATGGAACTGGACGAGCAGACGGTGGAACAGATGCGTGCCGATATTGAAGGCAAGAATTTTGCCGCTTTGAACGACCTGCTTGCCCCTTACAAGGACAATAGCGCTTGTGCCGCGCTGAAGCGGTTGTCCCGTCTGTTTGGCGGGGCAGAGGTACTGGGGGAGGCGGAAAAGCTGGCGGGCAAGACGGATACAGTGGACTATCTGCGCGCGCTGTATGATGAGCTGTCTGTCGCCGGGTACGGCCAGTACGTGCGCTTTGACCTTGGCATGGTGCATCAGATCGATTACTACACCGGTGTGGTCTTCCGCGGCTATGTGGAGGGAGCGGGTGAAGCCGTCCTGTCCGGCGGCCGCTACGACCATTTGGTGGAGGTGTTTGGCCGTGAGGCGCAGGCTACCGGCTTCTGCGTGGACGTGGATGCCGTGGCCCACACATTGCCTGAGACTGCTCTGCCTGTGCTGCGCACCCTGGTTCATTACGAGCCGGGCTATCTTGCCCAGGCGCTGGAAGCAGTGGACAGCCGCCCTGCGGGCACTTGTGAATTGTCCCCCTGTAGCGCACTGGAGCAGAGCTTGGCTCTGGCTGCTGACAAGGGTGCGGACAGTGTACTGGTCTTCCATAAAGATGGAGAAAGGGTGGTGAGCCTGTGAGCAGCGAGCGTTTGCGCATCGCCCTGACCAAGGGGCGCATGCAGGATAAGTCTGTGGAGCTGTTTGAAGCCATGGGCCTTGACTGCACCCCCATCAAGGATCCGGGCCGCCGACTGGTCCATGCCATTCCCAACTACCCCATGGACGCGGTGCTGGCCAAAGCTCCCGACGTGATCACCTATGTGGAGCACGGTGTATGCGATCTGGGTGTGGTGGGCAAGGACACCATTCTGGAAAAGGGCGGCGCTTTTTACGAGGTGCTGGACCTGAATTTCGGTCGATGCCGCTTTGCCCTTGCGGTGAAGGAGGGCAGCGATTTCTACGGTACTTATAAGACCCGGCGCATTGCCTCCAAGTACCCGGAGGTGACCCGTGCTTTCTTTGAAAAGAAGGGCATGGACGTGGATATTATCAAGATCGAGGGCAGTGTGGAGCTGGCCCCCATTCTGGAGCTGACGGATGCCATCGTGGATATTGTGGAGACTGGTGCTACCCTCAAGGCCAACGGCCTTGTCCCCATTGAGACGGTGGCTGAGGT
>JAZNTL010000056.1:0-8849 GCA_045591745.1 Lawsonibacter sp.
GCCGGCGGCCAGCGGAATACCGATGGAATTATAGAAAAAGGCCCAGAACAGGTTTTCCTTGATGTTGCGAAGGGTGGCCCGGGACAGCTCCACCGCTGTGGCCGCATCCAGCAGGTCGGACTTCATCAGCACAATGTCCGCACTCTCTATGGCAACATCCGTGCCTGCCCCGATGGCAAGGCCTACGTCTGCTCTTGCCAAAGCGGGCGCGTCGTTGATGCCGTCGCCGATCATGGCAACGACCTTGCCCTGCAGTTGCAGTTGGGAGACCACCTGTTCCTTGTCCTGAGGCAACACCTCGGCCATCACGTTATCCACACCCAGCGCAGTTCCGATGGCGTGGGCGGTGCGGCGGTTGTCACCGGTGAGCATGACCACCTCCAGACCCAGAGAGCGGAAGGCGGAAACGGCGGCGGCACTGGTGGGCTTTGGGGTATCAGCCACGGCGATCAGGCCCATCAGTTGGCCGTCAACGGCAAAATACAGGGGAGTTTTGCCCTGACCGGCCAGCACATCCGCCTGACCTGCAAGCGTGTCCAAAGGGATGCCCTCCTGCTCCAACAGGGCACGGTTTCCACCCAAACAGGGCTTGTCCACCAGCATGGCCTTCACACCCTTTCCGTGGACAGCTTCAAACTCGGTGACCGGGGTGATGGTCAAATTTCGTTTTTTGCTCTCCTCCACAATGGCGGCGGCAAGGGGATGCTCGGAAGGTGCTTCCAAACAGGCGGCCAGAAGGAGCAGCTCGTCTTTGGTCATGCTTTGAACGGGGATAATATCAGTGACCACGGGCTTGCCTTGGGTCAGCGTACCGGTTTTGTCCAGCACCACGGTGTCCACGGCCCGCAACAATTCAAGGGCTTCGGCGGATTTGATGAGGATGCCGTGTTCCGCGCCTTTGCCGGTTCCCACCATGATGGCCACAGGGGTGGCAAGACCCAGCGCGCAGGGACAGGAGATGACCAGCACGGAAATGCTTGCGGTCAGGGCATTGGCTACACCGCCGCCCGCCAACAGCCAAACTGCCGCAGTGATGGCAGAGATGGTCATGACTATGGGAACAAACATGCCGGCCCCCTTGTCCGCCAGCTTAGCGATGGGGGCTTTGGAGGCGGAGGCCTCCTCCACCAGTCGTATCATCTGGGACAGGGTGGTGTCCTCACCCACCCGCACGGTCTCCAGAATGAAAGAGCCGGACTTGTTGATGGAAGCAGCGGCCACCTTGTCGCCCACGGACTTGTCCACCGGCAGGGACTCGCCGGTCAGGGCGGATTCGTCCACGGAGGAGTGCCCCTGCACGATGATGCCGTCCACCGGGATGGACTGGCCGGGACGGACCACCACCCGGTCACCTACCCGGACGTCTTCCACAGGGACCTCTATTTCCACATCGTTGCGCAGGACTCGGGCCGTTTTTGGAGCAAGGTCCATGAGCCTGGTGATGGCCTGAGAGGTCTTTCCCTTGGCGCGGGTCTCCAGATACTTGCCGAGGGTAACAAGTGTCAGGATCATGCCGGCGGACTCGAAATACAGCCCCAGCATGATGCCTCCCTCCACCAGTCCCCTGTAGCCGTGACCCAGACCGTACCCGATCCGGTAAAGGGTCGCCACGCTGAAGATCAGAGCGGCGGCGGAGCCGATGGCGATCAGGGAATCCATATTGGGGGCATGGTTGCGCAATGCCTTAAACCCCACTTTGTAATATTTTCGGTTCAGGTACAAAATGGGCAGGGTGAGCAGAAACTGGGTCAGGCTGTAAGTGATACCGTTTTGATAGCCGGTCAGGAACGCCGGCAGGGGAGCGCCCAGCATATGCCCCATAGTGATGTAAAACAGGGGGAGCAGAAACACGAAGGACCAGATGAGCCGCCGCTTCATAGCGGCCAGCTCATCATCTGTTCCGCTGGCCTTTTCAGAGGCTTTATTTGCCGTGTTGGGCACAGATGCTCCGTAGCCTGCATCGGTGACGGCCTTGATGATGTCATCTATGGACAGTGTATTTTCATCAAATTCGGCCACCATGCGGTTGGCAAGCAGATTTACTGCCGCTGAGTGGATGCCGGGTAGTTTGCTCACCGCTTTTTCCACGTGAGCGGAGCAGGCGGAACAGGTCATGCCGGTAATGTTGAAGGTTTGTCTCATAGTACACACCACGCTTTATCATATACCCCACCCCCGGGGGGTGGCTATGATTGTATTGTAGCAAATCTGTGGAAAAAGTCAAGAACGGGGTGGCGGGAACAGGAACTGCCCCCGGCGGCGCGTGTCGGCACAGCCGGGGGCAGTTGCGGTCAGGTGTTTCGTTCCACGACTTCGCGGTCCCGGAACAGCAGGGTGATACACCACACGGCAGACAGGCCCACCAGAGTGTACACCGCGCGGCTGATGAGGCTGGCAGAGCCGCCGCAGGCAAAGGCCACCAAATCAAAGGTGAACAGCCCCACGCTCAGCCAGTTCAGGCCGCCGATGATCAGCAGTGTCAGGGCGATCTTATCCATGATCACGATAGAATACCTCCTCGTTTCAGTGATCCGGCTTTAGTGTTGCCCAGCTTTGGCGCTATTATGCAAAAAAGAAAGCCGCGGCAATGCCGCGGCTTCGTTGATAAAAAGACCCCGCTCTGGCCGTGTGGACCCGTTTAAAACCTGCACGTATGGCAGGTGGGTCGCCTCCACTGCGCTTTACTGCTTCCAACGTCCGGCTGACCTCAAAGGGGGCCGGGAGGCCTGCAAGCCACGCGGTGAGGGGGCGTCCCGTTTAATAAATGTGGGTTTAAAAGAGCCCATCACGCACCGAGCAGGAAAAATGTCAAAAAAGTATAAATACTTTTTTGAGGAAGTTGCGGTCTGCCGTAGCGCACGCGCTTTGCGCGCACGTTTGCAGACCGAGATGTGTTTTTTGCCACGCGCATGTCGCGTCAAAAAACAGATTTTTCTTCTTTTGCGCCTGCGGGCGCAAAAAGCCATGCATAAGTTTGAGACACGAAATCAAAGATTTCGACTCTCACTCATCTGCGAGGCAGAGAACACAGGAAACAATTACTCCTCGTCGGCGAACAGGCGCTCCATGAATTTCTCATAGACCTCCTGCTCTTCCTCCTCGCTGTCCAGTGTGGAGAACAGCTCCTCACCGTTTTCCTCAATGACCTTCATGATGACCATGCCGTATTCTTCGTCATCGGGGTCCACGTCGATAAACTCGCCCTTTTCGTCTTCCTCTCCTTCCACAGCGGGGAAAAAGGCCATATAGATGTTGCCCTTGTACTCCAGTGTGTCCAGATGCTCCAATTCAAATTCGTTGCCGTCCTCATCGGTGACGGTGATGAAATCAGGACCGAATTCTTCGCTCATAGTGAGTGCCTCCTGTCAATGTTTTTGTGCTTTGATTGTACCCTGTATGCCCGAAAAAAGCAAGGGGGAGCACAGACGAATTTTGGTAATTTCCAAAAATATCCAATCATTGGGGCGCGGGGGTGGACAAACGGGGAAAATGTGTTATAATACTATAGGTTTGTTATGTGTATAAAGACGCAGCTGTCTTTTTATCGGAGGTATCTTATGCCTGATTTCAATCGAACAGCAGGACACGAGGAACAACGCGAGCCCCGGCCTCGCCGCCGCAGAAGACGCCGCTCACGCGGCGGGTTGGCATTGCGGGTGCTGGGCACGCTTCTGTTGGTGGCAATCACCACCGGAGCGTTGCTGGCCTGCTTTGCCGCTGTTTATGTCAAAACGGTCATCATCCCTCTGACACCGCTGGATTTGGATAATTTCCACGCCGGGTTGAACTCCGTTCTCTACTATGTGGATGAAAATGGGAGAGAACACGAGCTTCGCACCCTCCACGGGGATGAAAACCGCATCTGGGTGGATTTCAAGGACATTCCCGAGGACCTGATCAATGCCACCGTAGCCATTGAGGATCAGCGCTTCTGGACCCATCCGGGTGTGGACTGGAAACGCACGGCCAAGGCCATCCTGCTCATGTTCACCGGGCAGGACATTCAGGGCGGTTCCACCATTACCCAGCAGCTGATCAAGAACATCACCACCTACAACGATACCACCGTCAAGCGCAAGGTGGTGGAGATATTCCGGGCGCTGGAGTTCACCAAGAACTATGATAAGGAAACCACGCTGGAATGGTATTTGAACTATATCTATCTGGGCCGTAACTGCGACGGCGTCTATACGGCATCCTACAAGTATTTCGGCAAGCATCTCAGCCAGCTGACGGCTGCCGAATGTGCAAGCCTTATCTCTATTACCAACAATCCCTCTCTGTACGACCCGTACACCAACCCCGAAAACAACGAGCGCCGAAAGAATTTGGTGCTACGGGCCATGTATGAGCAGGAGTATCTGACCAAGGAAGAGTATGAACAGGCCAAAGCACAGGAACTGGTGTTCACCAGCCGGGCCGTGGAGTATCAGGATGAGGAAAATCCCGAAATTTATTCCTGGTACGAGGAACAGGTCATTACCGATGTGACCAACGATCTGGCGGCGAAGCTGGGCGTGGAATACAGCGTGGCCTATAACATGGTGCTGTCCGGCGGCCTTTCTATCTACACCTGCGTTGACCCTGATATTCAGGCCATCGTCAACGAGGTCTATGAAAACAAGGAGAACTTCCCCTACCCTTCCAGCGGCGGACAGCAGCTGCAGTCGGCCATTACTATCATCGACAACGAGACCGGCGATGTGGTGGCCATGGCCGGTCAGGTGGGCGAAAAGACGGGCAACCGCTGGCGCAACAATGCCACCGCCGCCGCCCGTCAGCCCGGTTCCTCTTTCAAGCCTCTGTCTGTCTATGCCCCCGCCCTGGAAATGGGGCTGGTCACACCTGCCACCATCATTGATGACTATCCCTATGAATTGACGGAGGAGGGAACGCCTTATCCCGTCAACTCCGGCAATGCCAAGTATGCCGGCCTGACTACGGTGTATCAGGGCCTGACCCACTCCACCAACACCATTGCTTTCCGTATCCTTACCGACCTGGTCACCCCGGCGGCCAGCTTCAAGTTCGTGGAGGACAAGTTCAAGATCGATCTGGTTGAGGGCCGTGAGATCAACGGCAAGTTCTCCAGCGATCTGGACCGTGCACCTCTGTCTATGGGTGGCTTGACCGACGGTGTGAATACCCGTGACATGGCCGAGGCCTTCGCCGTGTTCCCCAACCGGGGTGTGTATACCCCATCCCGCACCTATACCAAGGTGCTAAATGCCAATAAAGAAGTCATTTTGGAGAATGAGACCGCCAGCGAGGTGGTCATCAAGGACTCCACCGCCTACTATATGAACACCATGCTTCAGAGCGTGGTGGCAAACGGTACCGGTTATGAGGCCCGCTTTGACAACATGCACGTTGCGGGTAAGACTGGTTCCTCCACCAGTGACCACGACCGCTGGTTTGCCGGCTATACTCCCTATTATACCGCAGTGGTCTGGACTGGCTACGGCCAGCCTGAACGGGTGCGCAGCAGCGGCAGAAACCCCGCCTCCATCGCATTTAACAAGGTCATGAGCCGCATTCACCGGGGTCTGGCAGATAAGGACTTTTTTACCATCAACAATCTGGTGACTACCGAGTACTGTATGGACAGCGGCCTTTTGCCCACAGATGCCTGCCGCAGCGATCCCAGAGGCAGCCGTGTAGGTGCCATGACCATGCTGCGGGACGATGCCCCCACCGGCTACTGCACCCGACACAGCGAGACGGCTACGGTGACGGTGTGCAAGGACAGTCCTGTGCTGGATGCTGAGGGTGCGGCCACCGGCCTGTACCATCTGGCAGGTCCGTACTGCCCGGTGGAAAGCTGTATGAGCGTAAACCTGCTGGATTACTCCCGTCAGGCGGTGGGCTCTGCCCAAGCCGCTGACGAAAAGTATACCCTGAGCACTGCTCAGGGGCAGGGTGTGTGCGCGGTGCATACCACCGCACCCGAGGTCGCACCGGAATTCCCGGAGTTTCCTGAGGGGTTGATCGATCCGGACGACCCTAACTGGCCGGGCGGTCTGACGGATCCGGAACAGCCACTTGATCCGGAAGTCCCTGTTGATCCGGCTGTTGAGCCGGAGATACCGGGGCCCGGAGACGAGCCATTTGTTCCGGTCTGAAAACCATAAATCGCTTTTCCAACGTTTTTAACGGCAAAAGGCGGCCTGTGGGCCGCCTTTCCCTTTGCTGCACTGGCGCTTTGTGCAAATCGTGCACAAAGCCCTGTGTAAAAGGAAAAAAATTGTTATCTTCTTTTGGCACGGTGTGTTGCAACCAACGGTTTAGTGTGCTAAAATAGGCCACAGCACACGAACAAATGACCTTGCAACGTGGACAATGCGTGTGCATAACATGGAGGAGATGGCAGTGAGTCAATTGCCCAAGTATTTTATTGTAGAAGCAGAGGCAATGCCTGAGATCTTCCGCAAAGTGGCTCAGGCAAAAAGCCTGCTGGAGACCGGGGAGGAGGCCACCATTAACGGTGCCGCCCGGGCGGTAGGAATCAGCCGCAGTGCGTACTACAAGTACAAGGATGCGGTGCGTCCCTTTCAGGATATGCTGCACGGACGCATTGTGACCTTCCAGATCCTGCTTAAGGATGAGCCGGGTGTCCTGTCCGGAGTGCTCAACGTGTTCGGCGGACGGGGCGGCAATATCCTGACCATCAATCAGTCCATTCCCGCAAACGGATGCGCTGTGGTTACCGTATCGGCACAGACCTCGGCAGTGGATATGTCGGTGGAAACCTTGCTGGATGCAGTGCGCGTACAGACCGGTGTGCTCAAGTGTGAGATACTGGCCGGATAACATTGTTCAGGCTACAGATGAGGTGAGAGAGAAAATGGTAAATGTTGCAATTCTTGGTTTTGGCACCGTAGGCTCCGGCGTGGCAGAGGTTCTGACCATGAACCGGGAGCTGATTGACAAGCGTACCGCCCAGCAGGTGCGCCTGAAGTATATTCTGGATGTACGTGATTTTCCCGACAGCCCCTATAAGGACTGCTTTGTCAAGGATTTCTCCGTCATCGAGAACGACCCCGAGGTGGACATCGTGGTGGAGACCATCGGCGGTGCCACCGTGGCACTGGACTTTACCACCCGTGCCCTGAAAGCGGGCAAGAGCGTGGTGTCCTCCAACAAGGAGCTGGTGGCCACTCACGGCTATGAACTGCTCCAGCTGGCCAAGGCCAATGGAGTCAGCTACCTGTTCGAAGCCAGCGTGGGTGGCGGTATCCCCGTGCTGCGGCCTTTGACCAACTGCTTGGCCGGCAACGAGGTGGAGCAGGTGTGCGGTATCCTCAACGGTACCACCAACTATATCCTGACCCGCATGATCCGCGCCGGTCTCTCCTTTGAGCAGGCGCTGAAGGAGGCGCAGGATAACGGCTATGCTGAGCGCGACCCCTCTGCTGACATTGAAGGACACGATGCCTGCCGCAAGATCTGCATTCTGGCGGCACTGGCCTTTGGCGAACATATCTATCCCGAGCAGGTGCCCACTCAGGGCATCACCGCCATCACTCTGGCTGATGTGGACTATGCCAACTCCTGCGGTTACAAGATCAAGCTGCTGGGCCGTACGCTGCGCATGGAAAACGGTAAGGTGTGCGCTTACGTTGCCCCCCATCTGGTCAGTGGCTCCGACCCTCTGGCCGGGGTGGAGGACGTGTTCAACGCCATTAAGATCACCGGCAATGCTGTGGGTGACACCATGTTCTACGGCCGCGGCGCGGGCAAACTGCCCACTGCCAGTGCTGTGGTGGGCGACATCGCCGACATCGCCAAGGATGTGAAGACCCGCAAATGCAATGAATGGGGCCCCGGCTCCAAGGAGCTGGTCCAAGCTCCCGACAGTCTGTCCTTCCGCTGGTACGTCCGTGTCAACGCGGCGGCGGACGAGGTCCGTAAGGCTTGTGGAGAGGTCACTCTTCTGGCCCGCAGCGGCGCCCCCGCCCGTGAGATCGCTTTCCTCACCGAAGTTATGACCCAGGCTCAGCTGGAGCAGAAGCTGGCCGGACTGGATGTGCTCTCTGCCATCCGGGTGCTGTCCTGATCAAAAGTCCATTTTTAGGAGGTAATATATATGGCTCTTATTGTACAAAAATTTGGCGGCTCCTCCGTCGCCAACACCGAGCGCGTGTTTAATGTGGCTCGAATCATTTCCGAGACCTATCAGCAGGGCAACGATGTTGTAGTGGTCCTGTCTGCTCAGGGCGACACCACTGACGACCTGATCGCCAAGGCCAAGGAGATCAATCCCAAGGCTTCCAAACGCGAGATGGATATGCTCCTGTCCACCGGTGAGCAGATCTCCGTTTCCCTGTGCGCCATGGCGCTGGAGTCTATGGGCTTCCAGGCTGTCTCTCTGACCGGCTGGCAGGCGGGGGTGCTGACCGACTCCAATTACAGCGCCGCGCGCATTAAGCGCATTCGTACCGAACGCATCCAGAAGGAACTGGACAAGAAAAAGATCGTGCTGGTTACCGGATTCCAGGGCATCAACAAGTACGATGATGTCACCACTCTGGGCCGCGGCGGCTCCGATACATCCGCGGTGGCTCTGGCCGCCGCCCTGCATGCCGACTTGTGCCAGATCTATACCGATGTGGACGGCGTGTATACTGCCGATCCCCGCCATGTTGCCGGGGCGAAAAAGCTGGATGAGATCACCTTTGACGAGATGCTGGAACTGGCCAGCCTGGGTGCTCAGGTGCTCCACAACCGCTCGGTAGAGATGGCAAAGCGTTACAATGTCAATATGGAGGTCCTTTCCAGTCTCAGCGGAAAGCCCGGAACGAAAGTCAAGGAGGTTGTCAAAACCATGGAAAAAACTCATGTCAGCGGTG
>JAZNTL010000057.1:0-8591 GCA_045591745.1 Lawsonibacter sp.
CCGTCCTTGGCATCCAAAATGGAGTCCAGCTTGGTGGTGCCGGCCTCGTCAGCGTAGTTCTTGTCGCAGACGGAGCAATGCCAGTATTCCACATTACCGTCCTCGGTGCAGTTGGAAGCTACCGGATCATGGTGGGTCATGTTGTGACCGTCCTTGGTGTCCACGGTGCTGTCAAGCACGGTAGTGCCGGCCTCGTCACCGTAGTTCTTGTCGCAGACGGAGCAATGCCAGTATTCCACATTACCGTCCTCGGTGCAGCTGGAAGGATCGGCGGCGAAGTGGGTCATGTTGTGGCCGACCTTGGTATCGACGGTGGAATCCAGCTCGGTAACGCCTGCTTCGTCAGCAAAGTTCTTGTTGCAGGTACCGCAGTGCCAGTACTCGATATTGCCGTCGGTGGTGCAATCAGAAGGCTTGGCGTCGAAATGGGTCATGCTGTGGCCGTCCTTGGTGTCCACGGTGCTGTCAAGCACGGTAGTGCCAGCCTCGTCAGCGTAGTTCTTGTCGCAGACGGAGCAATGCCAGTATTCCACAGTGCCATCCTCGGTGCAGCTGGAAGGATCGGCTGCATGATGGGTCATATTGTGACCGTCCTTAGTGTCCACGGTGCTGTCAAGCACGGTAGTGCCGGCCTCATCAGCGTAGTTCTTATCACACGTGGAGCAATACCAGTATTCCACAGTGCCGTCCTCGGTGCAGCTGGAAGGATCGGCTGCATGATGGGTCATGCTATGTGCCTTCTTGGAGCCGGGATCGGTGACGGTGTCCTCCGTGCCGCAGCCGAAGTCACACTTGGCGGTCTTGGTGCCGTCAGCCTCGCAGGTCGCGTTGTTATTGGAAACGTAGTTGGTGTACACGTGATCTGCGGGCGTTCCGGTGGAAACTGTATGCAGGTTATGTCCGCAAAGACTGCATTCGATGTATGTGCTGCCGCCGTCTTGACAGGTGGGAGCTACCACGGTGGGTTCATCCAGCGCTATATAATCGAAGATATAGATACCGCCGTTGTAGCTCAGCAGCAGCTCGCCGTTCCAGATGGTGGGGCATTCGGGCTCCTTACCGGCGGTCTCTGTGTTATTGTACAGAGCCAGCTCAGCAACGATCTTTTCCTCGGCGATATCGATGACCTTCAGGTAATCTCTGCCGTTAATGCTGGAGGTAGCGCCGGTAGCGCCGAAGGAGTAGTAGATGCGGCCATTGTAGAGTGTACCGCCCTGGGTAAAGCCGGAGATATAGGGGGTAGTAAACTGATTGTTGATGTCAGCAGGGGTCAGAATGATGTCCTTTTTGTAGTTTGCGGTGTTGGTGGTAGCGGTGGGAATCAGCTTGGTCATATCAATTTCGGTAAAGATATAAGCGCTGTCTTCCTGGTAGTTGTCAATACCGTAAACATTCTTGTTGTGACTGACATAGGTGTCGGTGGTGCGGAAGCGGGCGCTGAACATATACAGCTTACCGCTGGTAGCCGCGGTGGGAGTGCTGTCTACCAGCCATGCGGGCCAGCCCCAGCCGACTTTCTGCCACTGGCTTTCGTCCACAGTAGTGCTGGGATCGTCCAGATAGCCGAACTTGCCGTCCTTAAACATGTTGGGCAGATCGTGAGTGGTGTTGCCGTTCATGTTCTTGTTGGTGTTACCTGCCTGATCGGGGATGCAGTTCATATCGTTGAAGAACACACGGACTACGGTCTCGGAGCTATAGGTATCGGTGTCCTCGTTATAGAGGATGCGCTCGACAGACAGGTGACCGAAGTAGCTGCCTGTGGTGCCGGCGCCGTAGTAGCTGTCGCTGTCGATATGGTCACCGGAGTTACCGGAGCTGACGAAGAGCAGGGGGAAGGGATCATCTTCTGCGTAGAAAATATCGCTGAACATGATGGAGTTGGAGTGGTTGGACCATCTGTCGCTGCTGGTAGAGGTGGCAGAGCCAAAGCGGAGGCCGCCGACGACCTTGGTGCCGGTGGTCATATCCCAGACGGAGAATTCACCCTTATTGTTGGCGATGATCAGCGTATCCTCATATACCGCGATACCCTGAGAGGAGGTGCCGCCAATGAGCTGGGACATGGAGAAGTTCACACCGTTCTGGCTATACTGATCATAATTGAAGGAGGTATGATAGGTGCAGCCGCTGGAGGGGACCTTCAGCTGGGTATCAAAGTCTACGGGGGTAGTGCCTTCCGCGTCGGAGTAGCAGGCGCCGCAGGCGGTGCACTTATAGTGCTCCTTATAGCCGTCGGTAAAGACGTTGGCGGGCTTGGCGGCGACGAAGACGATGTTGTGCATTGCCTTCAGCTCCACCTTACCGGTCTGGGCATCGCCTACCTTGCTGTAAGTGGGAACGGCGGTGTTGACGTTGCCGTCACTGTTGAGGTACAGCACGGAGCCGTCCTTCATGGTCAGGGTGCCGCCGTTGGTGTAAGCGCCGGCCAGCTCCAGAGCGCTGTTGGTGCCGAAGGTGATGGCGGTCCAGCCTGCGCCGAAGCCGGTGGTCAGCTTCTGGGTGGCAACGTAGCCATCCTGGAAGGAGAGGGCCTTAGTGCCGGTGAAGGTCAGAGTCTCGTCTTGATCATGGAAATCGATGGAGCCGATCTTGGCGGTGCCGCCGATGGTCAGAGAAACATCGCCCAGCGTGCCGGTAGATTCGGTGTCGTTGGAATCGTTGTAGAAATCACGGGAACGGCCTGCCCGGATAGAGGCGATGGTGCCGCCGGTAATGGTGATCTCGGAGGATCCCATGTTGGCAACGCCGTAGCCGTTGACATACATATCGGGGATCTGGGCATTGTCCTTGATCTCTACCTGGGACGCGCCCACATTCTTGCCGGTGCCGCCGCACTGGAGCATGTCGGTGATCTTGGCGGTGCCCTCGATCACCACATGGGATTTATCCACCGCGCCGCCGCGGCTGCCGCCGTGCACGAAGCTGAGGGTGCCGCTCTTCATGATGAAGGTGGCGGCGTTGCCGCTATAATCGGTGGAGACATAGTTCTTGTTGTAGAAACCGGTACGAACGGCAAAGCGGCCGTCTGCGCTGACAACGATCTCGTTGCCGTTGAAGGTGGTGATGACACCGGTATCGAAGGTCAGGGAAGGACCGGTGAAGAATTCCACCGCCTTGTTCTTGGGGCTGGTCTCGTTCAGACGGATGTCCTTGAATACGGTGGGCGCGTTGAACTGAATGGTCACACGGGAATCACCGGCGTTGTTCATGGTGAAGACCTTGTCGGAGTAGTCCTCGCTGCCCAGCTTGGAGGTGATGGTGGCGGGCTTGGCGGGCAGGTTGATGTTGGCGCCGCCGTTCCAGCTCTGGGTCAGGTTGCCGCAGAGGACAATAGTGCCGCCCTCGTCTGCCAGACGGGCGTAGGCCTCTTCCAGCGACTTTACCGCGCTGTCGGGAGTGTCGCCGAAGCCGCTGGCGGCTACTTCGCCGCTGAGGTAAACAACGGTCAGAGGCACTGCTTCAACGATACCGCTGATATTGGGATAGCTGGTGCCTACGGGAACACGCAGACGGCTCTGGCTGTCAATGGAAACAGCGCTTGCATCGGTGGGGCCTGCGTAAGCCGCATCGATCTCTACGATACTGTTAACCAGGCTGATGCTTTCCCAGCCGGCCAGATTGCCGGAGATGGCGCTGCTGAAATTCTTCAGCGTCAGAGCGGCAGTGCCGTTAACGGTAAGGTTGGGCATCTGCATGGAGCCGACGGAGCAGCCGTCCAGAGTCACGCTCAAGTTGCCGGAAACGGCGCTGGACTTGGGGGAGCTACCGGATCTGCCGCCGGTGATGGTGGTAAACTTGGTGTTGGTGGCATTCACGGTGGTGGAGGTGGCGGTTGCGACAACAGCGCTGTCGGTGTAGCCGCCCAGATACATGGTGCCGACAGTTGTGCCGTTCAGGGTGACGTTAATATTGCCTGCGTTGGCTCTTGTGCCGCCCAGCTGCAGGAATTCTACGATCTTAGCGCCTGCGTTGATCTCAGCGGTCACGTTGCCAATGCCCTTGTCGTTACCGAGGTGGACCTGCGTGGGGGAGCCGCTGTTGATCTCCAGATAGACGTTCTCCGTAGAAGCGGAGCTGAAGCCGCAGCGGATGGTCCATACGCTCTTGGAGGCTATGTCGTCGTTTTTATTAACAAAGCTGACATTCTCGCCGATGGTCAAAGACTTACCGGTCCAGAGCTCACAGTTGGCATTGTTACCCTGCTTGAAGATCACGTTTTCAAAGGTGATCGCGCTGGTGCAGTACAGATATTTTTTGTCGCCGGAGGTGTTGACAGTGACGGTCCGCTGAGAGGAGGTGCTGTCGCCAGTGACGGTTAGAGGGACAGTAGCTGCGGTCAGAGTCACATTACTGCTGCCCACAGCGGTAATATCACTGGTCAGAATGATCTTACCGGCAGTGATGCTGTCGTCTGCGGTCTTAGCCGCGTTGATAGCAGCGATCGCCTCATTCAAACTTGCGTAGATGTTGTCTGTAGTGCTGTCACCTGCGGTGGTAGCGTTGACATAGACAACGTGTTCACCTGCGGCAAACGCAGGGATGGCAATGGCGGCAATGGTCAATGCCGCGACCGCCAGAAGGATCAGGGTCAACTTTTTCAGTTTCATGAAATCCACTCCTTTTTTGGGGTTAAACATGTGAATGGTCACAATTTCTCATGCTACAAAGTATAAATTAGGAACGGTTGAAAGTCAAGAAATGGGCGGCTTTTTGTGGGAAATCACAATTTTTGTCCATTGTTTTTGTGCATTTTCACGAAGCGCAAAAAGGATCTGCGGCAAGAAATTTTTTGCAAAATAAAAAATACTGTTGCAAATCTTTTATATTTGTGTCTATATAAAGAAGAGAGAAACGAAGGAGTCTGCTTATGAAGAGAAAAACAGAGCTGAGCGACGCGGAGCAGGAATATATGCATCAGTTGTTTGAGCGGTACGCAGGACTATTTCGGTCCTTGTCCACGCGGTATTCCGATGACCGGGAGGAGCAAAACGACCTGATCCAGGACACCCTGCTGCGGCTGATCGATTATGTACATGTCCTTCGGGGCATGAATCCTTACAAGGTGCCCAGTTACATAGCCCTTACCATGAAGAGCGTGTTCATCAACAAGCTCCGCCGGGAAAAGCGGGGCGAAGTGCAGTGCGTTCCCTATGATGACACACTGCCCTGGGACATGATGCGCCCGCAGCCGGATCCTTATCAGGAGCTGGAGGCGAAATTTTTACTGGAGCAGCTTTCGGAGCAGGATCGGCTTTTGCTGAAGGGGTGGTACATCGTAGGCTGGACAGCGGAGGAGCTGGCGGCTATTCTGGGTTGCTCCAAGGACAGCATCCGCATGAAGCTGACCCGGGCAAGGAGAAGGGCATTTCAAAAGCACAGCGAGGAGGGCATAAAATAATGGATAAAAAATTGCTTGATAATTTTGAGGATGCCCGGATGGCGCTGCTGCTGGATGAATTTGCCAAAGAAGAAGGAGAAGCGCTGCTGGCGGAAGGCGGGCAGCTGGAGGAGTCGGAGGAATTCAAGGCGGAATGTCTGGCGCTGATCGACAAGGCTTTCGCGAAGCGGCGAAGAGCCAAGCGTTTTCGCCGCGCGGTTCTTCGCACGGCAAAGGCGGCACTGCTCACCTTCGCGGTACTGGGTGCGCTGACGGTGGGGTTGATGTCCGTAGAGGCGATCCGGATACCGGTGCTCAATTTTCTGATCGAGTATCACGAAAAATTCACCTCGGTCATCTTCACACCTTCTGATATTGTTACCACACCTGCGGAGAATATGGTGCAGGAAGGCCCGCTGGCAGGTTTGCTGCCGGATACCTTCCGGATGGATTCTCACCATGTGCTGCCCAATGGCAACGAGAGGGCAGTCTACCTGACGGAGGAAATGAAATTTGTCACGTATTCGAACCGCCAAGGGGCTGGGGCATCAGTAAGCTTTGATACCGAGGGAGCAGACCGCTATGAAGAAACTACACTGTCAGGGCACAAAGCTTTTCTGGTTGTAGAGGGAGAGACTGTCTTTCTCCTTTGGTTCAATGCCGACAATAAACGCGTATATACGCTCAGTACAGACTGCATGGACACTTATGATCTTTGGCGTCTGGCAGAGAGAATCGCATCCGGCAAATAAGCATAGGAGCGCCGCAGCTTTTACACGCTGCGGCGCTTTTGATCGAAAGGTGGGCAAAAAGCAAAGCTGCCCCTGATGACGTGGTTTTTGGACGTTGTACGATTCTTGGCTCTCCCTTTGGGAGAGCTGTCACCGCAGGTGACTGAGAGGGTCTGATATAACCTATTTTACCCTCTCCGTCCTCGCTATGCTCGGACACCTCTCCCAAGGGGAGAGGCAGGTTGTCACAATGCTTAACGCATCGTGTTCCGCGCAAGAACGCGGTGTTTTGGGGCTGCTTTGCCGGTGGGAAAAATAACGATTGCTTTTCGGCGGGGGTGTTGCTATGATTAGAGAAGAAACCATAGGAAAAAGAGGGTCACCTTATGCCTTTGAAAAGAGCGTTCAAGGAGTTTGCAACCATCACGGTCGGAACGGTCATTGTTGCCGCCGCGGTGTATTTTTTCATGCTGCCCAGCCATGTTTCCGTAGGCAGCGGCGCGGCCTTGGCCATGGTGCTGAGCAATTTTATTCCGCTGCCGGTGTCGGTGATCACGCTGGCGCTGAATGTTGTGCTGCTGATCATCGGCTTTTTGCTCATCGGGCCGGAATTTGGCGCAAAAACGGTGTATTGCGCCCTTTTGATGCCCCTGATCTTAGGCCTTTTTGAATTTTTATTCCCCAATTTCCAATCGCTGACCCAGGATCCGACTCTGGATGTGCTGTGCTACATTCTGGTGGTGGGTGTGGGTCTTGCCCAGCTGTTTACCTGCAATGCCTCCTCCGGCGGTCTGGATATCGTGGCGAAGCTGATGAATAAGTACCTGCGCATGGAGCTGGGAAAGGCAATGTCGGTTTCCGGCATGGTGGTGGCGCTGTCCTCGGCGCTGTGCTATGATGCCAAGACCGTGGTGCTCAGCTTGCTGGGCACGTATTTTGGCGGCATGGTGGTGGATCATTTCATTTTCGGTCTGGATATCAAGCGGCGGGTCTGCGTGATCTCCGCCCGGCTGGATGAGATCGTGGATTTTGTGCTGCATGAGCTGCACAGCGGCGCGACGCTGAATGAGATCATGGGCGCTTATGATAAATCCGTGCGCCGGGAGATGATCACCATTGTCGACAAGCAGGAATACCGCCGGCTGATGGACTACATCCGCAAGACCGACCCCAAGGCCTTTGTGACGGTGTATGCGGTCAGCGAGATGCGCTATATTCCCAAAAAGTAAAGGGGAGAATTTACGGTGAAGCAAATGATCCTGCTGCTGATCCTTGCGCTGCTGCTGTCCGGCTGCGCAGCGGAGCAGCCTCCCGTTACCACGGATGTGCCGGCTATGGCCGTGACCACGGCACCTACGCAGCCAACAACGCGCCCCACAGAGCAGACGGCTCCGCCTACGGAGCCTGCCACGCAGCCTGCCGAACCGACTACACTGCCGCCGGAACCCACTGAGCCTGCGTCCATGTATGCCGGTGCGGTGGAGGCCTTCCTGCAGCCGCTGGAATCCTTCTCCCAAGCGCGGGAGCATGGGGCGGAATATGTAATGATCCATTTTACCAGCGCCGTGGCGGTGGATCGGAACGATCCTTTTTCCATGGAGAAGATCCGCAAGATCTTTGTCGATTACGGTGTCAGCATCCATTACATCATCGACCGGGACGGCACGGTGTATTGCTATGTGCCGGAGACGCTGGTGGCATGGCACGCAGGCAAGGGCAGCTTTGCCGGCATCGAAAACCGGATGAATCATTATGCCATCGGCATTGAGCTGGTGGGCATGGGCACACGGGAGGATATGTCCGTCTACATGACCGGCGATGCCTACGATGCCCTGCCGGAGCAGTACAAGTTTTTCACCGATGCGCAGTATCAGGCGCTGATCCCGCTGGTGGAGGATATTTGCGCGCGGAACAGCATCCCTGCCGACCGGCAGCATATTCTGGGACATTCGGAGTATAATCCTGCCAAGACCGACCCCGGCGGCAATTTCGATTGGGAAAGGCTGCTGGCAGGGCTGAAGGATTGATGGAAAAGAAAACCACGCGTTAGACGCGTGGTTCAAAAAAGCCTCCCTTGTGTAAAGGGAGCTGGGCGAAATCTATGATTTCGCTCGGAGGGATTGTTGGAACATATAACAATCACGCACCGTGTTTGTGGCTAGACCTGCTCAAAACAATCCCCCAGTCATTTGCTCGTTCCTCGCAAATGCCAGCCCCCTTTACACAAGGGGGCCTTTACGCAGCTGTCGGATTGTATTACGCGAGGAACAGAGGACTATGCCCACATAGGAAGAACCCCCGGTTTTTGAACTGCCCCAATTTGTGCGGACAGTACAAACACACCCCTATGTAGGAAATATTTAATTCAAGCGGAGTGGCGCAGCGTCAGCGGCGCCACTCCAGTTTTTATTTGGATGCGCTCATGGTTGTAAAAGTAGATATAATCGTCAATCATTCGTTGTGCTTCAGAAAGTGTTCTT
>JAZNTL010000058.1:0-3960 GCA_045591745.1 Lawsonibacter sp.
TACCATCTGGCTCGGTAGTTCAGTTGGTTAGAACGCCGGCCTGTCACGCCGGAGGTCGAGGGTTCAAGTCCCTTCCGAGTCGCCATTTGCCTCTGTAGCTCAGTTGGTAGAGCAGAGGACTGAAAATCCTCGTGTCGTTGGTTCGATTCCGACCGGAGGCACCAACAACCAAAGCCCCTGAGAGGGTTCCCCCCCTCTTAGGGCACCATGCGAGTGTAGCTCATCTGGTAGAGCGCCACCTTGCCAAGGTGGAGGTAGCGAGATCGAGCCTCGTCACTCGCTCCATTTTTTTGGAGCGGAGCATCCGCTTCATTCGGTGCCATAGCCAAGTGGTAAGGCAGAGCTCTGCAAAAGCTCCACCCCCAGTTCAAATCTGGGTGGCACCTCCAACAACACCCTGTAACCGTTTCGGTTACAGGGTGTTTCTTTTCACAAGTCCAATATGGCAAAACTACGCGCCCCGGCGCATTTACACTGGGTCGCGTAGTCTTTTTCATGATCAGTATGCCTTGCTTTTCTTCTCCTCTTCTCAACCAGAAGGGAAAACAGAACTCTTGATTCAGCAGTCCTCCACCGCCGCAATGAGCCGATTGAAAAAGTATTCTAATGTCCGGTACAGTATCCCTGCAAACTCGCCGCGGGTCACGGTCGCCTGCGGGTCCTCCACCTCCATGATTCCGACACTTTCCGCCCAACGGATGGCCTGTTCGTTTTCTTCCTGTGACTTTTTTGCTGTTTTCAATGGAATAATCCCCCCTTTTTTCTATTTCAGGCAATAGAGCCCTTCCACCGAAACCTCCAGTGCCCGGGCGATGCGCACCATGGTCTCCAGAGACGGTTTTGCTTCCCCGGCCTCAATGCGCTGCAGGTAGCTTTTTGATACCTGCGCCTGTCGTGCCAGCCGGCGCAGGCTCATGCCGTTTGTGCGGCGCACCTCACCGACGAGGTATCTCATATTCTTTCCTCCTCTCACATACAAGCTCTTTGTCTGTACGCAGAATATAACATATTTCGTGTACCTCTTTGGCGGTACATCGTCCCCTTTTTTGCGACATTTTCTTCCGCAAAAATACATATTACCGCAAACGAAACCGTCCACATGTCTTTTGTTGTCGAATTCTACAGATGCATGCGCGCGATTTTTTTGTAAATATTCTTATTCTGTTCACATTTAAGGTGTAAGCTGTTCTCATCTTTTGATATACTGTGCTTCAGAAGCCATACCTCTGTGCGCAAAAGGAGATCGTCATATTATGAAATTATCCGAAACACAAACTCCCCCCTCCCCCGCTGCGACCAAGCGCAAAAAAGCCAAAAAGAAATGGTTTGTTCCCACACTGGCCCTTGTTCTGGCCGCGGTGCTGCTTCTTATCCCTAAAGGCGGCCCCGGTGGTGCGGGAAAAGGCATGGAATCGCAATACATATACGGCAAGGCAGAGCGGCGAGACATTGTCTGCGCCCTGACGGACAGCGGCACGCTGGAGCCCGCCGACTCCTACACGGTGATTTCCCTTGTATCGGGCGAGATTTTGTCCGCCGCTTTTGAGACGGGCGATGTGGTAACGCAGGACGATGTGCTCTACCGCATCGACTCTTCTGACACAGACAACAGCATTGAGCGCTCGGAAAATGCCCTTTCCCAGCGCCAGCGCAGCTATAACAAGCTGCTGGACTCCCGGGAAGACCTGATCGTCACCACCCCCATCGGCGGCACTGTTTCCGCCTTTACCGCCAAGGCGGGCAACACGGTGAACACCGGCATGGTGGCCGCGGAGATTGAGGACACTTCCGCCCTGCTGCTGACTGAGTATTACAGCGATGAGTATGCCGGGCAGATCTATGAGGGCATGGCCGCCACCGTGTCCATCACCGACCAGATGATGACCCTGTCCGGCCGAGTGTCGGAGGTTTCCTCCCTGAAGCGCACCTCCCCCACCGGTGTGTCCTGCTTTGCTGTGACAGTACAGGTGGAAAACCCCGGCTCTTTGACCGTGGGCACCACCGCTACCTGCTGGCTGAACGGCGGCATTTATCCCACCATTTCCGACGAGGACGGTCTGGAAGCCCGGGCACGCACCACGGTCCATTACGACATCTCCGGTACGGTAGGCAAGGTACATGTGCGAAACGGCGAGATCGTGACTGCCGGTACCACGCTGGTGGAGCTGACCAGCGACACGCTGGACGACACCATTCAGGATGCCGCAGATGCATTGCGTGATGCCCAGCTGGCACTGGACAGCCAGTACGATATTCTGGACAACTACACCATTGAAGCGCCCATCAGCGGCACCATCGTGGATAAGTACTACAAGCAGGGCGAGAATGCCGAGACGGGCCGCACTCTGTGTACCATCTTTGACCTTTCCTCCCTCACCATGACGCTGAACATTGACGAACTGGACATCACGAGCGTGGCCGTGGGCCAAACGGCCCAGATCACAGCCGACGCTGTATCTGGTCAGACCTATGAAGGCACGATCACCGAGGTGGGCATCAACGGCACCACCTCCGGCGGTGTGACCACCTACCCCGTGAAGGTAGCTATCAACGAAACGGGTGGCCTGCTGCCCGGCATGAATGTGGATGTGTCCATCGTAATCAGTCAGGAGCACAATGTGCTCACCGTACCCGCCGACGCGGTGCAGACCGGAAGCCGTGTACTGGTCAAAACTGCTGACGGCACCACTGGCGAAGGCGCACCCCAGGGCTACGAGTTTGTCCGTGTGGAGATCGGTGCTTCCGACGAGGATCATGTGCAGATCCTGTCCGGACTGGACGAAGGCACTGAGATCGCCTATCCCATGGCCACATCCTTCTCCATCTTTGACATGATGCAGATGGGCCCCGGCGCTATGGGCCAGATGGGGCCCGGACACATGGGCGGCGGCATGAGAGGGGGCAACTGAGCCTTGAGTGAAAAGACCCCTCTGATTGAGTTTCGCGATGTGTGCAAGACCTATCTCATGGGCGACACCATCGTACGCGCGGCGGACAACATCTCCCTTTCCATTTATGAGGGCGAGTTCGTGGCCATCGTAGGCAAGTCCGGTTCGGGCAAGTCCACTTGTATGAACATCATCGGCTGTCTGGACGTACCCACCAGCGGCAACTACCTGCTGGACGGCAGAAACGTGGGCGAGATGGATAAAAACGAGCTGGCGGAATTCCGCAACGCAAAGCTGGGCTTTATCTTTCAACAGTACAACCTGCTGCCCAAGCTCAGCGTTTTGGAAAATGTGGCCGTCCCCCTGATGTATGCGGGAAAATCCCGCAGGGAGCGCCGTGAGATCGCCGCCCACGCGCTGGAAAGCGTAGGATTGGGCAACAAGCTGAATAACCTGCCCAGTCAGCTGTCTGGCGGACAGCAACAGCGTGTGTCCATCGCCCGGGCACTGGCCAACAACCCCAGCGTCATTCTGGCTGATGAGCCCACCGGCGCGCTGGACTCACGCACCGGACGAGAAGTGCTGGGCATCCTGCGCTCCCTGCATGAAGCGGGCAACACCGTGGTACTCATTACCCACGACAACTCCATCGCCGCCACCGCCGAACGGGTGATCCGCCTGGAGGACGGCCGGGTGGTCTTTGACGGTCCGGCAGACGATCCCGCCTCCGGCGTGCACAGGGACGAGGTGGCCGGACGATGAAGCTGAGTGAAAGTTTTATCCTTGCCCTGCAGAACATTCGCAGCGGCAAGATGCGCGCGTTTCTGACCATGCTGGGCATCATCATCGGCATCGCCGCTGTCATGGTCATCGTCGGCCTGGGCAACGGCATGGAAAACTACATGACCGACATGTTCCATACCATTGGCACAAATACTCTGAACGTCTCCATTACCGGCCGGGGCACCTCCCGGGAGCTGGCGGTAGAGGACATGTATGAGATCGTGGAGGACAACCCGGAGTTTTTCTCCGATCTGACCCCCACCGTTACCATGCGCGGCACGGTCAAAGT
>JAZNTL010000059.1:0-4778 GCA_045591745.1 Lawsonibacter sp.
CAGCCGAACCGGGCAGTTTTTTAGTTCCAGGTCTCCCAAATTTCCGGGTGGTAGCCCACGGTGGCCTGCCTGCCGTTGCGGACGATGGGGGTGCTCAGCAGGGTGGGATTCTCCAGCAGCTTTTCGAACTTGTCCGCGTCATAGGCCAGATACCGCAGTAGTACCGCGTCCGGGTGTTTTTGGTCAATGAGGGATTCCAAGCCCACCACTGCTTTCACGCTGGTCAGCTCGCCACGGCTCATGCCGTATTTTTTCAGATCCACTGCCTGAAATTTGATGCGCCGCTCTTTAAACCACCGCTCCGCCTTTTTGGTGTCAAAGCATTTGGATTTGCCGAAGATCTGAATGTTCATCGGATGACCTCCCTGTACGGATCGTTTTTGCCATTATAGCACACAGTGCCTATGCGGAGCAAGGCAGGTTTATTTTGGCATGGGTCGGGGATACTAAAGGGACAAGGTTGAAAGGAGCGGTTTGGTATGAAGGCAGTGATCCTTGCGGGCGGGGAGGGGACCCGGCTGCGGCCCATCTCTCTGGGCAGGCCCAAGGCCATGACATCCCTGCTGGGCAGGCCGGTCATGGAGCATCTGCTGCATCTGCTGCGGCGGCACGGCATTACCCAAATTTGTGTCGCGTTGGGACGGCGGGACCGGATGATTGAAGAATATTTCGGAGACGGAACGCAGTTTGGTGTGCAGCTGACCTACCGGGTGGAGGACATCCCGCTGGGCACGGCGGGCAGTACTAAGAACTGTGCCGATTATATTGACGGTGAGGACGTGCTGGTCATGGGGACAGACAGCGTGTGCGATCTGGACCTGACCGAAGCCATGGACTTTCATCGGGAGAAAGACGCGCTTGCCACGCTGGTCATCTGCCGCCATCCCAGACCGTTGGAATATGGTATGGTGCTGACTGACGATCAGGGGCGGGTGGAGCAGTTTCTGGAAAAGCCGTCATGGGGACAGGTCTTCACCAACATGGTAAACACAGGCATCTATATTCTTTCTCCCGGTGTGCTGGATCGTGTTTCGGCGGGGGTGGAGCGGGACTTTGCCAAAGAGGTGTTCCCGGCCATGCTGGAAAGCGGTGAGGCTGTATATGCCTGCTGTCCTGAGGGCTACTGGCGGGATATGGGCGACTGTGAGAGCTATCTGGAGTGTGTCTGTGACGCGCTGAGCGGCAAGGTGACACTGGATATGGGCTTGGAAGAGCGCCAGCCGGGGGTGTGGAGTGCCGATCCCATTCCGGAAGGAGTCAGTCTTATCCCACCCTGCTGGATCGGGCCGGAGGTGTATATCGGCAGCGGAAGTCTCATTGGTCCCCACGTGGTGCTGGATCGGGGCAGCCGGGTGGGGACGCGCAGTCTGGTCCAGCGGTCCGTGCTCATGGAAGCGCAGGTGGGGAATCGGGCCACGCTGTACGGTGCGGTGTTGTGCCGGGGCAGCCGGGTGGGCGACGAGACGGTACTCAACGAGGGCGTGGTGCTGGGAGAAAACACACTGGTAAAGGACCGTGCCGTGCTTATGGAGCGGGTGCGGCTGTGGCCGGGCAGGACGGTGCAGGAGGGCGGCAGACTGACCCACAGCATTACCGCCGGGGGACAGATCGGGCCACTGCGATTTGGAGATGGCGGAGTGATCCGCGGCACATTGGGTGAAGACATTGGGCCGGAGTCGCTGCTGGCACTGGGACGGGCGCTGGGAAGTGAAGGCAAGGTGGCGCTGGGTGCTTTTGGCGGTGCTGGGGCACAGATGCTCCTGCGTTCCGCGGCCAGCGGCATCACCGCCGCTGGTGGGACCGCCCTGTATCACGATATGGAGTGTGCCGCTCAAGCGGCATGGCTGGGGGAAAGTTACCAGCTGCCGGTCAGTCTGTTTATAGAGCAGGACGGAGAAAAGGTATATCTGCACCTGTTTGACAGCTGTGGCCTGTCCCTTGGCCGGGGGCGGGAACGGAAGCTGGAGCATACCCTGCTGCGGGGAGAACCCCCATTGACGGCACAGCGTATCGGCAGCTGCGAGCGGTTGTCCGCCGGGCCGGGGGACTATGCTCAGGACGCGGCCCGCCGGTCCAATTTGCGCCGGGTGTCTTTGCGCTCGGTGCGGGTGGCGGTGACCGGGCATACCCCTGCCGACCGGGCCATACGGCTGGTGCTGGAAAAGCTGGGCTGCCAGGTCAGCGACCAGTGGAAGCGGGGCATCCCGGCCTTTACGGGCAGTCACGGCGGCTTTCGCCTTTCCGCCCGGGACGAGAGCGGCGCGCTGCTCTCACCCCAGCAGCTGCTGGCTATGGTTGCACTGGTGGAGCTGGAAAACGGCGGTGGGCGGCTGGCGGTGCCTGACGATGCCAGCGCCGCGCTGGAGCTGATCGCCGCCGGTTTTGACAAGACGGTGCTGCGGTTGGGCCGGGACGGAGAGCAGGCCCGGCAGCTTTACCGCACCCTGCCGTGGCTGCGGGACGCGGCCTTTGCCGCCGCCCGATTGTGTGCCCGCATGGCGGCCACCGGGGAGCGGCTGGAGCAGCTGTGTGCCAAAACACCCCGCTTTTCCAGCTGGAAGCGGGAGGTGCCTCTGGTCCGGGACCGGGGAGAGATCATGCGGGAGCTGACCATTCAGGCAGGGCGGGACGCGGTGACCGGTGAGGGGCTGCGCCTGCGCAGCCGGGGCGGCTGGGTGTATCTGGTGCCTCTGAGCCGCCGGGCGGCGGTGAAGGTGGTGGCGGAAGGGCCGGATCTGGAAATGGCGGCGGAGCTGTGCGACTTTTATGCCGCTCAGGTGTCCAAGCTGGACGGTGACCGGACGGGGCGCAAGACAAAATAAGACTGTACTTTCCATCCCCGATATGGTATACTACTACCCGATGATTTGGATTTAAGCGCTTGTGCGCCTAAATATAGATGTCTGCCGAAACAGCGGCAGTCACAGCGAAAACAGAACACAGCGGCAGGCGAAGGAAGATTTTGCGTTTCGGCGAGGCAGGACCGAAACACGCGATCTTCCTGCGCCTAGTTGCCGTGCTGTGTTCCTACATACCCAATATGAAAAGGAGCAATTATGGCTGAAAAATTGAAAATTATTTCCCTTGGCGGGTTGAACGAGATCGGCAAGAACCTCACCGTATACGAGTATGGCGGCGATATCGTCATCGTGGACGTGGGTATGGGCTTTCCCGACGATGACATGTACGGCATCGACGTGGTCATCCCCGATGTGAGCTATCTTATCAAGAACCAGAACAAGATCCGGGGCATCTTCCTCACCCACGGGCACGAGGACCACATCGGCGCCCTGCCCTACGTGCTGCGGGACGTGAACGCGCCCATCTACGCCACCCGCATGACTGCGGGGCTGGTCAAGCTGAAGCTGGAGGAGCACCGTCTGCTGGACAAGACCAAAATGATCACCTGCGAGGCAGGCGACGTGGTCAAGGCGGGCAAATTCAGCGTGGAATTCATCCACGTGAACCACTCCATCGCCGACGCGGTGGCCTTTGCCATCAAGTGTCCGGTGGGTACTGTGATCCACACCGGCGACTTCAAGATCGACGCTACCCCCGTGCAGGGCGGCATGATCGATCTGGCCCGACTGGGCCAGCTGGGAAACGAAGGGGTGCTGGCCCTGCTGGCTGACTCCACCAACGTGGTGCGCCCCGGCTACACCAAAAGCGAAAGCAGTGTGGGCGCCAGCTTTGACGCCCTGTTCCGGGGCTGCGAGGAGCGCATCATCATCACCACCTTCGCCAGCAACGTGGATCGCCTGCAGCAGATCATCGACGTGGCCGCCCGCTATGGACGCAAGGTGGCGGTGACCGGCCGCAGCATGGAAAACGCCATGAAGGTATCCACTGAGCTGGGCTATATGAGCATCCCGGACGGGGTGCTCATGGATCTGGCCCGGATCAAGTCCCTGCCCAAGGACAAGGTGTGCATCATCACCACCGGCAGTCAGGGCGAGACCATGTCCGCCCTGAGCCGCATGGCCTTTTCCACCCACCGTCAGGTGGACATTATGCCCGGTGACCGTATCATCATTTCCGCCAGCGCCATCCCCGGCAACGAAAATGCCATCGGCAACGTGATCAACGAGCTGTACCGCAAGGGTGCGGACGTGGTCAACGAGCGCAATCTGGCCCTGCACGTGTCCGGCCATGCCTGTCAGGAGGAACTGAAGATCATCCACGCCCTCATCAAGCCCAAGTTTTTCATTCCCGTCCACGGCGAGCAGCGCATGATGCAAATTCATGCCAAGCTGGCCAGGGACATGGGCATGCCCCCCCAGAACGTGATCATCAGCGATCTGGGCCGGGTGATCGAGCTGACCGCCGACAGTGCCAAGCTCAACGGCACCGTCACCGCCGGTCAGGTCTTTGTGGACGGCTACGGCGTGGGCGATGTGGGCAGCGTGGTGCTGCGCGACCGCAAGCATCTGGCTCAGGACGGCATGATCGTGGTGGTGCTGTCCATGTCCGGCGAGGACGGAGCGCTGGTGTCCGGCCCGGATATTATTACAAGGGGCTTCGTCTATGTAAAGGAGTCCGAGGGGCTGATGGAGGAGCTGCGTCAGGTGGCACTGGAGGCCCTGCAGAGTGTGGACGGCCGCTATCAGACCGACTGGTCGGCCATCAAGGGCGCTATCAAGGGCGACCTGTCCAACTACCTTTATAAAAAGACCAAGCGCAGCCCCATGATCCTGCCTGTCATCATGGAAGTATAATATTATAATGTATCAAAGCATGACGCGGGGCTTCGGCGGCGCGCCTTTGCTGTCGGGCCTCCC
>JAZNTL010000060.1:0-12546 GCA_045591745.1 Lawsonibacter sp.
TCCATCATCTCGCCCCCGGACTATGTGGGCAACATCATGCCCATGTGTCAGGACCGCAGAGGCGAGTTCAAGGACATGCAGTATCTGGACACCAATCTGGTGGAGCTGCACTACTCCATGCCCATCGGCGAGATCATCTACGACTTCTTTGATGCCCTGAAGGCCCGCACCAAGGGCTATGCCTCGCTGGACTACGAGCTGGAGGGCTACCGCCCCAGCGAGCTGGTCAAGGTGGACATGCTGCTCAACGGAGATCAGGTGGATGCCCTGTCCTTCATCGCCCACAAGGAAAAGGCCTATGCCCGTGCCCGGCGCATCTGCGAGCGGCTGAAGGAGAACATCCCCCGCCAGCTGTTTGAGGTGCCTGTGCAGGCGGCCATCGGCGGCAAGGTCATTGCCCGGGAGACGGTAAAAGCTATGCGCAAGGACGTGCTGGCCAAGTGCTACGGCGGTGACATCACCCGAAAGAAGAAGCTGCTGGAAAAGCAGAAGGAAGGTAAGAAAAAGATGCGCTCTTTGGGAAGCGTGCAGCTGCCTACCGAGGCGTTTATGGCCGTACTCAAGTTGGACAGCGAAGATTAAAGCACAGCCCCGCACCCATTGGGTGCGGGGCATATTCATACCTTCCCCTTGGGGGGAAGGTGTCCCCGCAGGGACGGATGAGGGGGCGATCATCGAACGACCCACCAGTCATCCAGTTTTGTTTCGGGCCGGTCCAGCCGGTACAGGTAGTTGTGCACCATCACCCGCAGGTAGCTTGGAACGGTGCGGCAGTTGTCCCTTGCCAGAGTTTTGAGCCTGTCGTAGTCCTCTTGGGTCAAAAGAAGGCTGACCGTTTTCTTCGGGCCTTTTATCATGCGTATCACCTCAACCAAAGATTACAACAAATTGTTGTGAAAGTCAATACAACAATTTGTTGTGGGTTATATTGGGTTTGGGGTGAAGAAAATGTATCAGAGGATTAAAGATTTGCGAGAAGATGCAGATTTATCACAACGGCAGATAGCCGAAAAGTTAAATTGTTCACAGCAGACATACAGCAACTATGAAACAGGAGCGCGCACAATTCCACCGGAAATTCTGATTAAATTGGCGCAACTTCATCATACAAGTGTGGATTATTTGCTGGGTCTTACGGACAGAAAAGAGCCTTTCCCCAGAAAGTAGTTGCGAAAAGCCTCCCTTGTGCAAAGGGAGGTGGCACGGCGAAGCCGTGACGGAGGGATTGTCTTGCAGTTAAAACACAATAAGAAATTGATCCCTTTTTCCAAACAACGAAGTCAACGAGAATTTCCAAGGGATTTGTCAGCATATTGATAGTGCAGGGAAACAATCCCTCAGTCAGCTTCGCTGACAGCTCCCTTTACACAAGGGAGCCCATGATGCCAAAAAACCGACCTGTGTTTAAGCACAGGTCGGTTTTCTTGTTTGGGTTACTTCGCCGCGGCGGGGATATCGCCCACACCGTTGAGGATCAGGCGGGGACGGTAGGGGAAGGAAGCCGCCGTCTCCCGGCTGGAAACCCCGGTGAGCACCAGCACCGTATCAAGGCCGCACTCGATGCCGCCCTGAATATCGGTGTCCATGCGGTCACCGATCATGGCCGCTTCCTGAGAGTGGATGCCCAGCAGGTCAAGGCCGGTACGCATCATCAGGGGGTTGGGCTTGCCCACGTAGTAGGCGGTTTTGCCAGCGGCCAGCTCTACCGGGGCCACCAGCGCGCGGCAGGCGGGAATGATGACGCCGTTGTCCACCGGGGCGGTCATGTCGTAGTTGGTGCCGATGAGCCGGGCACCCTGACCCACCAGCTTGACCGCCTTGCAGATGTTGTCGTAGGTATAGGAGGAGGTCTCGCCAATGACCACGTAGTCGGGAGCAACGTCGTCCAGGGTCAGGCCCTTTTCATACAGGGCATGGGTCAGGCCGGGGTCGCCGATGGCGAACACCTTAGCGCCGGGGGTCTGGTTGGCGATGAAGTTGGCGGTGGCCAGACCGCTGGTATAAAAATGGCTCTCATCCACCTCAAGGCCCATGCGGGCCAGCTTTTCCGCCAGCTCACGGGGGGTCTTGCCGCTGTTGTTGGTCAGAAACAGGAACTTCTTGTTTTCCCGGTACAGCCAGTCCACAAATTCCTGCACTCCGGGCAGCAGCTGGCTGCCGTGGTAGATGACACCGTCCATGTCACAGATAAAGCCTTTTTTTGCAAGCAGCTTTTCCATAAAGAAACCTCTCTTTTTCGTTCTTTTATTCTCACTTTTTTGTTCACGGCACTATTTTATCACACTCCACCCGCCAAGAGAAGCGGATTTTATACTGCCGTGGAAAATTCCCCATGGTGCACAATTTCCCATTGAGCCGGGGCGAAGGATGTGGTAAACTGGTGAAAACCTGTGAAAAGAGAGGTATTCCATGTACGAGACGATCACTCTGCCTAATGGTGTGCGTATTCTGACCCAGCACGTGCCCGCCGTGCGTACGGCGGCGCTGGGTGTGTTTGTGGGCACCGGCTCCCGGCACGAGACTGCCGCCCAGAACGGTGCGGCCCACTTTTTGGAGCACATGGCCTTTAAGAGCAGCGAGCACCGCTCCACCGACCAGCTGGCCCGGCTCATTGACGAGATCGGCGGCCATGTGAATGCCTATACCACCAAGGAGTCCACCTGTTTTTATGCCCGGTGTCTGGACAGCCACTTGGACCGGGTGGTGGACATGCTGTGCGATATGCTGTTCTGCTGCGCCTTCCGTCAGGAGGAGGTGGACACCGAGCGGGGTGTTATTTTAGAGGAGATCGGCATGTATAAGGACGCACCGGAGGATCTGGTAGCCGAGCGATTGTCCGCCGCCGTTTACAAGGGCAGCGCTCTTTCCCGGCCCATTCTGGGCACGAAAAAGACGCTGTCAGCCATGGACGGGGATTGGCTGCGCCGCTATCGGGACGAGCACTACCGCCCGGACCGGATCGTGGTGGCGCTGGCGGGCAGCTTTACCACCAAGGCGGTGGATGAGCTGAAGGCGCGCTTTTCCGCTTTGTCCGGAGCGCCTACCCCTGCCGTCAAACCTGCGGCTTATCAAAGTGCCATTACTGTACGGCGCAAGGCCATTGAGCAAAGCCATCTGATCGTGGCTTTTCCTTCTGTGTCTTTTCTGGACGAGCGGCGGTATGTCATGCACCTGCTGTCCTCCATTCTGGGCGGGGGTGTGTCCTCCCGCCTGTTTCAGGAGGTGCGGGAGAAGCAGGGGCTTTGCTACAGCGTCTATTCCTACATTGCAGACCATGAGGACACCGGCCTGCTGGGACTGTATACCGCCCTGTCTCCCGATACGGAGCGCAAAGCGCTGGAGGCCATGTGCCGTGTGGCGGCGGACCTTGCCCAGTACGGCCCGGAGGCGGAGGAGCTGGACCGGGCCAGAGAGCAGGCCAAGGCCAACATTCTCATGGGTCTTGAGGCTACTCAAGCCCGCATGAGCCACATGGGTACCGCCATGCTGCTGCGGGGCAAGGTCCCGTCCACCGACGAGATTTTGGCGGATTATGACGCCGTTACCCCGGGTCAGGTGCGTGATTTGGCCCAAGAGGTATTTGACTTTGGCCGGGCATCCCTGTCCGCCGTGGGCAAGGTAGGCGCGGCGGAGGATTACCGCGCGCTGCTGGACACATTCAAATAAACAGGGGAAAGCCCCCCGCATGGCGGGGGGAGGACATATGACCGGGCTGTCCAAAGAAACAAAAGCAACCCCCGCACCGATTGAACGGTGCGGGGGTTGAAAAGCTTGTATGGCAATTGTGCGGTTTCCGAGAACTGGGCTGTCACGCTCCAGCTCGCTCGCGGCCGGGTCGATAACTCCTCCGACTACGGGCAGACTCAGCCCGGACAAGCCCGGGCTTGGACTCTGCCCATCCGCGCCGGAGTCTATCTCCCCTGTTCGCGGCTTTCGCGCTTCTTTTAAGCCAGAGCTGCAGTGATGATGGCCATGGAGTAGACCTCCAGAGCGTTGCAGCCGCGGGACAGGTCGTTGATGGGAGCGTTCAGACCCAGCAGGATGGGGCCGTAGGCATCAAAGTTACCCAGACGCTGAGCGATCTTATAGCCGATGTTGCCGGCATTGATGTCAGGGAAGATGAAGGTGTTGGCATAGCCGGCCACGGGGGAGCCGGGGAACTTCAGCTGACCAACGGTGGGGGAGACGGCGGCGTCGAACTGCATCTCGCCGTCCACGGGGATGTCGGGCATGGCCTCCTTGGCCTTGGCACAGGCATTGCGCATCTTGTCCACGTCCTCGCCCTTGCCGGAGCCCTTGGTAGAGTAGCTCAGGAAAGCGACCTTGGGGTCAACACCGAAGGTCTTGGCGCACTTGGCGGTCTCCACGGCGATCTCAACCAGCTCGTCCTCGGAGGGGTTGATGTTGATGGCGCAGTCGCCCATGGCCAGCACTTCATTGCCGCCGGAGGCACCGGGACGGACCATGATGAAGCAGGAGGAGACGATCTTGTTGCCGGGCTTGGTTTTGATCAGCTGCAGGGCGGGACGCACGGTGTCGGCGGTGGAGTAGGTGGCGCCGCCCAGCAGGCAGTCGGCCACACCCATCTTCACCAGCATGGTGCCGAAGTAGTTGCCCTTCTTGAGCATCTCCCGGCACTCGTCGGCGGTCATCTTGCCCTTGCGCAGCTCTACCATCTTTTCCACCATGGCGTCCATGTCCTCATAGGTGGCGGGGTCCAGAATGATAGCGCCGTTGATGTTAAAGCCGGACTTCTCGGCAGCGGCCTTGACCTCGTCCACGTTGCCCACCAGAACGGGGGTCAGGAAGTTACCGGACAGCAGGCGGGCGGCAGCCTCCAGAATACGGGCATCGGTGCCCTCGGTGAAAACGATCTTGCGGGGATTTTTCTTCAGAGTTTCAATGAGTTGTCCAAACATGGTGTGTTCCTCCTGTTTCAATTTGAATCGGGCAGTGCAGACCCGTTCCTATAATCAAAAATATGGTATCATTTTGCACCGAAAATTGCAAGGGTATGCCTGCTCTTTTCCTCAGGTTTGCAGGCGTTTTTTTCCACATATCTTACAAAACGGATGCCGCGGACCAACGGACGATGACCCTCTGCTTCGACGCAAAACCCTTGACAGGGGCGGGCAAACCGTGTATTATAAACTTTGTAATCATTTTGTAACCTTTTATTTCCTTTTGTTACTTTTCTCTTGCGAAGGAGGTGGTGGGCTGATATGGCGCGCGCAAACCGCCCAAAATTCAACGGGCACAGCGGCATCCTGCGGATGATCGTCCCCGGACTGAAGAGCAAGGTCCGCAAGATGGCGCAGAATTATAAAACATTCCGGCAGGAGGCCCGCCTCTGGCAGGAGGATACGTACATCCGTCTGCGCCGCGGGGCATATCGCTGTCACGAGGCGCTGGCCGGCCGGAGATATGCAAGACCGGTCTCTTTCCTGTCCACTTCGGCAGTGATGGGCATTGGTCTGATCGTGGCCACGCTGTATACTACCAGCTATGCCGTCTTTGTGGATGGCGAAAATGTGGGCGCGGTGACCGACCAGAGCACGGTGGAGCACGCGGTATCTACTGTGGAGGCCACTGGAAGCCGGATGCTGGGCTATGAATACACCGTGGACAACGAGATCGATTACCGCTTTGCCTTGACCCGCCGGTCTGAGCTGTCCCAGCGGCAGGATTTTGTGGATTATTTTTCCGCGAAAATGGATGAGACGGAAGAGGACGACCTGCGCTATTACCAGATCGTTCTGGAGGGTCGGGTGCTGGGTGTTATCGACAGCAAGGCGGAATTCAATCTTCTCCTGCAGGAACTGCGGGCCGGCTACGTGAATGAGAACACGGTCTCCGCAGAGTTTGTGGAGGAAATTCAGGTCCGACCTGTTCTTCTGGCGGATGAGGTGCTCACCATTGACCAGATGCGGGAGATCCTGACGGAGAATACCACCGGCGAGACCACCTATACCGTGGTCAGTGGCGATACCTTCAGCACCATCGCCTACCGCAACGATATGTCCATGTCCGACCTGAAGGCCCTTAACCCCGACGTGAACATCAACCGCCTGTCCATCGGTCAGGTACTGAACGTGAAGGAGCTGATCCCCCGCCTGTCCGTGCGGACGGTGGAACACGTGACCTATACCGAGCCCGTCCCCTGTCCCGTGCAGACCAAGGACGATCCCTCCATCTATGTGGGTTCCTCCAAGATCATCACCCAGGGCGTGGAGGGCGAGGCGGAAGTGACCGCCAACGTCACCCGGGTCAACGGCGTGGAAAAGGAACGGGACGTGCTGGAGTCCAAGACGCTGGTAGAACCCACCACCACCATCAAGGCCGTGGGCACCAAGCCCAAGCCCAAAACCGCGTCCAACGGCTACTACAAGTGGCCCTGCTCCGGTAAGATCACCTCTTACTTTGGCTACCGCCGTATTTTCGGCTCCCGAAGCTACCACTCCGGTATCGACATCGCCGCTCCCAAGGGAACGGCGGTCAAGGCCGCCGATGGCGGCAAGGTTACCTTCTCCGGCTATAAGGGCAACTACGGCTATCTGGTCATCGTGACCCATGACAACGGCACCCAGACCTATTACGGACACTGCTCCAGTCTGCTGGTGTCCGCCGGACAGCGGGTGTATCAGGGCCAGACCATTGCCCGGGTGGGCAGTACCGGCCGGTCCACCGGCAACCACTGTCATTTCGAGGTCCGCATCCGCGGCTCCTCTGTCAACCCCCTGAATTACCTGCCCTAATACTGCAGCAGCCCCCGGCTCGTTGGGCCGGGGGCTGAAATTATGCCTTCGCATTGACATCGGAGGGAAAACAGGATACAATAAACATTACTCGTATTTGATCAGGAGGACAGATCATGGAGCGAATCGCGGTGATGACCGACACAAATAGCGGCATGACGCCGGAGGAGGCCCGTCAGGCGGGTGTTGCCCTGCTGGCCATGCCTTTTACTGTGGACGGTCGGGCCTGCTTTGAATATCTGGATATTTCCCACAAGGAGTTCTACGCCATCCAGTCTCAGGGGGCGCAGATCACTTCTTCCCAGCCCGCCCCTGCAGACCTTCTGGCCATGTGGGACGAGCTTTTGGAAACCAACGATACCATTATCTACATTCCCATGACCAGCGGGCTGAGCGGCTCCTGTGCCACGGCCTGCGCCCTTGCCCAGGACTATGATGGCCGGGTGCTGGTGGTGGACAACCGCCGCATTTCCGTGCCCCTGAAGCAGGCGGTGCTGGAGGCGGTGCGTCTGCGCAACGCGGGAAAAACAGCCGCAGAAATTGCCGCACGGCTGGAAGAAAAGGCGCTGGAATCCCGCATTTATATCACAGTAGAGGACTTGAGCCACCTGAAAAAGAGCGGCCGCATCACCTCTGCGGTGGCCGCGGTAGGCACGGTGCTGAACATCAAGCCGGTGATGAAGATATTGGACGGAAAGCTGGACATGCACCGTAAGGTGCGGGGCATGAAGCAGGCTTGCCAGACCATGCTGGAGGCCGTCCGTACCGACCTTGAGGGCGAGTTTGCCGGAAAGAAGGTCATCGTTGCCGCCGCCTACTCCGGAGACGAGGAGCAGGGCCGGGAATGGGCCGAAGTGGTGCGGCAGGAATTTGCCGAGCATCCCTTCATGTCCGACCCCCTGCCTCTGAGCATTGGCTGTCACGTGGGCGAAGGCGCGCTGGGCGCAGCTGTGTTTACAGATTTTGATGCATAAAGAAACATCCCAAACCGTTACGGTTTGGGATGTTTTTGTGTCTGGATGTGCAAAAATACCGCGCCCAGCAGTAAAATCGTGCCGCACAGGTAAAGCCACAGCAGCAGAATGATGATGGAGGCCAGTGAGCCGTACAGCAGGGAGTATCGGGAAGATAGCCCGATGAACCAAGAGAAGAGCACCGATGCGCCCACCAGCGACCCGGAGCAAAGCAGGGAGCTGACCAGCATGGACGGCAGATGAACATACTGCTTTGGCGTGCCCAGCCGATACAGGGCCAGTACCAGCAGCATCATAAAGCAGAACAGCAGAAGGAAGCGCAGCCACCGCCACAGCCGGGACAGGGCGGAAAAATGCAATATTGACGCAAGGGTACTGGGCAATATGCCGTCCAACCAGTGCAAGAACCAGTTTCCGGTGAAGATGACCAGCACCGACAGATATACCGTCACCAGAAACAGAACGGAAAACAACACACTGATCAGAATGCGGCGCAGGCCGGTGTCCCGAGGGTGGCCATACAGCTCATCCATGGTGTCCAGCAGCACCCGCAGGGCGGCGGAGGCGGACAGAACGATGGCGGGCACAGCCGCGTACAGCAGGGCCGGGGAGTGGGTTTGGGCCGCGTAATTTACATAGTCGCTCAAAAGCTCCAGCGCTGCCCGGGGCAGCACCCGTTCCAGAGAGAGCAGGAAAGCCTGCACATCCACGTGGGCAAGACCCACCAGTGCAGTGGAGCACAGCAGCAGGGGAAAGATGGATAACACAAAGAAGTAGGCCAGCGCTCCCGCCGCCCGGGGCACGTTGTGCCGGGAATAGTGCCGGTACATTTCTTTTACAAGGGACAATACGGCGCGCATACATCCACCTCCTTTTCTTTAGTTTACCACGTGGGCAGACATAAAAACAGAAAAACCCGTCTGCTTTGCAGACGGGTCTTGTCCGATCAGATCACTTAGCCCAGCTTGTTCAGCTTCAGGGTCAGAGCGCTCTTCTTGTTAGCGGCATTGTTCTTGTGCAGCAGCCCCTTGGCAGCGGCCTGATCCACCGCCTTGACGGCCACCTTGTAAGCGACATCGGCCTCGCTGCGGTTGCCTTCCGCCACCGCGGCGTCAAACTTCTTGATCTCGGTCTTCAGCGCGGACTTCGCGGCCTTGTTCTGCGCGGCCTTGGTCTGGTTGACCAGCACACGCTTCTTGGCAGACTTAATATTCGGCAAACCAAACACCTCCTCCGAATGATTTCAAAATTGCGCACAGTACGCCTGTGCAGATATGTATTTTAACACCCTGCCCGGAAAAAATCAACTGTTTTTTTGCTTTTTTTCAAAGAATTTGGATAGTTTTTTCTTTGCCGCAAAAAATAGGGGCAAACAGCGCAAAGCACTACAATATCTTGGGTTGGAGGAATGGCAATGATGTGGAAGCAGCGCACCGATCTGGCGGTAGAGGCCAAAGAACTGTGGCAGCAATCGGCCCGCGAGCAGACAAAGCTGGAGGGAGTGCAGGCGCGCAGCGGCAGCCGGGAGGGCTTCGAGGTGGACACGGTACAGGTGCTGGACAAGCGGGGAGAACAGGCGCTGGACAAGCCGGAGGGCACCTATATCACCATTACGCTGGACGGACTGAAGCAACGACAGGAGGATGCCTTTGGACGGGCGGCCCGGGCGATTGCGGCGGAAATGAAAGGCCTGTTGGGTGACCTGCCAGCCGATGCCCCCGTGCTGGTGGCGGGGCTGGGCAACCGGGCCATCACTCCCGATGCCATTGGGCCGCTGGTCCATGAGTATACCATGGTTACCCGGCATCTGGTGGAGCAAGTCCCCGAACACTTTGGGGCTTTTCGCCCGGTGGCTTCGCTGTCAGCAGGGGTGCTGGGCACCACGGGGGTGGAGAGCGGCAGTCTCATCCGGGCGGTGTGCGATGAGATCAGGCCCGCCTGCGTCATCGCGGTGGACGCGCTGGCCTCCCGCTCCCTGCATCGGGTGTGCCGCACGGTGCAGCTTGCGGACACGGGCATCGTGCCCGGCTCCGGGGTGGGCAATCACCGCAAGGCGCTGAACAAGGAAACCCTTGGGATCCCGGTCATTGCCGTGGGGGTGCCCACGGTGGTGGACGGGGCCACCCTTGCCATGGACCTGCTGGGGCAGGAGGATCTCCCACAGCTTGCACAGGGTGTGGAAAACCTGATGGTCACACCCCGGGACATTGACGCGCAGGTGGCCGACCTGTCCAAGGTCATTGGGTTTGGTATCGATCTTGCCCTCCACGACGGACTGAGTGTGGAGGATGTGGAGATGTTTCTGAGTTAGGAAACAGCAAACCACGGTGGCGGCAAAGGCCCCCTTGTGTAAAGGGGGCTGGCTCCGCGCAAGCGGAGACTGGGGGATTGTTGTGGGAAAGGGAAGATCAGGGTATAAACAATCCCTCCGTCACGGCCGTTGCCGTGCCACCTCCCTTTGCACAAGGGAGGCTTTTGGGGCGGCTGGACGATGGTTTATTTTTTGGGATAAGGGTCTTTTATATCCGTAAGCCCGAGTAGATAGTCAACACTGGTTTTGTGTATCTGTGCCAGCTTGATTAAAACATCTGACGGAATATCATTTTCGCCGCGCTCATACTTGGAGTATCCCGTTTGGGACATTCCCAATAACTTTGCAAACTCTGTTTGATTCATATCGGTATCTTCTCGCAAATCTCGAATACGCGGGTACATTGCAATCACCTCAGTATCAGTATGCGTTAACCCGAAATAGGCTATTGCATTATAGCCTGAAACAGGCTATAATGTTTTGCGAGGTGATACACATGATAAAAGGCCCGAAGAAAACCGTCAGCCTTCTTTTGGCCCAAGAGGACTATGAAAGGCTCAAAACGCTGGCAGGGGACAACTGCCGCACCGTTCCCAGCTATCTGCGGGTGATGGTGCACAATTATCTGTGCCGGCTGGACCGACCCGACACAAAAGGGAACGACTGGTGGGTGGTGAAATAAAATCAGCGGCGGAGCGTTTGCTCCGCCGCTGTGTCCTTTGGGGATGAAATTACAGCTCTACAGCCGCGATGGACTCTTCCTTGATGTTGTGCTTCTTGGCATAGCCGGTGAGCATCAGGGTCAGGGCGCCGTCGCCGGTGACGTTGCAGGCGGTGCCGAAGGAGTCCTGCAGGGCGAAGATGGTCAGCATCAGACCGGTGCCCGCCTGATCAAAGCCCAGTACGGACATGATCAGACCCAGAGAGGCCATCACCGTGCCGCCGGGTACGCCGGGGGCGCCGATGGCGAACACACCCAGCAGCAGGCAGAACAGGATCATAGAGGACAGGGAGGGCAGCTGGCCGTACAGGATCTTAGACACCACCATGACGAAGAACACCTCGGTCAGCACGGAGCCGCACAGGTGGATGTTGGCGAACAGGGGGATACCGAAGTCCACCATGTCCTTGCGCAGGGCCTTGGACTTGTGGGCGCAGGTCAGGGCCACGGACAGGGTGGCGGCAGAGCTCATGGTGCCCACGGCGGTAATGTAGGCGGGGCCGTAGTGCTTGACGACCTGAATGGGGTTGGCCCCGGTGTAGAGGCCGGCTGCGCCGTACAGTACGCCCATCCAGATGTAGTGGCCGACCATAACGATCACAATGACGATCAGGAACACGGGCAGCTGGCCGGTGATGGTGCCGTCATAGGCAAGGCCGGCAAAGGTGCAGCCGATGAAGAAGGGCAGCACGGGAATGACGATCTTGGACACGATCTGCAGCACGATCTTCTGGATCTCGTCCAGCAGGGTGATGATGGTCTTGGCCTTGGTCCACACGGCGGCCAGACCCACCAGCACGGAAAAGACCAGCGCACTCATCACGGGCATGATCTGGGGGATGTCCAGCTGGAAGGCCACGGCGGGAAGCTCCTTCAGGCCGTCCACATTGCTGGCGATGTTCAGGCCGGGGATGATGGCGTAGCCCGCGCCCATGGACATAAAGGCGGCCAGAACGGAGGACACGTAGGCAAGGATCAGAGCCACGGTGAGCATCCGGCTGGCGCTGGAGCCCAGCTTGGTGATGGAGGGGGCGATAAAGCCGATGATGATCAGGGGCACGCAGAAGGTGATGAGCTGGCCCATGATGTACTTGGCGGTGACGATGACGGTCATCAGACCCTCGGGGGCAAACAGACCCACTGCCATACCGACCAGCAGGCCGATGAGCAGTTTTGCGGGGAGACTTTTCAGGAATTTCATGATTTTCCTCCTCTTTGATTTTCTTCTCTTCCTTGCGGGGCGCAGGCCCTTACAATTAACTATAGTATACTAAAGCGTTTGGCAATATGCAACTGCTTTGCCCGGGAAATAAAGCAAAAAGCCGCCCTTGGGCGGCTTTTTGAAAGTGTAATCATCAAATCCGGGCCACACCGGTCTTCCGGGCGGCTTCAGCCACGGCTTTTGCTACGGCGGGACCCACGCGGGGGTCAAAGGCCTTGGGGATGATGTAATCGGCGGACAGCTCATCCTCGGAAATGAGGCCGGCCAGGGCATGGGCGGCGGCCATCTTCATCTCCTCGTTGATGTCGCTGGCCCGCACATCGAATGTGCCCCGAAACAGGCCGGGGAACACAAGCACGTTGTTGATCTGGTTGGGGAAGTCGCTGCGGCCGGTGGAAATGATTTTGGCGCCGCCGGCCTTGGCATCATCGGGGAAGATCTCGGGCGTGGGATTGGCGCAGGCGAAGATAATGGCGTCCCGGTTCATGGCGGAAACCATCTCACGAGTCACAATACCGGGGGCAGAGGTGCCGATAAACACATCGGCACCCACAAGCTTTTGG
>JAZNTL010000061.1:0-11684 GCA_045591745.1 Lawsonibacter sp.
GCCACCTCCCCTTACATAGCATAGCCGTTGGCGGCTTTGCCGCCTTACGGATATGGCATGCCCCTTGCGGGTACAGGGGAGGCTTTCCGCTGCGGCGGGACTACTCATAGGCATAGCCTTTTTTGAACCATGGGCACAGCCAATGTTTTTCTTTATACAATAAAAACTGTGGCATGCCGATACAGCATACCACAGTTTTTTGTATTTGAAAAGTGTTACTTGTGGTCGCCCAGAGCCCGACTCTTGGAGACCAGCACCTTTTCCTCATAGCAGGAGAAAGCATCCTCCACCAGCGCTTTATCCGGCTTGGCGGTAAACAGGCTGACTATGGGTACAATGACGAGCCCTGCGATCATACAGAACGCACCTGCATTGATGGGAGACTGAAGCAGTACGGGAAAATGCCCCTTCCAGAAGATGTTTGCCGTCATAAACAGGGACGAGAACAGGAAACATGCCCAACAGGAAGCCTTGGTGGTCTTTTTCCAGTACAGTCCAAACAGGAAGGGGGCCAGAAACGCACCGGCCATAGCACCCCAGCTGATGCCCATAAGCTGGGCAATGAAGGTGACACTGGACTTGTGCTGGATGATGGCCAGCACAGCGGAGATGGCAATGAATACTACAATCAGCACACGCATGACGAACAGCTGTTTCTTTTCCTTCATATCCTTGATCACATGGCCCTTGATCAGGTCCAGTGTCAGCGTGGAACTGGAGGTCAGTACCAGCGAGGACAGGGTGGACATGGAGGCAGACAGCACCAACACGATGACAATGGCGATCAGGAAATCGGACAGGCCGGACAGCATGGTGGGGACCACACTGTCAAAGCCGTTGGCGGCAATGTCGATTTGGTCGGAGAACAGTCGGCCAAAACCGCCCAGAAAGTAGCACCCGCCGGCCACGACCAGTGCAAATACAGTGGACACTACGGTACCGGTATTGATGGATTTTTCGCTCTTGATGGCATAAAACTTCTGCACCATCTGAGGCAATCCCCACGTTCCGAAGGAGGTCAGAATGACCACACCAAGCAGATTGACCGGGTCGGGTCCGAAGAAAGAGGCAAACACACCGGGGCTGTTGGACACCACGGGATCGCTGACCTTGGCAAGACCCTCCAGCGCGGCCATGAAGCCCCCCTGACCGTTCAGCACCGCGGCAATGACTGCAACGATACCTACCAGCATGATGATGCCTTGAATAAAGTCGTTAATGGCAGTCGCCATGTAACCGCCGACAATGACGTACACACCGGTAAGCACCGCCATGACCACCACACACACGGAATAGTCAAGCATGGGGAAGGCCATTTCAAACAGACGGGACAGGCCATTGTAGAGACTGGCCGTGTAGGGGATCATAAAAACAAACACGATAACGGACGCGGCAATTTTCAGTGCCTGGGTACCAAAGCGCTTTCCAAAAAACTCCGGCATTGTGGCACTGTCCAGATGCTGGGTCATCACACGGGTACGACGGCCCAGCACCACCCATGCCAGCAAAGAGCCCAAAAAGGCATTTCCGATACCCGCCCAAGTGGCGGCGATGCCGTACTTCCATCCGAACTGTCCTGCGTAGCCCACAAACACCACCGCAGAGAAATAGGAGGTTCCGTAGGCGAAGGCGGTAAGCCACGGCCCCACAGAGCGGCCGCCCAACACGAATCCATTGACATCAGTGGCATTTTTGCGGCAATAGACGCCGATGCCCACCATTACGGAAAAGAAGACGATGAGCATGACTACTTTGATTAACACAAAATCAGGTCCTTTCTTTCAGCGATTCACTTTATCGCTTTTATGCATTGAAGTTTAACGCATAAAAGTGATAAAGTCAAGGGGTTTTACAAAAAAATTTTCAAAGCCGCTCTTCCCGTTGGGACAAGCGGCTTTGAAGTCATTTTTTCTGTATCATGTGGGCCTTGACCAGATTTGTGGAGCCCGTCCTGCCCAAAGGAATACCGGCAGTGATGACCACCACTTCTCCCCCGGTGGCCAGCTTTTGTTCCACAGCGGCACATGCAGACTGCTCAAACAACCTGTCGGTGTCCTGCACCTGTTCCATCAACAATGGCACAACGCCCCAGCAAATGGACAGTCGGCGGCGCACCCGCTCCCAGCCTGTGAGCGCCACCACGGGACACTGGGGACGAAACCGGGCGATCATGCGTGCGGTGTGTCCCGTGTGGGTGGGAGCCAGAATGGCCTTGGCCTGCAGGTCCATGGCTGTCAGGCAGGCAGAGTGGGTAATGGCATCGTCCACCGTGATCAGCTCAGGCAGGCGCCGTTTGCGAAATCTGTCCCAGTAATGGATGGCCCGTTCCGTCTCTTCCACCACCCGGGCCATGGCTTCCACCGCCTGTATGGGATACGCGCCACCAGCCGTCTCGCCGGAGAGCATCACACAGCTTGTGCCATCGTACACCGCATTAGCCACATCAGACACCTCCGCCCGGGTGGGCCGTGGATTGCGGATCATGGAATCCAGCATCTGGGTGGCGGTAATGACCGGCTTTCCCGCCAGCTGACCCTTGCGGATCATCTGTTTTTGCAGGATGGGCACCGTTGCCGCAGGCACCTCCACCCCCAGATCTCCACGGGCCACCATGATGCCGTCCGCTTCCCGCAAAATGGCATCAAAGTTGTCCACACCCTCCTGATTTTCGATCTTGGCAATGATGCGTACCTCTTCTCCCCCATATCCGTCCAGCACACGGCGCACTGCCCGCACATCCTCCGCCCGACGCACGAAGGATGCCGCCACATAGTCAAACTCCTGCTCCACACCAAAGCACAGGTCCTCTACATCCTGCTGTGTCAGGGCAGGCAGACTGATGTGGGCCCCGGGAATGTTGATGGACTTTCTGCCGGAAAGGACGCCTCCATTTTCCACCCGGCACAGAATATCCTGTCCCCTAAGCTCCTCCACACGCAGACAGATCAGTCCATCGTCCACCAGTATCTCCTGCCCCACGCTCACTTCCTCATGCAGTTCCGGATAGGTGACCGACACCCGGCGGCAGTCTCCCTCTGCCTCCCCAGTGGTCAGAACAAAGCTGTCCCCCATCTTCAGCTCCACACTGCCGCAGGCAAAATCCCGAATACGGATCTCCGGTCCACGGGTGTCCAGAATGGCGGCCACAGGTCGGCCCAGCCGCTTGCGAACCTTTTTCAGCCGATCCAGCTGTGCCTTATGTGCAGTATGGCTTCCGTGAGAGAAATTGAATCGAGCCCCATCCATCCCGCTCTTGATCAGCTTTTCGATCAGGTCTTCACTGTCTACCGCAGGCCCCAGTGTGCAGATGATCTTGGTCTTTCTCAGCATGGTCTACTCCTCCTTATGGAAAGGAGTATGCCCCTTTTACGCAGGAAAAACGCAGGTGCCGCCAAAGCAGCACCTGCGTTGAAGTCCTTTTTACTTGTAGGAGTCGGCCAATGCTTTGAACTTGGGCAGAGCACGGCGGATCATATCGGTCTGCACACAGTAGGCCAGACGGAAGTGGCCGGGGGCACCGAAGCCGGTGCCGGGCACCAGCAGCAGGTCGAACTGCTTGGCCCGCTCGCTGAAGGCCAGATCGTCCGGCTCAAGGCTGCGGGGGAAAAGATAAAACGCACCGCCCGGCTGGGCCACGTGGTAGCCCATCTCACGCAGAGAGTCCACCAGCAGCTTGCAGTTTTCCTCGTACACCTTCAAATCTGCTGTCATGTCACAGCACAGGCTGGTCACCTGCTGGAACAGGCTGGGGGCATTTACATAGCCCAGAGAACGGCCCGCACCGGCCACTGCGGCATAGACCTGATCGTTGTCGGTCACCTGACCGGGCACCAGCACGTAGCCCAGACGCTCGCCGGGCAAGGACAGGGACTTGGAGAAGGAATAGCACACGATAGTATCCTTATAAATATGAGGGATCCAAGGCACCTCTACCCCGCTGAAGGCGATCTCACGGTAGGGCTCATCGGAGATGAGATAGATGGGATGTCCGTATTCTTCGCTCTTGGCGGTCAGGATCGTGGCCAGCTGCTCCAGCGTCTGGCGGGAATAGACCACACCGGAGGGGTTATTGGGGCTGTTGACCACCACACCCTTGGTATTGGGCGTGATTGCCTTTTCAAAGGCGGAAAAGTCGATCTGGAACTGCTCGATCTCGGGGGGGATGAGCACCATTTTGGCACCCGCTCCCTCAATAAACACCTTATACTCCGGGAAATAAGGGGCAAAGACGATGAACTCATCACCCGGGCAGGTCAGACCGTTGAACACGCAGCACAAAGACGCAGCCGCACCCACGGTGATGTAAAACCGGTCGGCGGTATAGTCCCCGCCAAAGCGGCGGTTGATGCTGTCGGCAAAGCGCTGACGAGCGCCCGCGTCACCCTGGGCACTGGTATAGCAGTGGATAATATCGGGATTTTCCTTCAGAATACGGATGGCCGTTTCATTCACCGCATCGGGGGCTGGCACACTGGGATTGCCCAGAGAGAAGTCATACACGTTTTCCGCTCCCACGATGGCGGCGCGCTGCTTACCGTACTCGAACAGCTCGCGGATCACGGACCGGGCGGTGCCCAGACCAAGCATACGTTCAGATACCATAATGTTTCCTCCCACAAAGGGTGCTCCCCATTTATTTCTGTATGATCGATTGTAGCACAAGACTTAGGAAAAGGAAAGTCCCTCCCGCCCGCGGGAGGGACTTTTATCAGGCGTTGTTTTGCGCTTCCACCAAACGCACACCGCAGTACTGCTCGCGCAGCTTGGGCTTTTCGATCTTGCCGGTGGCATTGCGGGGCACAGGAGCAAAGATGATCTTGCGGGGACGCTTGTACCGGGGCAGGTCCATGCAGAACTTCTCCACTTCCTCTTCGGTACAGGTCATGCCGTCCTTCACCTGAATGATGGCTGTGGCGATCTCGCCCAAACGGGGGTCGGGCAGACCGATGACGGCTACATCGTGGATCTTGGGCATAGCGGCAAGGAAAGCCTCGATCTGCACCGGGTACAGGTTCTCGCCGCCGGAGATGATCACGTCCTTTTTGCGGTCCACAAGGAAAATAAAGCCATCTTCATCCTGACGGGCCATATCGCCGGTGTGCAGCCAGCCGTTCTCCAGCACCTCGTTGGTGGCCTCCTCGTTGTGATAGTAGCACACCATCACACCGGGGCCCTTGACGCACAGCTCACCCACGTCGCCGGGACGGACCTTTTGATTCAGCTCATCCACGATTTTGATCTTCCAGCCGTAGCCGGGCACACCGATGGCACCCACCTTGTGAATATTGTCCATACCCAGATGGACGCAGCCCGGGCCGGTGGACTCGGACAGGCCGTAGTTGGTATCATATTTATGGTGGGGGAAGTACTCCATCCAGCGTTTGATCAGAGAAGGAGGCACAGGCTGGGCCCCGATATGCATGAGCCGCCACTGGTCCAGCTCATAATGTTCCAGCTTCATCTCGCCCCGGTCAAGGGCGGCCAGAATGTCCTGCGCCCAGGGCACCAGCAGCCAGACGATGGTGCAGCGCTCCTGAGAGGCTGCATCAAACACCGCTTTGGGAGAATTCCCTTTGAGCAGCACGGCCTTGCTTCCGGTAAACAGAGAGCCGAACCAGTGCATTTTCGCACCTGTATGGTACAGGGGCGGAATACACAGGAACACGTCCTCATGGGTGGTCTCGTGGTGGGCGGCCTCCATGCGTGCGGACTGGCTCAGCGCCTGGTGCTTGAGCAGAATTGCCTTGGGGAAACCGGTGGTGCCGGAGGAGTAGTAAATAGCCGCCTCATCCTCATCGTCAACGAGCACCTTGGGGGCCTGACTGGAACAGTTGGCGGTGGCCCGATGGTAATCCTCGGCCCACGTGGGACACACATCACCCACAAAAAACAGCAGATGGTCTTTCTTCAAGGTCGGAACGATGGTCTCCATACGACCAACAAACTCCGGCCCAAAGAACAGCACGTCCGCCTCCGCCAGCTTCAGACAATACTCGATCTCGTCGGAAGTGTAGCGGAAGTTCAGAGGTACGGCAATAGCGCCGGTCTTGAGGATACCAAAATAGATGGGCAGCCACTCCAGACAGTTCATCAGCAGGATGGCAATCTTCTGTCCCTTGCGGATACCACGGCCCAGCAGCATATTGGCCACCCGGTTGGCTTTCTCATCAAAAATGGACCAGGTAATCTCCCGGCGATAGGGTGCCGAGGAGGTAGGCTGGATCAGTTCAAATTCTTTCCATGTAACCCGCTGCTCCTCCTGTATTTCAGGGTTGATCTCCACCAGAGCGGTCTCGTCGCCGTACAGCTTGCTGTTGCGTTCCAACAGGTCGGTAATGGGCATAAGGCTCTATCCTTTCCAAGCGGGCCGCGCCCGCGCTCTTGTCATCCGCTTTAAAGCGTTGAAGTGATAATACCTTCTTTTCGCAAAAAAGTCAAGTCCCGTTTTCAAAATATTTGCGTAAATAAAATTATTCCATTTCTTCTTGACAAAGCAAAAAAACTGCGTATAATCTCGCTCAAAGGCAAAGACGCAGACAAAGTAAAGCGCAGGTAAACCAGTTCAGAGAGTTCCCGGTCGGTGCGAGGGGCATGGCAATGTGGCTTGAAATTTCATCTCCAGAGCAGTCCGAGGAACGGCACGTGCCAAGTAGAGCGGAACGGGTCCTCCCGTTACAGAGGAAGGGTGTTGTCGGACACCCGGTGAGGCCCTCTTTGTGAAAAGCGGGCAAATAGAGGTGGTAACACGGGAGCGTCTCGTCCTCTGGCTGTAAAAAGCCGGAGGATTTTTTGTTTTGATGTGAAAAATGGGTTTACCTTTTCGCTTTAATGTGTTAACATGACTTTAGACCATGAAAGTGCCTTGGCACAAATTGAGGTTAAGGAGTGTTATCCATGGCAAAGGCTGGTAAAAAAGAGCGGAGCATGGCGCTGTACGAGACCATTTTGAAACTGAAGGACCTGGACGAGTGCTGTCGTTTTTTTGACGATCTGTGCACCCCCACGGAACTGCGGTCCATGGAGCAGCGCTTTGACGTTGCCGTCTATCTGAAGCAGGGGCTGGTCTATCTGGATATTCTGGACAAGACCGGAGCCTCCAGCGCCACCATCAGCCGGGTGCGCCGGTCCATGCTGGACAACGGTGCGGGCGGTGTGGTAGGCCACGTCATTGACCGAGTCAACGAAGAAAAAGAAAGTTAAGCATAGAAAGAGGTAAGCGCAAGATGAAACAGCTTATGTTGGGCAACGCTGCCGTTGCCCGCGGCCTGTATGAGGCCGGCTGCTGTGTGGTGTCCAGCTACCCCGGCACCCCCAGCACGGAGATCACCGAGGAGATAGCAAAATTTGACGAAGTCTACACCGAGTGGGCCCCCAACGAAAAGGTCGCTATGGAGTCCGCCTTCGGTGCGTGTTTGGCCGGAAAGCGCTCCTTCTGTGCTATGAAGCACGTGGGTCTGAATGTGGCTGCCGACCCTCTGTTTACCGTGGCTTACACCGGTGTGAATGCCGGTATGGTCATTGCTGTGGCCGACGACCCCGGCATGCATTCCTCTCAGAATGAGCAGGATTCCCGCCACTATGCCGTGGCCGCCAAGCTGCCCATGCTGGAGCCTGCCGACTCCGCAGAGGCCCTTGCCTTTGCCAAGGCCGCCTATGATATTTCCGAGGAGTTTGACTGCCCGGTGCTGCTGAAGATGTGCACCCGCGTGGCCCACTCCCAGTCCGTGGTGGAAACCGCACCCCGTCAGGAAGTCCCCACCCGTACCTACGAGAAGAACATCGCCAAGTATGTTATGATGCCCGGCAACGCCATCCGCCGCCACCCCTTTGTGGAAGATCGCATGGCCCGGCTGGCCGAATATGCCGAGACCTCTGCCCTGAACCGTGTGGAGATGGGCGGCACTGAGGTGGGCATCATCACCTCCTCCACCTCCTATCAGTATGTAAAGGAAGTGTTTGGGGACAGCGTGTCCGTCCTCAAGCTGGGTATGGTCCATCCCCTGCCCCAGAAGCTCATCCGTGACTTCGCCGCCAAGGTAAAGAAGCTGGTAGTAGTCGAAGAGCTGGACCCCATCGTGGAAAATGCCTGCCGCGCCATGGGTCTGGAAGTGTCTGGCAAGGACGTGCTGCCCATTCTGGGTGAGTTTTCTCAGAATCTGGTGGCTCAGTGTCTGGGCGGCGAGGTACATACCGGCAAGGCTTTGGAGGATGCCATTCCTCCCCGTCCCCCTGTTATGTGCGCCGGCTGCCCCCATCGTGGTCTATTCTATACCCTGAGCAAGAACAAGTGTACCGTGCTGGGCGACATCGGCTGCTATACTCTGGGCGCGGTAGCTCCTCTGGCTGCCATGGACATGACCCTGTGCATGGGTGCGTCCATCTCCGCCACCCACGGCTTCAACAAGGCACTGGGCAGCGACAGTCAGGGCAAGACCGTGGCCGTCATTGGCGGCTCGACCTTCATGCACTCCGGCATGACCGGCCTTGCCAACATCGCCTACAACCAGTCCAATTCCACCGTCATTATTCTGGACAACTCCATCACCGGCATGACCGGTCACCAGCAGAACCCCACCACCGGCTACAACATCAAGGGCGACCCCGCAGGTAAGATCGACCTGGAGTCCCTGTGCCGGGCCATGGGCTTTGAGCGGGTGCGTGTGGTAGATCCCTATGATCTGAAGGCCTGCGATGCGGCCATCAAGGAAGAACTGGCGGTGGACGCTCCTTCCGTGATCATCTCCCGCCGTCCCTGCGCCCTGCTCAAATATGTCAAGCACAGTGCGCCCCTGTGTGTGGACACCGACAAGTGCAAGAGCTGCAAGGCCTGCATGAAGATCGGCTGCCCCGCGATCTCCATCAAGAACGGCAAGGCCCACGTGGACAACACCTTGTGCGTGGGCTGTGGCGTGTGCGAGCAGCTGTGTGCGTTCGGTGCCTTCCAGAGCACCAAGAAGGAGGGCTGAACCATGAAAACAAAGAATGTTATGATCGTTGGTGTGGGCGGACAGGGTTCCCTGCTGGCCTCCAAACTGCTGGGCCATCTGCTCATGGAGCAGGGCTATGATGTCAAGGTGTCCGAGGTCCACGGCATGTCCCAGCGCGGCGGCAGCGTGCTCCCCTACGTGCGCTACGGTGACAAGGTCTGCTCCCCCGTCATCGACAAGGGCGAGGCCGACTTTATCGTCTCCTTTGAGGTGCTGGAGGCCGCTCGTTGGCTGCGCTACCTCAAGCCCGACGGCCAGATCGTCACTTCCACCCAGCAGATCGACCCCATGCCCGTTATTACCGGTGCCGCCCAGTATCCCGAGGATCTGGTCAACAAGATGCTGGCTGCCGGTGCCAAGGTGGACGCTCTGGACTGTCTGGCCCTGGCACAGCAGGCCGGTTCTGCCAAGGCCGTCAATCTGGTGCTTATGGGCCGCCTGTCCAAGTACTTTGACTTCTCCGACGAAGCATGGCAGAAATCCATTGAAGCCTGCGTGCCCGCCAAGTTCCTGGAACTGAACAAAAAAGCCTTCGAGCTGGGCAAAAACGCCTGAGAATACCGCTATACATAACAGAAAGGTCTGATCCCCAATGGAGCGTTACTATCAACCGGAAATCGAAACCATGCCCCGCGACCAACTGCGCGCCCTTCAGGATGAGCGGCTGGTCAAGCAGGTCAAACACGTGTGGGACAACGTCCCCTACTACCGCGCCAAGATGGAAGCCATGGGTGTCACTCCCAATGACATCAAGGGTGTTGCCGACCTGCATAAGTTGCCCTTCGTCACCAAGGCCGACCTGCGTGAGGCCTATCCCTACGGCCTGATGGGTAAGCCCCTGAAAGAATGTGTACGCATCCACTCCACCTCCGGAACTACCGGCAAGCGGGTGATGGCATTTTACACCCAGCATGACATCGATTTGTGGGAAGATTGCTGCGCCCGCGCCCTCACCGCGGCAGGCGCCACCGACGAGGATGTTTGTCACGTAGCCTATGGCTACGGTCTGTTCACCGGCGGCGCCGGTCTGCATGGCGGTTCCCACAAGGTGGGCTGTCTCACCATTCCCATTTCCTCCGGTAACACTGATCGCCAGATCGGCTTCATTAAGGATCTTTCCTCCACCATTCTGTGCTGCACCCCCTCCTATGCCGCCTATTTGGGGGAGAGCATGAAGGAGATGGGCATGGGTCCTGATGACATCCCCCTGAAGGCAGGCATCTTCGGTGCCGAAGCCTGGTCGGAGGAAATGCGTCAAGACATCCAGAAAACATTGGGCATCAAGGCCTATGATATTTACGGTCTGACCGAGCTGTCCGGCCCCGGTGTATCCTTCGAATGCTCCGCCCAGAACGGCATGCACATCAACGAGGACCACTTCATTGCCGAGATCATCGACCCCGATACCGGCGAAGTGCTGCCCGAAGGCTCCAAGGGTGAGTTGGTCTTTACCTCCATCACCAAGGAAGCATTCCCCCTGCTGCGCTACCGTACTCGCGACATCTGCCAGCTGAATTACGAGCCCTGTCCCTGTGGTCGCACCCACGTGAAGATGTGTAAGCCCATGGGCCGCAGCGACGATATGCTCATCATCCGTGGTGTGAATGTGTTCCCCTCTCAGATCGAGACGGTGCTGCTCAACCACGGCTATGCCGCCAACTATCAGATCATCGTAGATCGGGTAAAGAACACCGACACACTGGAGGTCCGGGTAGAGATGACCCCCGAGATGTTCACCGACAACCTGGGCGAGATCGATAAGCGGCAGAAGGATCTGGTCGCCGGCCTGCGCTCCATGCTGGGTCTGGCCGCAAAGGTCACTCTGGTGGCTCCCAAGTCCATCGTCCGCAGCGAAGGCAAGGCTGTACGTATCATCGACAATCGCAAGATCTGATAAGGAGGAATTGAAGATGAGTGTCAAGCAGATCTCCGTCTTTCTGGAAAACAAACCCGGCGAACTCAATGCGCTGACCAGTGTACTTGCTGACCATCACATTGACATGCGTGCCATGTCCCTGTCCGAGACCAACGAGTTCGGTATCGCCCGCATCATCGTGGACCGCCCACTGGACACCGCCACAGTTCTCAAGGACGCAGGCTACGTATGTACCGTCACTTCCGTGCTGGCCGTGGCCATTCCCAACGTGCCCGGCGGTTTGAATCAGGTGCTGAACGTACTGTCCGAAGCCAACATCAATCTGGAATACGGCTACGCATTCCTGGGCGGCAAGAAGGATTCTGCCTATATGGTTTTCCGTGTAGCCAACAACTCCACCGCTACCGCCGCCCTGCGCGAAAAAGGCATTCGCGTGGCTGAACCAGGCGAATTGGAAAGTATGTAAAGTTATTTCTCATTACAGAAAAAGTGCGCCGTCTGCTGCAGACGGCGCACTTTTTTGCAAATAAAAAACGGTGTCCTGTTCGGACACCGTTTTTTATTTGCTTGATTAGGCCTGAGCGATAGCACCCATGGGGCAGGTGTCAGCGCAGCTGCCGCAATCCAGGCAAGCGCCGGCATCGATCTGGTACTGAGAGTCGCCCTGGGAGATAGCGCCCACGGGGCAGGCATCAGCGCAGGAACCGCAGCTGACGCAAGCGTCACTGATCTTGTAAGCCATGTCTATGTACACCTCCGTTAGAATGGTATCTTCATTGTACCACATCTTTTTAAAAAAGCAATGACAATTTTTTATTCTC